>CAKKQA010000094.1 GCA_919901925.1 Omnitrophica bacterium GWA2_41_15 | reverse complement strand
GCAGCAGTGTTTTTGGTCGTTTTTAAATAATTGCCAGCCGCAAGGCGTAATTACAACCCGTATTGGCGCGGAATTTTTACGCGCAAACAGGGAATTTCTAAAATAATTACTAATATATGAAAGCCATAACATTCACGCGCGTTATCTTTAAGAAATATCCCCGGTTAGTTGTTATTAACACGGCGTTGCTTTTCTTTGCAAATATCTTTGACGCCGCGTCCATCTTTTCATTGGTTGTTATTGTGGATTTGTTCCTTAATCCTAATTTAGCCAATGCCAGTATAGTTACGCAAAAGATAACGGCTGTAATAAAATTTACAGGATTACCGGTAACTTTGGGGTGGCTATTGGCTGTATTCATGTTTTTTAATATCCTTAAGTCCGGTTTCCAGATTTTTGCCCAGCGCGCGATTTTAAAGACTAAATACGCGTTATTGCGCGAATTAATGCTGGGGACATTTGAAGATTTTTTAAATGCCCGCTGGCTTTTTTTTACCAAAAATAACCAAGGCGTGTTAATTAATACCTTTATCCGTGAAATGACGGTAATTGGCGACGCGCTTAGCGCTATGGGGCGCTATTTTTCCTGCATCTTTCAAATAGCCCTGTATCTAGTTGTCCCTTTCTATCTTTCCTGGCAGGTTACTTCCGTTACAATTGCAAGCGCTGTAATTTTTGTAATGCCGTTTTTTTGGCTTGGGAAAATAAGCTATAAATTAGGTAAATTGAATACATCTACCGCTAATAAGATTAGCACGGTTATTCAGGAAAATTTAAGCTTGGCGAAAGTGGTCTTGGGTTTCGGCAAGCAAGATAAAAGCGTCTCGGCGCTAGCTTTTGCTTTTGACGCCCATAGAGAGGTAACAATAAAATCCCAAGTCCTTAATTTTGCAATGCCGCTAGCGTATTTTCCATTCGGCATATTAGTCTTGTCTATTGGTTTATTCGTTGCAAGAAGTTTTACCCTTCCGTTATCGGAGACAGCGGTATTATTTTATGCCCTTGCCCGCGTGGTTCCTTTAATCGGTAATGCCGCGGAGTATAAAAACTGCTTGGATAACTTTTTCCCCAGCTATGAACAGGTTATAAGCTTAAAAGACAGCGCTTGTGCGATGAGACAGCCATCAGGCGCGAAGCAATTCACGGATTTCAGTAGTGAAATAAACATAGAGAATCTCGCCTTTGGTTATGATGGCAGCCGGCCTATATTGAGCGGCGTAAATATATGCATCTCTAAAGGAAAGATGATAGCAATAGTCGGAGAGTCGGGAGCGGGTAAATCGACGCTGATTGATTTGATTATGGGTTTTCTTCAGCCTTCAAGCGGCAGTATTGCTTTTGACGGGGTTAGCCTTCAGGAATTCGATATAAATTCATTGCGCCGCAATATCGGATATGTGCCGCAGGAAAGTGTTTTGTTTAATATGAGTGTCCGCGATAATTTACGCTGGGCAAATGATATGGCAGGCGACGATAAAATTAAGCAGGCCTGTATACAAGCCAATGCCGAAGAATTTATTGGAAAGTTAAGCCATGGTTACGAAACAATCGTAGGTGACCGCGGGGTCAGGTTATCCGGCGGGCAGATTCAACGTATCGCTTTAGCCAGGGCAATACTTCGCCAACCTAAGCTATTGATTCTGGATGAGGCTACCAGCGCCCTGGATACGCATTCTGAACGTTTAATCCAACAGGCAATAGAGAATATTGCTAAAGAAACTACGGTTGTTGTTGTGGCGCACAGGCTTTCAACGATTATAAATGCTGATTATGTATATGTCCTTAAAAATGGCCGAATTATAGAAGAAGGAAGATACTCTGAACTTATTCTGGCAAACGGCAGTCTTAGCAATATGGCTAGGCTTCAGACCTTAGAGGCTTCAATAAAATAAGAAAAGGGAGAGAAGATGGCTGCAAGAAATAAGGTTTTGGTGACAGGGGGAGCGGGATTTATTGGTTCGCATTTATGCGAAAGGCTGGTTGCAGAAGATTATAAGGTAAAGGTTTTCCTGCGGTATAACTCCCGTAATTTCTGGGGGTGGCTTGAAACATTGCCATATAAAGAAAGGCTTGAAGTTGTAAGCGGCGATATAAGGAATTATGACAGCGTCCGATTTGCAATGCAGGATGTGAAGGTTGTATTTCATTTGGCAGCGTTAATAGGGATTCCCTATTCTTATTATTCGCCCGATGCCTATGTGGATACTAATATAAAAGGTACCTTGAATTTATTACAGGCAGCCCGCGATTCCGACATAAAAAGGTTTGTGCATACTTCCACAAGCGAAGTATATGGCAGCGCGCAGTTTGTCCCTATCCATGAAGGGCATCCGGTGAATCCCCAGTCTCCTTACGCGGCTACGAAAGCAGGCGCGGATTTCCTGGCTATGTCTTTCCATAGCTCGTTTAATTTACCTGTTTCTGTTATAAGGCCGTTTAATACTTATGGCCCGCGCCAATCAGCCAGGGCCATAATTCCTACAATTATCACCCAGATGCTTAGCGGAAAGGAGAGCTTAAGGCTGGGTTCTTTATTCCCTACGCGGGATTTGACCTTTGTAAAGGATACTGTAGAAGGATTTATAAAAGCTGCTGAATCCAAGAAGTGTATAGGTGAGATTATAAATATAGGCTCAAATTTTGAGATATCAATTAAAGATTTGATAAAAACTATTAAGAAACTTATTGGCTCTAATATTAAAGTTGTAAAAGACAAGGAACGGCAAAGGCCTAAAAATAGCGAAGTTACAAGGCTGCGCGCGGATATAAAAAAGGCGCAAGAACTGCTTGGTTTCGCCCCTAAATATTCTTTGGAGCAAGGGTTAAAAGAAACAATCGAATGGTTTAAACTGCATAAAGGGCAATATAAACCGGGCATATACAATGTCTAAGCATAAGAACTTGATACCTCTTTCTATTCCGAATATAGACGATAATGAATATAAGTATCTGAAGGAATGCCTTGATTCGGGATGGGTTTCTTCGGCAGGCCCATTTGTAGATAGGTTTGAAAAAGCAGTCGCAGGGTATACGGGCGCCAAATACGCGGTATCCTGTATTAATGGGACCGCGGGTTTGTTTATTGCTTTAAAATTATCCGGCATCAAATATAATGATGAGGTTATTGTTCCAACCGTTTCATTTATCGCTCCGATAAACACAGTAAGATATACAGGGGGACAGCCGGTTTTTATGGATTGCGATGATTATTTAAATTTAGATGTTGATAAATTTAGCCGGTTTTGCGAAAAAGAATGCGTACTTACCAAGAACGGTTTAAAAAATAAAAGAAGCGCAAGGATTATTAAAGCGGTTATGCCGGTCCATGTTTTCGGCAATCCTTGTAATATGGAAGCAATAATGAAAATAGCCAAGAAATTTAGGCTTAAGGTAATAGAAGATGCCACAGAAAGCTTAGGGGCATACTATACAAAAGGCGCATATCGTAATAGATTCACCGGCACCATCGGCGACTTTGGTGTTTATTCATTTAACGGGAACAAAATCATCACGGCCGCTGGCGGCGGAATGATCGTTACAGGCAATAAAAACCTGGCCGAGAGGGCAAAATATTTAACAAATCAGGCAAAAGATGACCCTATAAACGCGGTGCATAATGAAGTGGGCTATAATTTTCGTTTGAGCAGTTTACAGGCGGCGCTGGGGATATCTCAGTTGGAAAAGTTAAATAGTTTTATCAAAATAAAAAAAATCAACTACGGATTATACAAAGAAGAGCTTAAAGGCATGGAAGGTTTGGAAGTCTTAGGTATACCCGATGGGACAATCCCTAATTATTGGTTTTATTCATTAATTATTGAAAAAGAAAAATACGGATGCGATAGAAAGAAATTGATGCTTGAGCTCGCGAGTAAAGGCATAGAAACAAGGCCGCTTTGGTATTTATGCCATATGCAGAGGCCATATCTAAAAAATCAGGCTTATAGTATAACGAGGGCTTTTTGGTTTTGGAATAGGGTTTTAAATATACCTTGCAGTACTAATTTGACCGAAAACCAGGTAAGAAAAGTAGCTCTGACTATAGGTGAGCTTAAGGAAACAATATGGAAAAGCTAAAACATACTCTTGTTGGTTGCGGTATGACTATTAAAGAAGCCTTGAAACGGATGGATGAGGCAGGAGAGAAGACATTATTTGTAACAGATGAAGAGAATAAGCTCCTTGGTTCAGTTACTGATGGCGATATAAGAAGGTGGATACTTAAGGGCGCTACTTTAGAAAAGGGCGTTACTTGCGTGATGAATAAGAACCCTCATTATCTTCAAAATGGCTATGCAAAAGAAGAAGCAAAGGATTTAATGTTATCTAAGGCAATAGGGTGCCTTCCGATAGTTGACGCTCATAAAAGGGTTATTTCCGCGATATGGTGGCTGGACTTTTTTGAAAAAAAAATAAATAAACAAAAATCGATAGATGCCTCTGTGGTTATAATGGCTGGCGGAGAAGGCAAGAGGCTGTCGCCATTTACAAATATCCTTCCTAAATCCCTCATACCTATAGGCGATAAGCCTGTAATAGAAGTCATTATGGAAAGATTCGCTGAATACGGGTGTAAGGATTTTTACCTGTCCGTTAATTACAAAGCGAACATTTTAAAGGCATATTTTGATGATTGCTGCCATGAGTATAATATAAGCTATATCGAGGAGAAAAAGCCATTAGGCACAGCGGGAAGTTTGTTTTTACTGGGCGGCTCAATAGGAGAGAGTTTCTTCGTGACTAATTGCGATACGCTGATAGACGCGGATTACTCCGATATTTTAGAATTTCATAAAGCAAATAAAGACGATATAACGTTAGTCGTATCCATGAAGCACTATGTTATACCTTACGGCATATGTGATATTAACGAAGGGGGAGCGCTGAAAGCCATTAAGGAAAAACCGGAATACGACCTTTTAGTGAATACCGGGATGTATGTGCTTAAACAAGGCATATTGGAGCTGTTGCCAAAAAATGAGTATTTTAACATTACCGATTTGATTAACAAGGCCATAGATGCTAAAAAGAAGGTTTCTGTTTATCCTGTTTCGGAAAAATCATGGCTTGACATAGGAGAATGTCAGGAATTGCAGAAGACATTGAAAAAATTCGGGGTTACTTATTAAGATGGAAAAAATTATTTTGCTAGGCTCTGGCGGGCATTGCAGGGTTATTATAGATGCTATTCTAAGCGGTAAAAGATTTGAAATAGCAGGGCTAACGGATGTAAATAAGAGGAAGGGTGAAATAATTTTCGGCATGCCTGTTTTAGGCAACGACAGTGTTTTGGGAAGTTGTTTCAGGAAAGGGATAAAAAATTGCTTTATAGCTGTGGGCGGTATCGGAAACCCGGATTTAAGGATCTCGCTATTCAATAAGGTAAAAAAAATAGGGTTTAAATTGCCGAATGTTATTCATCCTTGTTCTGTTGTATCTGAATCATCTAAACTTGGCGAAGGAAATTATATCGGCCCCGGGGCAATTATTAATGCCGGGGTTAGGATAGGCAGTAACTGTATAATAAATACAGGGGCGATAATTGAGCATGATTGTAGGATAGCGGATTTCGCGCATATCGCTTCGGGCGCAGCATTAAGCGGAGGCGTAAGCATAAAAAGGTGTTCGCATATTGGCACAGGCGCTTCTATTATACAATCAGTAAAAGTGGGCAAGAATTGTATTATCGGCGCCGGCAGCGTAGTATTGAAAGATGTGGCAGATAACGCCATTGCTTACGGTAATCCTTTAGTGAAGGTGAGGAATAATGTTCGATAGGGTATTTATTATCGCGGAAGCGGGCGTAAATCATAATGGTTCATACTCAACAGCCAAGGGATTGATAGACGCTGCTTACGCGTCAGGAGCTGACGCGGTTAAATTTCAGACGTTCAGAGCTGAACTTGTTGTTTCAAGAAACGCGCCTAAGGCCCCTTATCAAGACTTAACCACAGATAGGGATGAATCACAATTTGAGATGTTAAAGTCATTGGAGTTAGGCAGGGGTGCCCATAAAAAATTATTCGCGCATTGCAGGAAAAAAGGGATTTTATTTTTATCTACGGCATTTGATATGGACAGCATAGAGTTTTTAAGCGAATTAGGCCTAGAGATATTTAAAATACCTTCTGGCGAGATAACTAACCTGCCCTATTTGCGAAAAATCGGCTCTTTGCGTAAAAAAATAATATTGTCAACAGGGATGAGTATTTTGAAAGAAATAGCGGCTGCTTTAAATATCTTGATTTCTAGCGGCACTAAGAAAGAAGATGTCACAGTTTTGCATTGCAATACAGGTTACCCTACGCCTATAGAAGACGTGAATTTAAAAGCTATGCTGGTTATTAAGGATAAATTCAAGGTAAGGGTCGGCTATTCCGACCACACGCAAGGCTATGATGCCGCGCTTGCCGCCGTTGCATTAGGCGCGAGCGTTATAGAGAAACATTTTACATTGGATAGAAATATGCTTGGGCCTGACCATAAAGCAAGCCTTAATCCGCGGGAATTTACAGCTATGGCAAGGTCAATCCGTAATGTGGGTATTGCAATGGGTGGCGGGATAAAAAAGCCATCGCGTTCGGAGAGCGCCAATATCGGGGTTGTGCGTAAAAGTATCGTAGCCGCGAGGAATATAAAGCGCGGGGAGCGCCTTACAGAGAGTAATATCGCTGTCAAGAGGCCCGGCACAGGAATCAGCCCTATGAGGTGGGATGAAGCGATAGGCGCGCTTGCCAAAAGGGCATTTGAAAAAGATGAGCTTATAGAGTTATGAGAAAAAAAATCTGTGTTATTACCGGAAGCCGCGCTGAATATGGCCTGCTGTATCCATTATTAAAGAAGATAAAGGATTCCGGAGATTTTATTTTACAGCTTCTTGTTACCGGCTCGCACTTCTTAAGGGAGTTTGGCCTGACGTATAGAGAAATAGAAAGTGACGGCTTCAAAATAAGCGAAAGAATTGAAATGCTGTTATCTTCTGATACAAAGGCAGGGATAACCAAGTCGTTGGGCATAGGGTTGATTTCTTTTTCCGATTGCTTAAGCAGGCTTAAACCGGATATGGTAGTTGTTCTTGGAGACCGTTTTGAGATTTTTGCCGCTTCCCAAGCAGTATTTATTGCCGGGATACCTTTAGCCCATATACACGGCGGCGAGCTGACTGAAGGGGCCATAGACGATGCATTCAGGCACTCAATTACGAAAATGAGCCTATTGCATTTCACTTCTACGGAAGAATATCGAAGGCGGGTAATTCAGTTGGGAGAGCTTCCTGCACGGGTATTTAATACCGGCGCGTTAGCCATAGACAACATAAAGAATCTGAATTTGTTAAAGAAGGATGAACTTCAGAAGGAATTAGGCTTAGATTTCGGGGCGAAAACACTTTTGGTGACATTTCATCCCGCGACACTTGAGGAAAACACATCAGGCCCTCAATTCAAGGAATTATTAAAGGCATTGGATAATTTTAAGGATTTAAAAGTTATTTTTACAAAGCCGAACGCGGATATCGGTGCCAAGATAATATGCAGCCTTATAGACGATTATGTAGGCAAAAATTCACGCCGAGCGGTGAGTTTTACGTCTTTAGGCCGGATAAGGTATTTATCAACAATCAAATATGTTAACGCGGTTGTTGGCAATTCTTCCAGCGGAATAATAGAGGCGCCGGCACTCAAAAAGCCAACTGTGAATATTGGGGACCGGCAAAAAGGAAGGGTAAAGCCGGATAGTGTTATTGATTGTCCTCCAATGGCAAAAGATATAAGAAAAGCAATCAGTAGGGCATTATCTGTAGAGTTCAAGCGATCTTGCAAGGCTGTCAACTGCCCATACGGAGACGGCCATGCCGCGGAAAAGATATACCGAGTTATAAAGAAAACGATAGGAAAATCAAATGATTTTAAAAAAAGTTTTTATGATTTAAGGTTTCGATAAATAATATGCCTTGGACGAAAGTTTATACGGAAAAAGCGGATTTTGAGAATACCCTGGCGAAAGAAGGCCTGCGGGGCCTTTCTTATCGTGAAGCAATCAAGGAGGCGCAAATCCAACTTCTTGAAACAGACAAACGTGTTTTCTTGATCGGTGAAGGGATTGATGATTCGGGTGGGACGTTTGGGACTACATTAGGATTGCAAGAGAGATTTGGCAAGGACAGGGTTATGGATATTCCTATTGCCGAAAATGGCTTGACCGCGGTAGCAATAGGAGCGGCAATTGCGGGTTTGAGGCCAATATTTATACATATGCGCATGGATTTTCTTCCTATGTGTATGGACCAGATTATCAATCACGCGGCAAAGTGGTCGTATATGACCGGAGGCCACGCTAATGCCGGGTTGGTTATAAGAAGTATTATTGGCAGGGGATGGGGTTCCGCGGCCCAGCATTCGCAGGCATTACATTCATTGTTTACCCACGTTCCCGGGTTAAAGGTTGTGATGCCGGCAACTCCTTATGATGCTAAAGGTTTATTGATCTCAAGCGTTCGCGACGGTAATCCTGTCTTGTTTGTAGAACACCGCTGGATTTATGATTATATAGGCTATGTGCCTGAAGAGCTATATGAGGTGCCCATAGGGAAGGGAATCATCAGGAGGCAGGGAAAAGATGTTACGATAGTGGCGGCGTCGCAGATGGTTTATTTTGCAATTAAGGCTGCGAACGAATTACAAACCCAGGGAATTGACGCCGAGATAATAGACATACGCTGTTTAAAGCCTTTGGACGACGGGTTGATTATTGAATCTGTTACAAAGACAGGGTGCCTTGTTGTTGCCGATTTAGGCCATATAACTTGCGGTTTCGCGAGTGAAATAATCGCCAGGCTCGTAGAAAAGGCTTCTTTTAAAGGCCCTGTAGAGAGGGTTTCCGCGCCTGATACGCCGATACCTGCCAGTTCGGCCTTGGAAAAAGCCTATTATCCCGGCACGGAACATATTGTCAGCGCGGTAAATAGGGTAGTATCTAAAAAGAATATAAGCAAGCCCGCGAAAAATCTATTAATAGATAAATATGATATTTCTGTGATTATGCCGGCGCTTAATGAAGAGGATAATATTACAAAAGCGGTTAATAATACGCTTTTGGCTTTTGATGAGTTAGGCATAAACGGAGAGATTATCGCGATTGACGACGGCTCTACTGATAAGACAGCATGCCTTGTCCAAGGTATTATAGAAAACGACAAGCGGGTTAAAATTATAAGCCATAAGCATCCTTGCGGCATAGGCTTGTCTTTTTGGGAGGGAGCTGATAATTCTTTAGGGGAAGCTGTAGTTATGCTGCCCGGAGATAACGAAAATGATCCGTGGGAAATATTACGTTATTGTAAATTACTCGAACATGTTGATATTGTAATACCTTTCATTTATAACCGGGAAGTAAGGCCGTTGTGGCGCAATATACTTTCTCTTGTTTATCGCACGATAGTTAATACCACCTTCCTAATTAACTTGAATTACACAAACGGCACCGTCATATATAGAAAAGCTGTATTAAAAAAACTAAGCTCTCGGAATAAGAGTTTTTTCTTTCAGTCTGATATCCTGATAAGGCTAATAAAGAAAAATTACCTTTTTGCCGAAGTGCCCTATAGGTTAAGCATAAGGGAGCATGGCGTATCAAAGGCGCTCTCTTTTCCCTCTTTTCTGCAGGTAGCCAATGGCTACTTGAATTTGGTAAAAGATTTTTACTTTCCAAAAGATAATAAAAACTTAGAGCTTATTCCCAGGGATTCATTGACTTTTATAAGAAGGCGCGGAAAAAATGCAAAATTTAATACTTGATGGCCATAAGCTATCCTGGCATAGGGAAAGGTTAGAGGCCTGGCAGAGGGGTGAGCATATAGCCCCAATTACTATTGATTGCGCCCTGACCCGGCGGTGCACGTATCGCTGCGTTTATTGTTATGGACAGTTACAGGCGAATGATGAAAAAAAATTAACACGGGATGTGATATTCAGGTTCTTAGATGATGCGGTCGATATTGGGGTAAAGGCGGTAAGTTTTGTCAGCGATGGCGAAAGCACATGTTCGCCCCATCTTTATGATGCTGTTTTAAGAGGAAAAGCGAATGGCTTGGACGTTGCGCTCGGAACTAACGGGTTTCTGCTTAAAGACGATAAATTAGAAGAGATATTACCCTGTTTGACCTATTTGCGGTTTAATATTTCAGCGGCCGAACCCGGCCGTTACGCGAAAATTATGGGTTGTAAGGAAGCATGCTTTGACAAGGTCATTAGCACTATAAAAGAATGTGTAAGGATAAAGAATGAAAAAAGCCTCGGTGTTACGCTGGGGTTGCAAATGGTTTTACTGCCGCAGTTGTCCGACCAGGTAATCCCTTTGGCTAAGCTGGGCAGGGAATTAAAGGTTGATTATACGGTTATTAAACATTGTAGTGACGATGAATTTGGCAGCCTTGGTATTAACTATCCCGAATATTTTGCCTTGGAAAGTATTTTAAAAGAAGCTGAGGCTTTTTCTAACGATGAGTATCAAGTGAAAATAAAATGGTCTAAAATACTAAGCGAGGGGAAACGTAAATATAGCCGCTGTTACGGCCCGGCATTTATAATGCAGATGTCAGGTTCAGGATTGGTTGCCCCCTGCGGTATGCTTTTTAACACGAAGTATAAAAAATTTCATATAGGAAACATTGTTGATACGCCTTTTAAGGAAATATGGCAAAGCAGGCGTTACGCGGAAGTTATGGAGTCTATTTGCTCGGATAAGTTTAACGCGCAGAGCGCCTGCGGCACCCTATGCCTTCAGCACAAAGTAAATGAATTCTTGTGGGATTTAAAACAAGGGAAAGCGGCGTACAAAGCTCCGCAAGGGGCTCCTCCTATGCATACAAATTTTATCTGATAAAAGTTTATGCCAATAAAAGATAACATGATTATTACCGCCAAGAGTGAACCAAGTGAAGATTACTTTTTAATTATTGAGAAGGCGGGATTAAGGGCGGTAGAATTATTTCTTTCTGGAATAATACTAAAAGATGTTAAACGCCTTATTAAGCTTTGCAAGAGATTCGGTTTTAGGTATGCAGTCCATGCCCCAAACGATAATTCTGATTTTTCAAGATTAGCCGAGTTGGTTTCGGCGATAGGCGCCGGCGTAGTTGTTTTCCACAACATATACTGGGATAATGAATGGGAAAAGATCGCCAAAATTTTTAGCGGCGTTAATGCCAAATTATGCATAGAAAATACATGCAGTGTCCACGAACCGCTAAAATTTATGCGCAAATTTGGCATGGGCAGGTGCCTTGACCTGGAACATTTACAGCTGGAATGCTGCGGGATATTCGAAGAAGAGTTTGCCCGGGCCATAAAACAGGCTTCCCATATACATTTGACCGGTTATAAATATGGCTCGTCATTATGGCATACGCATATTCATCAATCTCCCGGTCATTCTTTGTATTTCTTGAACTTATTAAGGGATTGCGGTTATACTGGCCTAGTGGTTTCTGAAGCAAAAATATCCTTACAGACTTATGATGAATTCGCAAAGCTAAACAACTTTTATAAAAAGTGGGCCGGCAGCGTAAAGTAATTTTATAGGCAATCCGAGAAAAACATGATTTTGATTAATTCTTCATCCAAAAACGCGTTAAAAATATTCCAGCCGTTTTTGCCCATATATGTTCCGGTAGGAATTGGGTGTATTCTTGGGGCTGCCATGAGGCAGGGTATCAAGGCTTATTTTGTTGACGAACAGGTCGAAGATAATATTCTTGGTTTAGCCGCAGAATATGTCAAGGGCATGCAAAAGCCTTATATTTTCGGCTTTAGTGTTTTAACGCTTTCTTTTAAGAATGCAATAATTGTTTCAAGAGAATTAAAAAGGCTTTATCCTGATTCAATAATAGTTTTTGGCGGAGCGCACCCTAGCGCGCTGCCGGAAGAATCTTTGTCTTATGGGCATGTAGATATAGTAATAAGAGGAGAAGGCGAGAGGGCGTTGTTAGAATTATATAAACACATAAAAGAAGGCAAGGATTTTACGCATTTGGGCAGTATATCTTATAAAAAAAACAACGAAATAATTAATAACGCATTAACACCAATTATAGAGGATATTGACAGCTTTCCGCCTTTTCCATATCATCTTTTTACTTCAAAACAATATGATTTGGGGTTTGTGGTAAGTTCGCGCGGCTGCCCATATAAATGCATTTTTTGCAGTAACCGTATTACTACCGGAAGGAAATATAGGCATTATTCATCGGAGAGGATTGTTTCCGAATTAGAAACACTCAATGATAAATATAAAAAAAATTTTATCCTTTTTTTGGATGATAATTTCTGCGTGAGCAAAGATAGGATAAATAATCTTATAGATTTAATAAAAATAAAAGGCTTGCATAGGAAAATGACATTCAGTTTTCAGGCGCGAGGCGATAACGTTGATTATGAATTATTGCGGGATTTATTCAGCGCGGGATTCCGAAGCGTTTTTTTCGGCTTAGAGACTGCCTCCGAGAGGATTATGAAGGTTATAAAAAAAGAAGAAAGTGTCGCGGATTGTGTGAGAGCGGTAAGGATGGCAAAAAAGATCGGGTTCCATGTCAGCGCGACTTTTATTTACGGCCTGCCTGGAGAAAGCCATAGCGATAGGATGAATTGTGTGAATTTAAGCAATGAATTAGAATTAGACATGGTTAGGTATAATAACGCAACCCCATATCCGGGAACTGAACTGTATGAATTTGCTAAAAAAAGCGGCTGCCTCAAGGTTGAGGGCTTATATGAAAATTTTGTTTCGGTGTCCACTTTTATAGAAAACCCTTTCAAGAAAACGCCATTTTCTTATGTGCCGCAAGGGGCTTCGGAGGCGGAAATAAGAAGGGATATCCTTTTTAGTTATTTTAATTTTTATTTAAACCTATCCAGGCTTAAGAAAATATTTGCCAAGCCAAAACAAGGGGCAGGGTGGTTTAATGCCGGAAGCGATCCGCTAAAAATATTCAAGAAGCTTCCGGGCCTGTTTATTCTGGGGTTTATGTTGTTTTTTAAATTTTGCCAGCTGTTTTATTACATGGTGATAAAAAAGGAAACCGCGACCTCTCTGAAAAGCTTTTTTAAGGTATTCAGTAGAAATGGAATTTGATATAAAACCATGGCTGTTTTGATCCTTAGTTTAGCCCTGTTCGGGATTGCATTCTTGGTGCAGGTTATTATGTGGAGAATATATCTGCCTAAAAACCACAGCGCTATGTTAGGTTTGATTTTCTTGATTATCTTAGGGTTTGGTTTGTTTGTCCTGGCCGTATTTAATTTTTTCGGTTTTTCTTCTCAATGGGTTTGGATTCAGAAAGCTCAGTTGATTTTATTGTTTTTATGCCTAGCAATAGCTTATATAATCAGCTATTCAGCGGTAGAGGCACAGAGCCCATCTATTGAGATGGTGATTAGGATTGCGCGGGCGGGTTCCGCAGGCTTAAGCCGCGATGAACTTGCAGCGCGGATGTCTGACGAAAAGCTGGTTTTGCCGAGATTAAAAGAGCTGTTAGATTCAAAGATGGCCATTCTGAAAGATGCCAAATACAGGCTTACCCCTCTAGGGAGAAATTTTATTATGGCTTTTGTCGCTTATGGCAATTTGTTGGGGAAGAAGCAAAAGGGCGGATAGGATTATGTTCTTTAAGATTTTCGCGCCATTTTTCGGTTTAATTATAAACGCGTTCATTCAGATATTAAGCTATAAATATATCGTCAGGTATAAGCTTTTGGAGTCTGTATATTTCGGTTTTTTTGCCGGGATGGCGGCAACTTTTATTTCCGGAAGATACGCCTTGGCCGTTAATCTGGTTATGTATCTGGTGTTAAGTTATCTATACTTTCATTTTATAAATCTAGGCGAAACCGGCCGCAGGATCCGTTTATTGCGGGAGTTATATGACAGCAGGGAAGGGTTGTCATTAGATGAACTGTTAGCTAGGTATAACGGCAAAGAGGTATTAGAGAACAGGATACAAAGATTAATTAACAATGGGCAGGTCATTTTAAGGGCGAATAGGTATTATATAGGAAGGCCGCATATGCTTTTAATTTCCAGGGCCTTATCAGTATTAAGGCTAATGCTTTTGGGAAGGGGTAAATAGTAAGATGGCTGTTTTACGGTTAAAACAATGCTATATAATTCTACCTTTAGTTTTGGCGTATGTTTATCTATCCCTGAATTTCGCATTCTTAAGGCTTGATATTATTAAGTATGCCATTTTTCAGATTTTGTTCTTGCTGCTTCCGGGGTATATTTTTTGCGGCTGGCTTGTTTCAGAAAAATTAACAAAAATAGAGCGTTTTATTTTTGGCTATCCCGTAAGCATTATAGCTATGTTAATTTTAAGCTGGATAGGAAAACTATTCAGTTTTAAATATGCGGAGTGTTTGGTGCTTGTTATTTCAGGCTTGGCTGTTGTCAGATTAATTCGAGAGCGCAAGGTGAAGGAGTATCAGGAAGAAGGTTTAGCTAACGCGGTATTCATGCTTTTTTATGTATTTTGTTCCGTGATTGTGTTTAGGTTTTTTATTATCCCTTCCAGCCCTCCAACCCCGGAATATCCCGGGTTATTTTATCCGGATTCGCTCTGGAATCTGGATGTTGTTTGGTCGTATATCAGGGGGTTTCCTTTGGAAGAATCTAAATTTTCCGGGGTCCTGATCGGATATCATATGCTGAAAAACATATATCAGGCAGTGGTATACAGTTACACACGGATACAGCCTTTCTATATTCATTTTTTTATTGAGCCGGTATTTGATTGGTTCATGATGGCCTTTTTAGTTTTTTACGGCGGTTTAAGGATTGCCAGGTTTTCTTTGCGCCAGAGCACGCTGTTTACCTTCGGTTTATTTGCCACTGGCGCCTTTTTGGCCAGAGGCCTTCAAGGCCATCTTTTTATTAATCCCTTAACGCTTTACTATAGTATCCCCGCATTTGTTTTGTTCGTGTTTTATATCGTAAGCTATCTAAACCGCCAGCGCGATTTGGATCTGGCTTATTTAATAATTTTATTTACATATTTTACCGCCACAAAATCTATGCTGGGTATTATTATTCCCATTGTCCTGTTACTTTTGTTTGTGCTTAATATTTTCAAGAAATATTTTCCGTTTTCGATTAAGCAGATAATTTTAGGAATAGGCCTATTGATTAGCCTGATTTTACTTAGGATGACCATGCTTAATAATACCCTGCATCATTTATATTATGATTATGAAACAACAAGGTCACAGGCTTACGCGTTCTTGAAGAGTACGGCTTTTTTAAAGAATTATGCCGATATGATTTATCCTTTTTACAGGTTTTTTTCTAGCCTAACGCGTAATATCCTAAATTATTTTTTGAATTGGCAGTTTTTGACCTTTGCGGCGCTTTTTTGGGTGCGCAGAGACTTTAGAAAATATTTAGGCCAATTTAAGGTCAGCCTTATATTCGTAGCATTCTTTTTTCTTGTAAGTATTTCTATGATGTGCCTTTTTGATTTTCCGGGGATAAGAATCTATTACGCATGGTATACGCAGATTGTTTTTTTGATCCCGGGAGTAATCGCCGCGGACTATATTTTGCGCGAGAAAAAGATCGTCAGTAAATTCGCGCTGGGAGCGCTTTTGTTATTCTCTGCTGGGTTTCTTTATATGGATATGCACAACTGGGTAAAAATCGGATGGGGCAGGTTTCCTTGGGAAACGCAAAGGATATGGGATGAGCGCGCAAGCATTAATTACGATGAGTGGCTTGCTATGCAGTGGATGAGAGATAATACCGGGATCCACGAGACCTTTTTTACTGACAGAAGATATTTCGCTCACGAGGTATATAAGATGGAACAGCCTACTTTTTATGGCTATACTGCTTTAAGCGGCAGGCAGGCTTTTGCGGAAGGAGACACGCGTGAATTTTCTGGTGAATACAGGAAGATAGCGAACAGCCGGTGGAATTTGGTCAATAAATTTCTGACCTCTGTCGATGCTTCACGGCAGAGGGAACTGCTCGAGTCTATAAGGGCGGATTATTTTATTCACAGTCTACGTTTTAATAAAAAAGATTTTTCTAAAATAGATACGCTTAAGCTTGTTTTTGAAAATCCGTCTGTAAGGATATACGAGATAATAAGATGAAGGCCCTGTTAGTCGTTTATGATGTTGGCGATGGATAAAAAGATTAAAGGAGCCAGGGAAATGAAGAAGATAATTCTGTCAGTAGCAATATTGGTGATACCCATATTGTTTTTAATTGTATCTACTAAAGTAAAACTCCTAAAAAATTATTCTTATTGTATAACGACGCCTTATAATTTCTGTCCCGCTTGCGGTGATACGATGGCAACTAAAAATAGTTGCGCTGTTTATTATAAAAAGGACGGGATTATATCGCCTTTTTGCCAAGAGTGTTTTGATAGATTGTCTGTGGATGAAATCCAGGGATATGTTACAAGGACACTTGACGCCTGGAAGAAAGACCATCCCGGCAATTCATATAATGGTATGACTTATGATGAGATATTTGAAAATGCTATGAAAGAAGTTAAGAGGCGGAAAGGGGCTTAAGGAGATGCGGATACTATTTATAGTGAACATGGAAGACTTGGGGTTTGAAGAACCTTTGGGCGTAATGTATTTATCTAAAATCTGCAAGGAGAAAAACCACCAGGTCTATGTATCCGAAAACAATTACAATCGTATAGAAAAGATGATAAATGAAGAAAAACCGGATTTGCTGGCGCTGAGCATTTTAACGCCGAATTTTCCGTATCTTCTTGATACGGTAAATAATGTAAAACAAAGATATGATATACCTGTGATAATGGGAGGCCCACACGCAACATTCTTCCCCGAAATCATAAAGGAAAATTCAATAAATTATCTGATAGTAGGTGAAGGGGAGAAAGCGTGGGCTGAATTTTTAGACAAAATTTCCTCAAGAGAAACAGCAACCCCGGTGATGAATGTGGTATCAAAGGCAAACAAGAATCCACTTCGGCCTTTAATTTCAAACCTTGATGAGATTTCATTCCCGGACCGTGAATTATTCCGTGGATATGAACAGTTCTATGCTTCGGATGTCCGTTCAGTTATTGCCAGCCGCGGATGTCCTTACATGTGCAGTTATTGTTTCAATTATCAATACCAACAGATGTATAAAGGACTGGGAGCTAAACTAAGGGTTCGTAGCGTCAGCAACATAATAGAAGAGTGCTTGGAACTTAAAGAACGGTATCACGCCAAGATGATTCATTTCTTTGATGATATATTTCCTTTTGATGATGAATGGATTGAGGATTTTGCCGATAAGTATAAAATGAAAATCGGCCTGCCGTTTATTACGAATACGAGTTTCAATGTATGCTCTGAACACTATGTCAGGAATTTAAGCAGGGCAGGGTGTAAAACATTGCTTATCGGGGTTGAGACAGGCAATGAAACATTGCGGGAAAAGATACTTTTCAGAAAGATAAGCAACAAAAAGATGATAGAAAAAGCCCATCTGATACATAAATACAACATAAAAATATATACCCAGAACTTAATCGGTATCCCCTGCGGCAGTCTTAAACATGATATTGAAACATTAAGGTTGAATATAGATTTAAAAGCGGATTTTTCGGGGGCTTATTTTTGCCAACCTTATCCGCAAACCGCCATAGAACAAATAGCCAAAGATGCTGGCTTATTGGAGGAAAAGTTTGTGTTAAGCAGGTCTTTTTATTATTCCACTCCCTTAAAGCTGGATAATAAAAAAGAGATTGAAAGGTTGCACTTCTTCTTTCCTTTGGTCGTTAATTTTCCAATTCTGATTAACTTTTTAGATATAATTTTTAAAATACCGCCATTCATTTTTAAGATACTCGGGAATATATTGCACGGGTATAAGATAAGAACGGTGGTTTTAAGATACGACATGTCGTTAAATATGTTTATAAAAAACCTTATATTATTTTTTAAACGAAAGGTAAATCGCACATTCCATTCAGATATAACAGTAAAATAAAAGAATGCTAATTCAGGAATGAATAGAAATACTCTTAGCTTTGTGGCAGTTTTTTCTAGTAACTATTTCGATGTGGTGTCTTTTTGATTTTCCTGGAATAAAGATTTGCAGCATTGGGTAGGGATCGGATGTGGCAAATTGCCATGGAAAGAAGAAAAGATATGTGACGAACGTGCAACCGTAAATCACGATTAGTGGCAGGCTATGCAGTGGATGAGAAATAATACCGGGCTCCATGAGACCTTTTTTACTGATAGGAGATATTTCGCTCACGAGGTATATAAGATGGAGCAGCCTACTTTTTATGGCTATACTGCTTTAAGCGGCAGGCAGGCTTTTGCGGAAGGCGAGACGCGGGAACTCTCAGGAGAATATAGGAATATAGCATCAAGCCGCTGGGTGTTGATTAATAGATTTTTGGCTTCCCAAAATGCGCAGGAACAGAAAGAACTTCTTAAATCCATAAAAGCAGGCTTTTTTATACAGAGCTTGCGTTTTAATAAAAAGGATTTTTCAAAGATTGATTCATTCGAGTTGGTTTTTGAAAATCCATCAGTTAAGATCTACAAAATATTGAGGCGGCCAAATGTATAAGGACATATTTTCCTGTTCGGATAAAGTTGCTTTGGTTACCGGCGGATGCGGTTTGATCGGCAAAGAAATATCATCCGCGTTGGCTGATTTTGGCGCCAAGGTTTATATTGCCGATATCAATCAAAAAGAATACCATTTGTTAATGAAAAAAAACGACGGCTTAAAGTTTGTGCGTATGGATATCGGTTCCGCTCCATCTGTCAGGAAGGCCTTCTTAAAGATTGCCCTTAAAGAGAATAGGCTGGATATACTGGTAAATTGCGCTTATCCGCGGACAGCGGATTGGCAGGATATTTTTGAAGATATAAGGTTTGAATCTTGGCGCGCTAATTTGAATAACCATTTAGGCGGTTATTTTCTTTGCTGCCAGCAGGCGGCGGAAATGATGAGAAAAAGAAGGAGCGGCTCAATAATTAATATCGCATCTATTTACGGGATGACAGCGCCTGATTTCGGCTTATATAAAGGGACAAATAAAACTATGCCTGCTGCTTATGCGGCTATTAAGGCGGGGGTTATAGGGTTAAGCCGGTATCTGGCAACTTATTACGCGAAATATAATATCAGGTCGAATGTTATTTCTCCCGGAGGAGTTTTCGACCGGCAGGATCCCGGTTTTGTAAGAAAATACAAAAAAAGAGTTCCGTTGGCCAAAATGGCAGAGCCGCAAGATATTGCCGCGGCAGTTGTTTTTCTCGCAAGCCGCGCCTCTAAGTACATTACCGGCATCAATCTTCCGGTTGACGGCGGCTGGACCGCTTGGTAAGGTTAAACTTATGAAGATCTTAGTGGTTGGCTGCGGCTCGATTGGAAGAAGGCACATAAAGAACTTATCCGGATTAAGTGGTATTGAACGCATCTATCTAAAAACAAAGATAAAGGACCCTTATAAGGAGGCGCGAATACCGCACGATGTGCGGCTGGTAGGAAAGGGAGAGGACATTGACGCGGACGCCGCCTTTATCTGCAACGAAACACATAGGCATATAGAAACCGCGCTTCGGCTGGCAAAAATGGGGATGCATATATTTATGGAAAAGCCGTTGTCGCACAATATGGATTCTGTGATTAAACTTAAAGAGCTTATAAGAAGAAAAAAATTAAAATTGCTTTTGGGGTATAATTTTAGGTTTCTTCCTGCCCTGCGGTACATAAAAAAAAGCCTCTTGGGAAGGTTGTTAGGAGACTTATATTTTGCCAGGATAGAAGCCGGACAGTATTTGCCTGACTGGAGGAAAAATTCAGATTATCGCTCTTCATATAGTGTCAGCCGCAGAAAAGGCGGGGGCGTAGCGTTAGATTTGTCTCACGAGATAGATTATATGCGCTATTTGTTCGGCGACCCGGTATATTGGCAGGTTATGAAGGGCAGGTCAAGCGCCATATGCACAGACAGCGAGGATGTTTTTGAGGGGCTATACCGCTATAAGAATGATTTCATTTGCAGCGTGCATTTAGATTATTTACAAAGAGAAAAAAAACGCGGTATTTTTATTATCGGCAGCAAAGGCACATTAGTATGTGATTTTGTCCGCGGCCAGATAATTTTAAAACAATACAGTGGTAAAAAAAGGGTTGTTAATGACCCAAGGTACTTTGACCTTAGGCAAACATATAAGGACGAGGCCAGCCATTTTATAAGAGCGATAAAAATGGATTTCGCCCCGCGTGTAACCATTGATGACGGCATAAAAACATTATTGCTTACTAAGCCATGTTTAAAGAAAAGAAAATTCTCTGCGTAATTCCCTGCCGCAGCGGCTCTAAAGGCTTACCCGGCAAAAATATAAAGATGCTTTTGGGCAGGCCGCTTATGGTTTATAGCATAGAGCAGGCAAGGAAGTCCAGGTATGTAGACAGGGTTGTGGTTTCAACGGATGATCCGCGTATTGCTAAAATTGCCGTTAGGGCCGGGGCAGAAGCGCCTTTCTTAAGGCCTAAGCCGATATCGACGGATAAAAGCAGTGTTATTGACGCTCTTCTGCATGCTATCGCTGCCCTGAAAGAGAAAGAAGGCGCTGTTTTTGACGCGATTGTGCTGTTACATGCCAATGCCCCTTTAAGAAATATAGGCGACATAGATAAATGCATAGAGCTTTTATTTACAGCCGGCACAGAGAATGTTTTTTCGGTTACGCCGGCGCAGCGCAACCCGTATTTTAATATGGTTGAGATAGGGCGAAACAGCCGGGTGAAACTGGTGAAAAAAGGAAACTTCAATAATCGCCAGGATGCCCCTTCAGTTTTTGACTTAAATTCCTCCATTTATGCCTGGAAAACGGAAGTTTTAACGCGCAAAAGAAAAGTAATCCTTGGAGGAAGCAAGATATATATCATGCCTAAAGAGAGGTCTGTCGATATTGATGATTATCTGGATTTTAAGCTGGCAGAGTTATTGATGCGGAAGGCGCGGAAAAGATGAAGGTATTGCTGGTAATTTACGATAATGATTCTTATATTCATTGGTTCCCGCAGGGCGCCTCATATATCGCTTCGGCGCTTTTAAAGCATGGCCATACGGTTGAGATCTACAACCAGGATAAATTTCATTTTCCGGATGAACATCTCACCCAGTATCTTGATGAAAAACGCTTTGATGTTGTCGGCGTTGGCGTGATAGCCGGCTATTATCAATACCGTAAATTACTCAAGCTTTCGGAGGCGATAAATAATGCCCGGCATAGGCCGTTTTATATCATTGGCGGCCATGGGCCGTCTCCGGAGCCGGAGTTTTTCTTAAGGAAAACAGGCGCGGATGCCGCGGTGATCGGCGAAGGAGAGGAGACTGTTGTTGAGTTATTGGGCGCGCTTTCTAATAACTCGCCGCTAAAAGAAGTGAAGGGCATCGCCTTCGCGCAAAATGGGGATATCCATATAAACGATAAGCGCCCGTTATTAAAAGATATAGATGCGATACCTTTTCCCGCCTACCATTTATTCCCAATAGATTACTACCGGCTTTTAAGGATGCCCCATGTTAAAAATACTGATTTTGTAATGCCTCTTTTATCCAGCAGGGGCTGCCCTTATACCTGTGCTTTTTGTTATCATATGGATACGCAGGTAAGGCTGCGCAGCAATGAAAGCGTTATAGATGAAATTAAATTACTAAAAGAAGGATACGGGATAAATTATATTGCATTCGCGGATGAATTGTTGATGGTATCTAAGGAGCGGGCGGCATCTTTATGCGAAAGTTTTTTAAAAAGCGGTTTGAATATTAAATGGGATTGTAACGGCAGGCTTAATTTTGCCTGCGCCGATGTGTTAAAACTGATGCGCAGGGCAGGGTGTGTCTTTATCAACTACGGGATAGAAGCTATGGACAACGATGTCCTTAAGAACATGAAAAAGTCTTTGACCGTGGAACAGATTATTAAAGGTATTGAAGAGACGCTAAAAGCCGGTATCAGCCCGGGCTTTAATATTATCTTCGGCAATCTCGGCGACAGCAAAGAAACCTTAAAAAAAGGCGTGGAATTCTTATTAAAATATGATGATGGCGCGCAGATGCGCACTATCCGTCCGGTAACCCCGTATCCGGGGTCGCCTCTTTATTATTATGCCAAGGAAAAAGGGATGCTTGCCGGCGCCCAGGATTTTTATGAGAACAAACACTCTAACTCCGATTTATTAAGCGTTAATTTTACAGATATGTCTGACGAGGAATTTCACGGCAGCCTATTGGAAGCAAACAGGAAATTATTTGAAAATTATTTTCAGAAAAAAACCGCCTGCTTCATTAAACAGGCGCAGGATTTATATTTAAAAAGAGACGCTGATTTCAGGGGTTTTCGCCAAACCTAAAAAAATATGAAGATAGCCCTGGCAGATTTAAACCATATGACCGCAGGCGTGCATAACAATACCGTCCCCTTGGGCCTGGGTTTTATCGCGCGTTATTTGCGCAAAACAGTCAAAGATCCTTTAGAGATAAAGATTTTTAAAGATCCTAATAAGGCGCTGGATGTTTTTGATTCCTGGCAGCCTGATATTTTAGGCATAGCCCAGTATTGCTGGAATAGCGTCTTAAATTTACATCTGGCCGAGATGATAAAAAAGCGTAACCCGAAGTGTCTGGTGGTTGCCGGGGGCCCGAACTTAGATAATACAGAAAATAGCAGGGTGAGGTTTTTTCAGGATAACCCGTTTGTTGATTTATGCGTGGCTTATGACGGCGAGATACCTTTCAGCGAAATAGTAAAACGCAGGCTTGCCGGAGAAGATAACGAAGGACTGCGCGCCAGGCCTCCGTTAGGCGCCTACGCTTATGACCGGAAAAATAAAAAATTATTTTACCCTGAATCTGGATTCCCCAGTTTGCCGACTTTAGATGTTTTTGGGGCTATTTATGCCGACGGCACATTTGACAGCCTTCTTGACGATGGCTTTCATCCTTTTCTGCAGACCCAGCGCGGCTGCCCTTTTGCCTGCGCCTATTGCCATGCCTCGGATGAGTACTATTCAAAGGTGGCATTCCTTTCTCCGGAGTTTTTCCGCAAGGATATAGAATACTTGGCTAAGCGTTTTTCCGGCCGCCATGAGGTGGTTTTGTATTTGGCGAATACCAATATGGGCCTTTTTCAGGAAGATTTCCAGATTGCGCGGATCATCCGCGAAATGCAGGAGAAATATGATTGGCCAAGGCACCTTAATTTTAATACCGCGAAGATCCCTCAGAAGATACTCAAGATGTTGAATATACTGAAATTTCCGCCTACGCTTTCCCTGCAGACATTGACGGCGCAGGTTTTGAAAGTCATCAACAGAAAAAACATCCCTTTCGATGACTTTGTAAAATTCCAGCGCGATGTTTTAGAAATGACCGGCGAGATATCATCAACGGAACTCATTGTCTGCCTGCCCGAAGAAACCAGGGAGACATTTTTAGAGACTTTGAAAGCGGTAATAAATTCCGGGGTCCAGGATATAGTGATTTTTACTCTGATGAACTTAAAAGGCACGCCGCTTTTTTCGGAAGAAGTCGCAAAAAAATACGGTTATTTAATCCGCCACAGGATTGTTCCTAGGCAATTTAGCGTCCTGCGCGGAGAAAAGATTTTTGATACCGAAGAAGTCATAGTGGCGACTAACAAGATGTCCTTTGATGATTATTTAATGGTAAGGGGGTTATTTTTTACAACTACTGTTTTTTCTGCCGCTATGGAGCTTATCCCGTTAAAGAGGCTGTTAGTTGAATACGGCGTAGACATCGCCCGCTGGATTTTTGGCATTCACAGCCGTTTGGAAAGATTCCCTGATTTAAACGGGTATTTTAAGGAGTTTATGCGGGAAACAGAGGAAGAGCTTTTTGCCAGCCGCCAGGCCTTGTTGGATTTTCTTGCCAAGCCTGAAAATTTCCAGGCCCTTTGCAATGGGAAGCTGGGGGATAATTTAGTGAGAAAATACAAATATCTTGCTTTATCAGGAAGCTTTAAATCAGTGCTCAAGCTGGCTATTTGCGAAGCCGAAACATTATTAGGCGAGCGTTTAACCGGCGGCAAGGCCGAGGCTTTGCTTAAGAGTATGGAGCTATTTTTATCTACGCGCGGGATTCAGCATATTTTTAAAGATCCCAACGTGATAATGGGCCAAACGCGGATATCTTTGGATTACAATATCCCCGATTGGATAGAGAAATCGGGCAGGCTGCTTGAGGATTTTTCCGGCAAGTATGAATACATGGCAGAGTTCGATAAAAATGTTAAGGAAAAAATAAATAATTATACCCACGCGAATAAATCCGGCGACCTTTCTTTACAGGTTATGTATCGCGATGGTTTTACGCAGGATTTCTGGCCTAAATGGACATTAATCAATGAAGTACGATAATCTTATTATAGTATCGCGCAGTTTTCAACTTCCATTAGCCCTGAAGGTATGCAATCAGCTTTCCTCGGAAGGAGGTAATCCGTTAATTATTACTATATTCCCTGCGGAATCGATAGGCGCGTCGGTAAGAAATAAATATGCCTTTCGCGATTTCCGGTTTTACCATCGCCTTATGCAACAGAAATATGATGATTTCAGGCAGCAGGCTATAGATTTAATTCATAATTTAGCCGGCATTGAATTTGAAGGAAGCGCTAATTTAAGGGATATGACTTCATTTAAAGGCGTTCCCTTATGGGATTTATGCAGTGATCATCTCCAGTCCGCATTAATACCTTTAATCTATCGCCAGTATTTGGCAAATTTAATTCTTGGTTGTGAATTGCCGAAGTCGGTATATGTTGCAGGCGGCGAAACCGAACAGGAGAAGATATTTGAATCTTTATGCGTTAAAAAGGGAGTAAACTTTACCAAATTCTCCAATGATAGAAAGCCTTGTTTCGCGCAAACGGCTGAAAGGTGCCTGCTTTTTTTACGGCGCATCAAAAGATTTCTGGCCAGCCTTTATTACTTTTCTTTAAATCGGAGTAAGTTTAAAAAGCTAATAGGCTCCGGCGGCGTGATGTTCTGCGTTCCGTTAAAAAGGTATTTAAATTCTATGCTGCCGGTGATCAAAAAATATAATGAGCGCCAGCGGATAGTGGTTAATATGCATGCTTACGGGTCGGATAAAATACTTAAAAAGAATAAAATAATTTTTACTAACTTTTACGGATGTAAAATTTATAATCCTTATCCGGCCGGATATTTTCCTTTTCTAAATAGAATAGAGAGCGTTTTCTCGATTGAGGGTTTTTTAAATGAAAAATTATTTTCTGACCTGCCTTGCCCTATTCAATTGCTGCGTGAGATCCTTAAGAAATTGATCAGAGAAGTCTTTCCCGAGATGATGAGGGAAGTCGAGATATTAAATAAGATAATGGCCGCCTTTCGCCCAAAGGCGGTGGTGATATGTAATTATTACCCGTTAATCGCCTTAACCGCTAAAGGTTTTTCTGTCCCGGTCGTGGCCATACAGAATATTCATACTGACGATTTTTCGAAATACGGGCGGATTATCGCGGACGCGATCTTAGTAAACGGCAATTATTGGAAAGGCCGGCTTTTAAAATTTTTTCCTTATCCGGAGAAAATCTGGATTACCGGCTTAACCAGGTTTGAAGGCTGCCAGGAAAATAATTTTTCACAATCTTTAAGGTATCCCCGGAATAAAAAACTCGTGGTTTTTGCTACCGGCCACGACCTTTTCCCTGCGCCGCTTGAGATTATGAGAGAGGAGAAACAGGAGCAGATAAATGCTGTTTTTCAGGCCGTAAGGAAAATGGACGACGTTTATTTAGTAGTTAAATTACACCCTTTTGAAAAAGATTACGCCAGCTATCGAAGATCAGCCGTCGAGGCTCAATTAAGCGAATTTGCCCTGATAAGGGATATTGAAATGGTTGATTTATTAAGCCGCTCGGACTTGGTGATCACATATCTTTCCGCGGCCGGCTATGAAGCCATTTTATTAAATAAGAACGTGATATTCTTAGAAGAGAGTTCGAAATTTATGGGGCAGGATTGTTGGAATTTAAAATCTTACGGGACAGCGTTTTCTGTTAAGAACCTGTCGGATTTGGAGGGTTATATCCGTATGGCTTTATACGATAAGGAGGCGCAGCTGAATTTAAGAAAAAACAGGGAGGATTATATCCATGAGCATGCCTATAAGTTAGACGGCAATGCCTCTCTAAGGGCCAAGGATGTTATAGAGCGTTTATCGCAGGGTCAGATTAGTCGTGTCGGGAAAAATGATTAGGGTATTGTATCTGTATGAAAACCTGAATATCGGCGGGGCAGAACAGCTGCTTGTGACTACCTTGAAGTATCTGGATTACGGCAAATTCAAACCGCTTGTTTATTGTATCGGTAAAAAGGGCAGGCTGGCGGAAGAAGTAGAAAAAAACGGCATACCCGTAAAATTGCTGAATAAAAAATCGAGCTTATATAACATAGGCATTGTTTTGGAGTTAATAAAAATATTTAAGAGAGAGAGGCCCGATGTTTTGCATGCGAACCTTTTTTACCCCGGCTATTTCGGAAGGATCGCCGCTTTTTTCGCGGGGGTGCCTGTGGTAATAGTCACAGAGCACGGCACGCACTCTAATTTGAAGAAATGGTATCATTATTGCATTGATTTCACGCTTTCTTTCTTTACTACGAAAATTATTGCCGTATCATGCGCGGTCAGAGAGTATCTTTTGAAATACTCGCGCATCCGCGCGGACAAAATATCCGTGATTTATAACGCGGTGGATTTTGAGAGGTTTGACAGTGTTTACGATACGGATAAAGACCTTATCCGCAGTAAATTGAATTTTCCGGGTTCGGATTTTCTTATAGGCGCTGTTTCCAATCTTGCCCCTTGGAAAGGTCAGCATATCCTATTAGAAGCTTTCAGGGATGTCCTAAAGACATTTCCTGAGGCAAGATTGTATATAATAGGCCGCGACAATAACGGCTTCCAGCACCGGCTAGAGAAATTTGCCCAAGAGAATAACTTTTTGGAAAAAGTCCATTTTCTGGGCGAACGTCGTGACGTGCCGCAGATACTTCGGGCTTTAGATGCCTTTGTCCTGCCATCGCTTAGCGAAGGGCTGGGTATATCTCTTTTAGAAGCTATGTATTTGGGCCTGCCCGCAATTGCCTCGGGGACAGAAGGGGTTTTAGAAATTATAGAAGATAATAAAGACGGCTTATTATTCCCTCCGGGCGACTGTAAGGCGTTAGCGGAAAAGCTCATTGAGGTATTAAAAGACAGGGAAAAAGCCGCAAGTTTAGGAGTGAACGCCAGGGAGAAGATTAAAAAGCGTTTTTCGCCGCAAGGCTATATTGAAAAATTGTCCGCGCTGTATTTATTTAAGTAGTTATTGCTAATGCCGAATATGAAAAACATTGGATTGATGATTGCGAATAACGAAAAGAAAATACTGTTTCTGATTTTTCTTGCTGCTTTAGCCCTGCGTGTATCAGTAGTTTTAAATTTGCCGGGAGAGTATATGAGGCCTTCGGCGGACGCGGCTGATTACGACAACTATGCTACTGATATATTAGCGGGCAAGGGCTTCGTTAACCATATGACAGGCCTGCATACTTCTTATCACGCGCCTCTTTACCCTGTATTTTTGGCATTGATATACTTATTGTTCGGCCTTAAAAATTATTTTGCCGTAATGATCATCCAGTGCGTTATGAGCGCTTGCTTACCCGTTATAATTTTTTATATAGGGAAAGCCATGTTTAATGATAAAGTCGGATTGCTTTCGGCTTTCTGGCTCGCTTTTTACAAGCCTTATATTATTTTCAGCAGCCAGGGGGGGCCGGCTTTTTTGCTTTCTGAAAACCTTTTCAATGTTTTATTTTTATTAACCGCGCTCTTTATGCTAAAAAGGGCCTTCGTGGCCCACAGCCTAAAAGATAAATTTATCCTTGGGATTTTATTCGGCATTCTTATCCTGACGCGCGCTGTTTTAGCGTTGTACCCTGCGATATTAGCCTTCTTGATTTATAAAAATAGGCAAACGCCCGCGTCAGCTATAAAGGAAATTTCTGTTTTTTTCGCGGCTATAGCCATAGTTATCCTGCCGTGGACAGCAAGAAATTACTTTGTCCACCGCGCGTTTGTCCCGCTGACTACCCAGGGCGGGTTTGGGCTAATATCCGGAAATAACCGGTTTGTTAACGGAGGCGGGCAGACAGATATGAAGCGCATGCTTACTCCAGAGCAAAAAAGCCAATATGACAAAATGAACGAAGTAGAGAAAGACAAGTTTTTAAAAAAAGTTGCTGTGGATTTTATGATTAAGAACTATAGGCAAATTCCCAGGGCGTGTATTAAGAAAATATCTGTTTTATGGGATGTTTTCGTAAATGATTATGACTTAGTGACCGGTTCCTGCGTTAGAAGATATAATGTATGGTATTCAATCGTTTTTATGTTCAGCCTTTTCGGGATAGCTAAAGCCGTAAGGCCGCAATTTAATATAAATATTTTGTTTTTCCTTTCTTTTTTTCTTTACACTACCATTATTGTCGTGATTACCGGAGGAGACCCCAGACACCGTTATTATTTCGAGCCTTTGCTTATAGTTTTAGCGAGTTTAGGGATTTTTACAATTTACAACGGCTTTAAGAGGAAAATCTTCGCGTATACGGCTATCGGGGCTATTATCGGCATCAATCTTATATTTTATCTGTATTCCGGCTCATTTTTAGGGCTGATAAGATGCGCATGGCGTTTATTATAAAACGGTGTTATAATATAATTTTTGTTGTAAGTGTGGGAGAATGGATATAAATGGACAAAAACGCGAACCAATTTTTATGCGAGCTTTATAGAAGGATGCCTGTCGATATAAACGGCCCTTATTTAAATTTAACCTGCGGACAATTTCATCGCAAGCACAGGTTTTTATTTGAATTTTACGAAGACAATTATAATAGCTTATTGCCGGCTGACCCTTGCGCGGAAATACTTGATGTGGGCTTTGGCTTCGGTATGTTCATGGTTTTTATGAGGCAAAATGGCTATAAGAATATCAGCGGTGTCGAATATAATCCTATTCAGGCGGAAAACGCGAAAAAAATGGGTTTCCGTGCTGAAATGATAACAGATTTGCCTGAATACCTTAAAAATAACCGCCAACGGTTCGATGTCATCCATGCTTCTAATGTGGTAGAGCATTTTCCCAAATACGATTTAATCGAGTTGTTTGATTTATTGCGCGATGCCTTGAAAGACAAAGGAAAACTAATAGTCGTGGTCCCTAATATCGCGGGTATCCGCGGAGTATATTCCAGATATCTGGTGTTGGGCCATGAAACGGGGTTAGCGGAGGTATCGCTAAGGCAGATATTTCAGGTTTGCGATTTTAAGGAGATAAATATTTTTAGCAGTAAAATAAAACCGCGCTTGAGAATAAAAAATATCATTATGATATTTTTTCAGGGTATATTAAGTTTCTTCGTCAGGGCCGTTGACTATTTATATTTGGGGGTAAACAGGCCTAATTGTTTAGGGATGTATTTGTTCGGTATAGGCACAAAGAAAAGTTGAAAAATAAAAACTATAAATTATTAGAGAGATTTTACGCCTCTTTGTATCTTATCCGTAGGACAGAAGAGGAGATAATCAGGGTTTATCCCACGGATAAAATAAAGAGCCCGGTCCATCTTTCAATCGGACAGGAAGCTGTTTCTGCTGGTGTCTGCGCGGCGCTTAACGGCCGGGATGTGGTTTTTGGGACTTACCGCGGGCACGCTATGTATCTTGCCAGAGGCGGCAGTTTAAAGATGATGATCGCGGAGCTTTACGGTAAGGCTGCCGGCTGCGCAGGAGGCAGGGGCGGATCAATGCACCTTATTGATATAGGTAATATGGTTATGGGCACTTCGGCGATAGTCGGCACGACTATACCAATATCAGCAGGATATGCCTATGGATTGAAATATAGAGGATCGGATTCAGCAGTGGTTAGTTTTTTCGGCGATGGAGCGGTGGATGAAGGGGCTTTTCATGAGGCGATGAATTTCGCGGCTTTAAAAAAATTGCCAATGCTGTTTGTCTGTGAAAATAACCTTTACGCTATACATTCGCATCACCTTTCCAGGCATCATTCGGATAATATTTGCGAAAGGGCTGCTGTTTACGGGATGCCGGCACAAAGGATAGGGGATGATATTTTTAGCATTTATAATACGGCCAAGAGGTTGTTAAAAGGAGTAAGAAGCGGCCGCGGCCCTGCTTTTATTGAGTGTATTACCTGCCGCTGGAAAGAGCATGTTGGGCCAGGGGATGATTTTTATTTAGGGTATAGAGAAAAGAAGGAAGTCCGGCAGGCTATGAAGCGCGATCAGCTTTTAGAGGTCAGAAGGCTTTTAGGCGCCTCTGCCGCAGGAAAAATAGAAAAAAAGATAGATGGAGAGATTCGCGAGGCTTTTGAATTTGCCGAGAGAAGCCCTTTTCCCGCGCAAGAAGAGCTTTACGCGAATGTGTTTAAGGAATGAAAAGAGTGCTTAGTTATTCCGAAGCTATCCGCGAGGCAACAGAACAGGAGATGTCGCGCGATCCCTCGGTTATCGTTATGGGCATGGGCGTTGATGACCCTAAGGCAATACTTGGCACAACCAAGGGGTTGGCGGGTAGATTCGGCCATGAAAGGGTTTTTGATACGCCGTTGTCGGAAGATGGAATGACGGGTTTGGCAATCGGTGCGGCAATGAGCGGTTTGCGCCCGATTCATGTCCATATCAGGATGGATTTTGTGCTTTTGGCGTTAAATCAGCTGATTAATATGGCAAGCAAGTTGTGCTATATGTACGCTGGAAAGATTAGCGTGCCTGTTGTGATTCGCTGCATCATCGGTAAAAGCTGGGGCCAGGGCCCGCAGCATTCGCAGAGTTTTTATCCGTTATTTATGAATATCCCGGGATTAAAAATTGCCGCTCCTTCTACTCCTTATGACGCTAAAGGATGCCTTATCAGCGCCATAAGGGATAATAACCCGGTTATTTTTGTTGAACATAGGCTTTTATATTATCAGAAAGGCTATTGTCCGCGCGGGCCTTTCACTATGGATTTTGGAAAGGCCAGAATCCTTAGCCGGGGCAGGGATATTACTTTAGTCGGTATTTCTCATATGGCGGTAGAATGTCTGAGGGCAAAAAGATACCTGCAGGAAAAAGGGATTGAGGCAGAGGTAATTGACCCTGTCACCTTAAGCCCGTTAGATATGGAAAGAATAGAAAAGTCAGTCATTAAAACAAGAAAGCTTATTGTCGTTGATAACGCCTGGATTCCTTGCGGCGCCGGCGCCGAGATTATTTCAAGGATTATGGAGAATAACAGCGGCGGGGATTTTATTTTTAAGCGGATGGGCTTTGCGTTTACCCCCTGCCCTACTACGCCGGCGCTGGAAGGCAGTTTTTATCCCAATGCGAAAATGATCGCCGCGCAGGCGTATAAAATGTTGTATCCAAAGGCAGGGCAGTGGAAACCAAAGGCAAATTTGAAGATAGAAGAAGTGGAGTTTAACGGCCCATTTTAAAGGGAAAATAAAAATGAAGATTTTGATCACAGGCATAACGGGTTTTGTGGGCAGCCACTTGGCAGAATATATATTGGGCCTCAAGGAGAAGCATGAGGTTTCCGGAATTTGCCGTTGGAGGAGCCCCAGGGATAATCTTTCGGATATTTACAATAAGGTAAAGCTTTATGAGGCAGATCTTATAGATCTAAGCGCGCTTATCCGTGTTGTCAAAGAAATAAAACCGGATATAATTTTTCATTTAGCCGCGCAGAGCTATGTTTTAACTAGTTTCAATTCGCCTATACATACTTTATCGACAAATATAATCGGCACGGCAAACTTGCTTGAGGCAATAAGGATTAATGAGGCAGATCCCATTGTGCATATTTGTTCATCCTCGGAAGTGTACGGACAGGTAACAAAAGAGGATGTCCCAATTAAGGAGTCATGTCCTTTAAGGCCTGCTTCTCCTTATGCAGTGAGCAAGGTTGGCGAGGATATGCTTGCCTTGCAGTATTGGCTGTCGCATAAAATCAGGACTATACGCACTAGGATGTTTACCCACAGCGTAAGTAAATGGACGCCAGTTATCTTAAGAGATTCAAAAAGCGGTTTAATAGATATTAAATATATTTCAGAGATGAGGAGCGCTTTTAAAAAAGGCGGATACTTATCCGGAAAAATGTCTGAAGATGGTACGCAGATTTGGGATATGTCCAGAAGCGGCCTTGAAGTATGGAATGATAATAGATGGACAAAGATAAAACATTTATCCTGCCATCCTATTAATAATCATAAAATGCTGGAAATCGCATGCAGAGGCGCAGTTGTTGATGTAACAGATAACCATTCAATAGTGAATGCTGCCGGTAAAGAAGTTAAAGCCGGCAGATTAACGATAAACGATAAACTTAAATTGACCTCTTTGCCTAATGTAGAATTGACTTCTATGCCGAGCGAATTAGCATGGCTTTATGGTTTTTTTGTTGCCGAAGGATGTGTTACCCGCGGTCATATGCGAATAGATAATAAAGACATGGTAAAGTTAAAAAAAGCCAAAAAGATATTGCTAAAAAGATTAGCGGTAAATAGTGATATAAGAAATAGCGGTAATGGCGTGTTTCGTTTATCGTTAAGAAAGCCGTTTGTTATGGCCAGGCGTTTTTATTACGATTGTTACGCTTCAGACAAAAATAAAAAAATTCCTAATATTATTCTAAACGCTGATAAAAAAACAAAAATAGCTTTTTTACGCGGGTATAATGCTGGAGATGGAGATGAAAGTCACAATGTTAAAAGCGAATTTTATAGGTTTAAAACTAAATCTCCTATTTTGGCTGCCAGTTTATGCTATTTAGTTGAAGCCGCGTTAAATGTAAAATACAGGATTACTGTAGAACACAGGGGCGATGATAGATATTTTGAAATTAGATGCCTTTCTCAGATGAATACCAAGAATGGCAGTTGGCTTTTAAAAGACGATAACAGTATCATAAAAATAACAAGCCTAAAGTATTCGCAAGAAGTTTGGGATTTTGAGACCGAAAATCATTGGTTTCATGCTGGCATAGGAGGTAATATTTTGCATAACACAGGCCCGCGCAGGGGTGATACCTTTGCTATGTCATTCTTTGCCAAACAGACGGCCGCTGGAGAATTAGGATTAAGCGAGCCTGTTATCCGCGTCGGGAATTTGAAATCAGTGCGCACTTTCTGCGATGTCCGCGACGCGGTAAAGGCGTATTGGATAATGGTAAACAAATGCCGGCCCGGGGAGGTCTATAATATCGGCGGAAACAGGACAACAACTATAGGAGAAGCCTTAGACATATTATTATCTTTTTCCAGCCAAAAATTTGAAATTAAGGTTGACCCTGAATTATTAAGGCCTTCGGATGTAACACTGCAGATTCCCTGCATTGATAAGTTCAAAAATGAAACAGGCTGGCAGCCGCAGATACCTTTAGAAAAGACGCTTGAGGATTTACTGGATTATTGGAGAAAAGAATTGAAACGTTCGCCCTGGAAGGTGGTAACTGTTATAAAATAGAGGATAAACTATGTATGCGGGAAAGAAAATATTGGTAACAGGGGGCACAGGGCTTATTGGCACGCCTCTTGTGCGGATGCTTGTTGAAAGAGGGTCAGAGGTGAGGATCGTCTCTTTGGATGATCTGTCGCGAGGCCATCCCAAGGCAGAGTTTATGCGCCTGGATTTGACGAGGCTTGATAATTGCCTGAAGGCTTGCGACGGCATGGAATTTGTTTTTAACCTTGTGGGGATAAAAGGCTCTCCGGCAATGACAGCGAAAAAACCGGCCAGTTTTTTTGTGCCGACAATATTATTTAATACCAATATGATGGAGGCTGCCAGGCTTTGCGATGTTCAAAGGTACCTTTATACTTCAACTATAGGCGTTTATTCACCGGCAGAAGTATTTTATGAGGATGATGTCTGGAAAAGCTTTCCCTCTGAAAACGACAGGTTCGCCGGTTGGGCAAAAAGAATGGGCGAATTACAGGCGCAGGCTTACAAAATAGAATATGGGTTTTCTAATATCGCAATAGTAAGGCCGGCGAATGTCTACGGGCCTTATGATAATTTTGACCCCGGCAATGCTATGGTAATACCGTCTTTAATCAAACGCGCAATGGATGGTGAGAATCCGTTGACTGTGTGGGGCGATGGCTCGCAGATAAGGGATTTTATCCATGCAAAAGATGTAGCTAGCGGCATGCTGCTTGCGCTTGAGAAAATGCCCGCGTCCGCGGTAAATATAGGAAGCGGGATCGAGGTATCTATTAAGAGGATCGTAGAGCTTATTGTTGATAACCTGGAGCTTAAGCCTAAAGTAATTTGGGATATTTCCAAGCCTTCCGGAGATAAAAAAAGGCTGATGGATATAACCCGGGCAAGGTCTATTGGTTTTAAGCCGCAGATAACGATAGAAGAGGGCATAAAAGATACAATGGCCTGGTATTTAGAAAACAGGGATTCTGTCGGTAAAAGGTATAACGTTTTTACTGAAGGGCCTGAAAAGTAAATAAAATGCGGAAGAAAAAAGTTTTAGTTTGCGGGGCTTCGGGTTTCATCGGCCGTAATATGGCTGAAACATTGGCAAGGCGCGATGATTTTGTGGTTTATGGGACATATTTTAAGACGCCTCTTGCCGGCCATACCGGATTTGAGGCTATAAAAGCGGATTTAACTAAAGAAGATGAAGTCGCTAAGGTTGTAAAAGGAATGGATATAATAATCCAGGCCGCCGCGACAACTTCAGGAGCGAAGGACATAGTTACAAAGCCATACTATCATGTTACTGATAATGCCGTGATGAATTCGCTCATATTCAGGTCCGCGTATGAACATAAGGTTGCGCATGTGGTTTTTTTCAGCTGTACCGTAATGTATAAATCCGCAAGCCTGCCTGCAAAAGAAACTGATTTTAACGCTAATGACGATATTTTTCCCGCTTATTTCGGGGTCGGCTGGACTAAAGTATACCTTGAAAAGATGTCTGAATTTTATTCCCGATTAGGCAATAACAAATATACCGTTATCAGGCATTCTAATATTTACGGGCCACATGATAAGTATGATTTGGAAAGGTCGCATGTCTTTGGCGCGACTGTAACTAAAGTAATGACAGCCCCTGCCGGCGGAAAAATTACCGTTTGGGGAAGCGGTGAGGAAGAAAGGGACCTTTTGTATATCAGTGACTTGGTTGATTTTGTGGAATTGGCATTAGATAAGCAACAGGCTTCTTTTGAGCTCTTTAATGCCGGAAGCGGAAGTTCGATATCGATTAAGGGCCTTGTCCAAAGAATAATATCTGCCAGCGCGAAAGATATTACTGCCCATCATGATCTATCCAAGCCAACCATAAAAACAAAACTTTGCCTGGATATAACTAAAGCAAAAAAAGCTCTTGGTTGGCAGCCCGGAATATCCTTAGATGAAGGCATCAGGAAAACTCTTCAATGGTATGAAAGAAATTATAGCAAAAATGACAGGAGGCAACAGCCATGATTATTACCAGAACCCCGTTCAGGATTTCATTCTTTGGAGGCGGGACGGATTATCCGGCCTGGTATAAAGAAAACGGCGGTGTGGTTGTTTCTACAACTATTGATAAATACTGCTATATAAGCTGCCGCAAACTTCCTCCGTTTTTTGAATATAAACATCGTATTGTCTATTCAAAATCCGAATCGGTCAGCAGGTTGGATGAGATTATGCATCCCGCGGTCAGGGAAATATTCAGGTTTATGGATGTGGAGGAAGGGTTAGAAGTGCATCATGACGGAGACCTTCCCGCGCGGTCAGGGCTTGGCTCAAGTTCTGCTTTTACCGTAGGGTTATTGCATGCTTTATATGGCTTAAAGGGGAAGATGGTGACTAAGGAAAAGCTGGCATCAGAGTCCATTCATATAGAGCATAATATGATAAAGGAAAATGTCGGGTCTCAAGATCAGATTGCCGCCTCGTTTGGCGGTTTCAACAAAGTTACATTTCACGTCGATAATACTTTTAAGGTAGCCCCGATAATCTTGGATAAAGCAAGGCTTAAAGATTTTAAAAGCCACTTGTTATTATTTTTTACCGGTTTCTCAAGAATTGCTTCTGATGTGGCAAAGGCGCAGATTATCCGGATAGACAAAACCAAAAAAGAATTGTCCGCTATTCATCAAATGGTTGATCAGTCTATATCTATTTTAACCGGCAATTCCGATTTGACGGAATTTGGCAAGCTTCTGCATGAATCCTGGAAATTAAAACGCAGCCTTTCCGACAAGGTCTCTAACAAAGATATTGATGGAATATATGATATCGCGCGTAACGCCGGCGCTTTGGGCGGGAAAATCCTGGGGGCAGGGGGCGGCGGGTTTATGCTTATCTACGCGAAGCCGCAAGACCACGAAAATATTAAAAACAAACTGAAGAATTTATTACTGGTCCCTTTCGAATTTGAGAATCAAGGCAGTCAAGTCGTTATTTACAGCCCAAATGGCTTATAAAAAAAACACAGAAGACTGGTTTGCGCATAAGACAGCGTTAATTACCGGCGCGACCTCCGGCATCGGGAGAGAGATTTCTTTAAGGCTGGCCCGTTATGGCTGTAAGGTTTTGCCATGCGGGAGGTCTCCGGAGGCGATGTGCAGCCTGCTTGAGGAATTGAAGGAAATTTCAGGGCGCTCTACGGAAGGGATTCTTGCGGATTTTTCCGATAAACAATTACTTAAAGACACCATTAATAGGTTAGAGGAAGCGTATGACATCGACATATTAGTTAATAATGCCGGGTTTGGATATATGGGGGAGTTTTATCCGATGGCTGAAGATAAAATTGAATCAATGGTGGAGGTAAATGTTAGTGCTGTGGTAAGCTTGTGCCGCGCGTTTTTGCCTAAGATGACAAAAAAACAGGGAACAGGAATTCTTAATGTGGGTTCAATCGCCTCTTTTTTTTCCACGCCCTTATCCACTCTTTATGGGGCGACAAAGTATTTCGTGCTTAGTTTTACCGACGGCCTGCATATGGAGATGCTGCCGTTCGGCGTGCATATAAGCGGCCTATACCCGGGGCATACCGCGACAAATTTTATAGAACGGGCATCGGGCGGAAAGAAGAAGAAATGGGATAAGGCTATTGCCGCTGGCGAAGTGGCGGATCTGGCGCTTGATGGTTTACGCAGGAATAAGGCGAGAATCATACCCGGAGTAGGCAATAAAATGCGGTTTTTTGCTTCGCGTGTTTTACCGGCGCGGATCATTTCAAACAAGATCTACGCAAGCGCTGTAAAAAATTATGGAGATGATAGATGAAAGCATTGTTCGCACACGAAAATTTTTGCCGTCGGCTACGGTTTGCGGCTCATTGCGCTCTCA
>CAKKQA010000093.1 GCA_919901925.1 Omnitrophica bacterium GWA2_41_15 | reverse complement strand
ATAAGGTGTCGGGAAGCAGGGCACGTTGTGACAAGTCAAAAGTCCAAAGTCCAAAGTCAAAAGTCCAAGGTCAAAGTTATTAAGTATCGGGCGTCGGGTGGGTGGGAATATTTTATTTCTTTTGAATCAGCAGATGGGAAAGTTTTGTATGCATTTTTGCGGTTGAGGATTAATGATGAGATAGAAAATAATTTTATCACCGAGTTGAAAGGCGCGGCGATTATTCGGGAGCTGCATACGTATGGGCAGTTAGTGCCGATTGGAAAGAAAGGGAAAGTTCAGCACGCTGGCTTGGGAAAAAAATTAATGGCTGAAGCCGAGAAAATCTGTCGGGATTTGGGGATTAGAAAGCTGGCAGTGATTTCTGGGATTGGGGTGCGGGGATATTATAAAAAATTGGGATATAATTTAGATGGCACTTATATGGTGAAAAGCACAAAAACACAGAAAACACAGAAAACACAGAAACACATTTTGGCAAGCTAAAGATTTGTTATAGAAAATACGAAAACTTTAAAACAAACGGTTTGATTGTTTTTTTGTTAATTTCAGTAAAGTGGCTTCATTGAGCTATTTTTTGGACATCAGCTCTTGACAAAATTTTTAGGATATGCTATTGTCTAATATGATCTTTGAATTGTAACTGCCTTTGTTGGCAGTTGCCCCTTAACCCTCGGGCAGAGGGAAGCTTTCTGGCTAACAGCCAAGAAAGGACGGATGTCATGAAGTACCCCAGACTGGACCTCGGACAGATTGAGGCGATCGTCAACAAGCTTGGCGGGATGGAAGGGGTGCGGCGCCTGCTTGCTGGCGAGGTGACGGTGTCGGCGCCCGAAGTCCGCATCAGCGTCAGCCCCAGCACCCCGTTCGAGTACTACGCGGACTGGGAGCTGGTGTCCGACGTGGAAGTGCAGGCCGGCGAGCTCACATTAAAGCTCGCACCGTTCCTCAAGAAGGGCGAAGCCAGTGTCAAAGGCGACGAGCTGACCAAGCGCGCCAAGGCAATGAGCGCTAACTTTGGCCAGCGCCATGCCGAGGCCCTGCTCCGAGTTCAGGCGCAGATTCCCAAGGAGTGGCGGAAGTACTATTTGCCATTTCCGGGCACTGTGCGTCGGCGCCCGTGCGGCTACCTCTGTGTGTTGTGCCTCCGCTGGCGCGGCGACCACTGGGACTTGAACTTCAGCTGGCTTGGCCGCGACTTCGACTCTAACGATCGGCTCGTCCGCGCCTGCCCCAGCACCAGAGCTTAGCTCGATGCGGGGCAAGCAAGTCCGTCGCCTAAGACGGATACGCCATCCTTCCGGTATCTGGATTCGTTGTCCTTGATACTGCAAAACCCTTACTTCCTTCGGGAATGTAAGGGTTTTTTAATTTGATTTTAGTAGAGATGTTTGGTAAGATGTAATTATAAAAATTGATAATAAAATATATATGGGTACCAGAACTTGGTGGTCTGAAAATTGTGAACACTGCAGAGGAAAGAATACTATCGAGGCGTACGACGCACCTTCTTGTTTGCAGTGGTTTAAAAAATGTGACAAATGCGGTTGGAGCGATGATCGGGACTATTATGAAATTAGTGAAAACGAAATTGCCTTGCTTACTGAGCAGGAATTGGGTGAATTAAAAAATAAAGACCCAAAGGTTAAGAGATTTCGGGAAGAGTTACAGAGACTAGAAGAGAAGAAATAAAATAATATTATACTGGATATGCAAAAACTTTATTGTTATGTGGATGAAACTGGGCAAGATACTAAATCCGAGATTTTTGTTGTGGTGGCAGTAGTTAATGATCAAAACCAAGAGATGCTTCGCCAGCAGCTTATAGAAGTTGAAGGATTGGCAAAGACACATCAACTAAAATGGCACAAATTAAGGAATGATCGCCGGCTGGATTATCTTAACCTCATACTTGGTCGAAAAATTGCTTCGCGTGATGTCTACATTGGCCGTTATCAGAAACCAATTCCGTTCTTTTTTCCCATACTTGATGTGATAGAAAGGGCAATTAAGCGAGCAGCAAAAGGCGAGTATATTGCAAAAGTTTATGTTGATGGTATTAATAGGAAGGTAGCCAGAAGTCTTACAAACGCTTTGCGTAGCCGCGGTATTTCTTTACGTTTAGTGAAAAGTAGGAGAGATGAAAGCGAGCCGTTGATTCGTCTCGCTGATATGTGGGCGGGGTGCATCCGGAGCGCGTTTTTGAATAATAAAGATAGTAAAAATATTTTTAAACAGGCAAAGGAAAGGGGATATTTACAGGAAGTTGCATCATAAAATCCCCGCAATAATGCGAGGACTTTATGAGTATCTTGGCTAGCCCCTGACATTACATCAGGAAGCCCATCTCTGCCATACGGCAGGCCTTCGCCAAGAATCTCATTATTATTATAGCATATCTAAAAATTATGTCAAGCAGCGGATATAAAAATTTATTACAAAATCAGGACCCGGAAGTGGCGGCGCTTGTTGCCAAAGAAACTAAGCGGCAGCAGGAAGGGTTGGTTATGATTCCGTCGGAAAATTATGCGTCAGAGGCGGTGCTTCAAGCGATGGGGTCGCCATTATCTAATAAATACGCGGAAGGTTATCCGGGCAAACGTTATTATACGGGGAATCAGTATATTGATGAGATAGAAAATTTAGCAATTACGCGGGCGAAAAAATTGTTTTCTGCCGAGCATGTTAATGTGCAGCCGAACGCGGGGTCGGGGGCGAACATGGCGGTTTATTTGGCCACACTAAAACCCGGTGATAAAGTGATGGGATTAAAATTAGATCAAGGCGGGCATCTAACGCATGGGCATCCGGTAAATTTTTCCGGGCAGTGGTATAAGTTTATTCAATACGGAGTTAGGAAAGACACAGAATTAATTGATTTAGATCAGGTGCGGGAGCTGGCATTGCGCGAGCGGCCGAAAATGATTATTACCGGGGCGACGGCTTATCCGCGAATTTTTAATTTTGAGGCATTCCGCGAGATTTGCGACGAGGTGGGCGCGTTATTATTTGCCGATATTTCTCATTTTGCCGGGCTTTGCGTTTCAGGCGATCATCCGCAGCCGTTTCCGGAAGCCGATATTGTGATGACAACAACGCATAAAACATTACGCGGGCCGCGAA
>CAKKQA010000092.1 GCA_919901925.1 Omnitrophica bacterium GWA2_41_15 | reverse complement strand
AAGGTGATGATTATACCTACGAATGAAGAATTAATGATTGCTCGTCAGACGTATGGGATGGTTAAGAAATTCAGGAGAGTTTATCGCTAATCTTTGTAGTGACAGCACAGTGTGCAGTCACTACAATCCGCAATCAGACTGTGTCACATTAGATGTTGAAATTTTAAAGTGGATTCCCGCTTTCGCGGGAATGACAAAAACAATGATGTCATCCCTGCGAAAGCAGGGATCCAGAATTAAAGTGGAGTAATAAAAATTTATATTTTCTAAAATCCATAATTATGACACAGTCTGAATGACGATAGAAAAGAGGTTAACAAAAATGCTGCGAATAATTTTGAAATCGAAAATTCACCGTGTTACTACTACCGAAGCCAACCTGCAATATGAAGGCAGTGTGACATTGGATAAAAAATTGATGGATGCCGCCGATATTTTACCCGGAGAGAAGGTCGAGATCCTTAACCTTCATAACGGGACAAGGCAGGAGACTTACGCGATCTCCGGTCATCCCGGGTCAGGAGTGGTTTGTTTAAACGGCCCCGCGGCAAGGCATGTCTGCGTGGGCGATATTTTGGTCATAGTTTCCTATGGAATGTTGACCAGGGATAAGGCTAAAAAAGTCAAGCCAAAGATAGTATATGTGGATAGTAAAAATAGGATTGTAAAGAAGTAGGAACAATTTATCAGTAAATAGGGGAAATCTTAATATTGTCATTGCGAGGAACACTCGCTTGGTATGCCGGTGACGAAGCAATCACGTTTTTAAAAGTGAGATTGCTTCGTCGCCATATGTCAACCTTAGCTCCTCGCAATGACTTGTTTCTCCGTTTATTGACCGATTACAAATAAATATGTTAGACAGGATATACATATTCGGCGAAGAGATATTGCGCAAGAAATTAAAGCCTGTCAGTGAAATAACGGATTGCGAAAAGGCCCTCTTTGACGAGATGCTTAAGGTGATGTATAAGGCAAATGGGCTGGGCCTTGCGGCGAATCAAGTCGGCATTGATAAGCTGATGTGCGTCATTGATGCCGGCGGTAAAATTTTTAAATTAGCCAATCCAAAAATCATAAAAAAATCCGGTAAATATGTTATGGAAGAGGGCTGCCTTAGCCTTCCTGATATAGTGATTAAAGTGGAACGGGCAAAAGAGCTTACTTGTAGGGCGCTTAATGAGAATAACGAGACAATAGAATTTGAAGCTACCGGATTATTATGCCGCGCGATCCAGCACGAGATAGACCATCTTAACGGCAAGCTTATTATTGATTACGCGCCATTCTGGAAAAAGGTAGCCCTTCATAAAAGGCTTCAGGGTTTAAGAAAAAAAGTTTAAATTATATGCTTAATAGGCTGCCGCCTTGGTTTAAACAGGAAATTCCCGAAGACATTGGCCTTATAAGAAATCGTTTAAAAGAATATGCGGCCTTGAATCTTGATACGGTTTGTAAGAGCGCGCGTTGCCCTAATGTCAATGCTTGTTTTTCCAGCAGAAGCGTAACCTTCATGATTTTGGGGCCGTCCTGCAGCCGTAATTGCGGGTTTTGCGCGGTAGAGAAAAAAGCCTTGCGGCCGCCGGATGTGTCGGAACCATATAATATTGCTCGAAGTATCCTGCGCCTAAGGGCGCGTTACAGTGTGGTTACGTCAGTAACCAGAGATGACCTGTTTTTAGGCGGGGTAACACAGTTTATACGAACGGCATATTCAATAAGGTCTTTAAACCCTGATACGAAAATAGAATTTCTTATTCCTGATTTTGCCGGGAGTTTAACAGCGTTTTTTCTGATTGCCAAAGCTCCTGTAGAGGTTATCGCCCATAATATAGAAACAGTCCGGCGCCTTTATCCGTATGTCCGGCCGCAGGCAAAATATAGGCGTTCTCTAGAAGTTTTTGTAAAAATAAAAGAAAGCGGATTCGCGGGTTTTTTAAAGTCTGGTATAATGCTTGGGTTTGGCGAAAGAGAAGAAGAGGTTATAAAAACAATCCGGGATTTGAAAGAATCAGGGTGCGATATCCTGACTCTCGGCCAATACCTGGCGCCGTCAGGCAGGCATTTTCCGGTTAAAGAATTTATTGCCCCTGAAAAGTTTGAATATTACCGTAAGAAAGCGTTAAGTATAGGATTCAAATCAGTTTATTCAGCGCCTTTGGTAAGAAGTTCGTATAAAGCAGAAGAGGCATATTTAGAATGTATGATTTAATCATAATAGGAGGCGGGCCTGCGGGTTTAACCGCCGCTCTTTACGCGGGAAGGGCAAGGCTAAAGACATTACTTTTAGAAAAAACTGTCTTAGGCGGCCAGCTTCTTCTTACTATGTCAATTGAGAATTTTCCGGGTTTTCCCGGAGGTATTGCAAGCGATAAGTTTATTTTTTTAATGCATAAGCAAGTTGAAGAGCTCGGTGTTGAAATAAAAACCGACGAGGCCGTAAAGATGGTTTGCGGCAATGGTTTTAAAGTATTTGGCCAGGAAGGCGAATATCAGGGGAGGGCTGTCATTATTGCAAGCGGCGCATACCCCAAAAAAATAAATATTCCCGGAGAAGATGCTTTTCTTTCCAGAGGCGTTTCTTATTGCGCCACTTGCGACGCGCCATTATTTAAAGGCAAGGATGTTTTTGTTATCGGCGGAGGTGATAAAGCGGTTGAGGAAGCGATTTTCCTTACTAAATATGCCGGTAAGGTTGTAT
>CAKKQA010000091.1:8827-10248 GCA_919901925.1 Omnitrophica bacterium GWA2_41_15 | reverse complement strand
GAATGACCGCCAAATCCTGTCTTCCAAAAAGGCCTTCTGTTGTTTAATCAACGATATCCTGGCCTGTTCTTCCTGCTCGATGATTTGCCGGATCAAACCGTTGATGTTGGCAATAATTTCGTCTTCGTTATAGCCTAAAGAAACCTGGTTAGAAATCTGAAAAAAATTACCGGTTGCCTGTGTGCCTTCGCCGTAAAGGCCGCGGGTGGTAAAACTGAGTTTTGCTACCGCGGCTAAAACTTTATCGATGGTGCGCATCATCACTAACGCCGGCAGATGCATCATCACCGAACCTCTTAACCCTGTGCCTGTATTCGTCGGACAGGCTGTAAGGTACCCTAATTCAGGCAAAAAAGCAAACTGCAACTGGCCGGATAACGCGTCATCTATCCTGTTCATCATCTCCCATGCCTCAAGAAGGTCCAGCCCCGAACGCATAACCTGCATCCTCAAATGGTCTTCTTCGTTTATCATTATCGAAACGATTTCAGCATCATCAATAACCACGGCTTTTGAGTCCGCCTTAGACGCCTGCTCCCGGCTCATAAGGTGGCGCTCGATAAGAAACTGTTTATTCACATTATCCATATCGGCCAGCCTAAAAAACGTGGTTCCCTTAAGATGGCTTACATTTTCTATCGCGTTACGAATAGTAATAAGCGTATTATCGCCTTGAGTTTTATCCGCCCAATGAGGAAAAAACGCGCCTTGCAAATTTCTCGCTAAACGCACCCTGCTTGAAATTACTATGTCGGCATTGGGGCCTAAACCCTTAAGCCATTCGCTTGTGTGGTTTATTAAATCGTCTATCCGCATATTAAAATCCTCGTGTTTGTTGGCCGGTTTGCCAGTTAGCCGGTTTTTTTAGTTTGCCGGTTTGCCAGTTAGCCAGTTTGCCGGTTAAAAATTAATATTTTTATTTTTAAACTGGCCAACTGGTTAACTGGAAAACAAGCTTACTTTTTTCTTTCTAACTCTTTTAACTGATCCCGCAGTTTCGCGGCTTCTTCAAATTCTTCTTTCTCGATTGCCTTCTGTAACCTGACGCGCAGATCATCGGATTCAGATTTTTCCTTCAGCGGTTTAACAGAGCCTGCCGGAAACTTGCCGCCGTGCTTATTCGAACCGTGGATACGTTTTAAAAGAGGGATCAGATATTTCTTAAAAGCATTGTAACACTCGCTGCAGCCTAAACGGCCTATTTTCCTGAAATCTTCATAAGTCAGGCCGCAGTTAGGGCATTTGACCTTTATAATCTCTTTATCCTCGGAAGCCTGTTTGCTTATATCCGACAACCCCGCCAGAAGATCGGCAAGGCCAAACTGCTGCTCCATCTCCATTGATTTCGCCTTAGCGCACTCTTCGCACAAATGCAGTTCGGTCATCTGCTCGTCGATAATCTCGGTCAAGTGCACCGTAGC
>CAKKQA010000091.1:6019-8817 GCA_919901925.1 Omnitrophica bacterium GWA2_41_15 | reverse complement strand
GATTTTTCTTGCAGACATCACATAACATTTAATACCTCAAATTTGCATTATCAATGTTAGCCTGTTAGCCAGTTTACCAGTTAGCCAGTTTAAAATCTTTAACAGGCAAACCGGCTAACTGGCCAACAGGCTAACAAAACAAAAAATTCTTTCTCCCTGTTAATATCTTATTCCCTCTTTTTTTGTCACCTTATGAAACTCCCGCGTAAGCTTAAATGTCAAACTACCGGGTTTTCCGCTTCCTATCTTTCTTCCGTCAACCTTGACCACCGGAATAACCTCCGCGGCAGTGCCGGTGAGGAAACATTCGTCGGAATTATAAACCTCATGGCGGGTAATCACATGTTCATGAACGGAGATTTTTCTCCTGTCCGCTATTTCTAAAATCGTATCCCGCGTTATCCCGCGTAATGTCCCCATGCACTGCGGCGGAGTGAAAAGCTCATTATTCTTAACGATAAAGATATTGTCTCCGGTGCATTCCGCGACATACCCAAGAGAATCCAGCATTATCGCCTCCTGGTAACCGCTATTTAACGCCTCAATCTTAGCCAGAATATTATTCAAATAATTCAGCGATTTAATCTGCGGATTTAAAGCCTCCGGCAGGTTTCTGATCGTCGGCACTGTAATAATTTCTAAGCCGTTTTTATAAAGCATTTCAGGATAAAGAGCAATCTTGTCCGTAATAATGACAATGGAAGCGTTGCCCCTGCATTTGCGCGGGTCTAAACCCAGATCGCCCTCGCCCCTGGTAACCACCAAACGGACATAAGCGTTATCGAGTTTATTCAGTTTTAAAGTAGCGCAAACAGATTTAATCATCTGATCTTTTGTCATGGGGATATCAAGGCAAATAGTATGCGCTGACTCATAAAGCCTGTCGATATGCTCTTTCAGTTTGAAAACAAGGCGGCCATAAGAACGGATCCCCTCGAAAACACCGTCGCCGTAAAGAAATCCATGGTCAAAAACAGAAATCTTCGCGTTTTCTTTATCGTAATATTTTCCATTGATATAAATCTTCATCCAAACCTCCGCGGTTTATTATTGTAAAATTCCATCACGGATATTATACACTTTTGATGCCATTTTCGCCACATCTAAATTGTGAGTAACCATCACTATTGCCATTATTTTTTCTTTATTTAAACGCTCAAGCATTGAGCAGATCTGTTTTCCATTTTCGGAATCAAGGTTGCCCGTAGGCTCGTCGCACAAAAGCAGTTTTGGCTCGTTTATAAGCGCCCGGGCTATCGCTACTCTTTGTTGCTCTCCTCCTGACAATTGCGAGGGAAAATGATTAAACCTCTGCTCTAAGCCAACCAACTTCAGTAATTCCCGCGCCTTTAGTTTCGCGCTTTGCCCTTTACACTTTGCGTTTACTAACGCGGGCATCATCACATTTTCCAAAACATTAAACTCCGGGAGTAAATGGTAAAACTGAAAAACAAAGCCGACTTCATTATTCCTCATCTGCGATAGGGCTGATTCTGATAATTTATGCAGAGACCTCTCCTCAAAAATAACCTCGCCGCTTGTCGGCGTATCCAACCCCCCTAAAATATGCAGTAAAGTCGACTTGCCCGCTCCCGAAGGGCCGACGATTGCGGCGATCTGACCTTTGGAAACCTCGAGGCTCACATCCTTTAAAACATGGAGCTTGCTTTTTCCACAAGAATAATATTTGTTAAGGCTTCGGGCTTTAAGCATCATTCATAACGCAAGGCCTCAACAGGAGTGAGAGACGCTGCTTTTTTAGCCGGGTAAATCGTGGAAAGCAGGCTGATGCCAAAGGCCGCGATCAAAATCATTCCTACGTCAGGCCACAATTCCAAACTTACCGGCAGTTTATCTAAATAATAAATATCCGGGGGAAGTTTTATAAATTGATATTTCTTTAACAACAAGCATAACCCAATCCCTAAACCGGAACCCGCGGCTATGCCTAAGCCGCCGATAAATATCCCCAACAAAGTAAAAACCGCGCGGATACTATTTTTTTTCATCCCGATAGATTTCAGTATGCCGATGTCTTTGACCTTCTGGGAAACCATAACCACAAGCGTAGCTATGATATTAAAAGAGGCGACCAAAACAATCAGGGTCAAAATAATGAACATCGTTATTTTTTCCAGTTTCAGGGCCGCGAAGAAATTGCGATTGCGTTCGGTCCAGGTCTGTACAAAAAAATAGGGGGCGATCTTACTCTCTATTTCCTTCTTTACGCTTTCGGCGAGAAAAATCTTGTCTAAACGCACGCTGATGCCGTTCGCGCTGTTGCCTAATTCAAATATCTCCTGCGCTTTCTTGAGGTCGACAAACGCGATATTCACGTCGTAATCATACATCCCTGAATTATAAAGCCCCCTTACCGGCAAAGAAAACTTTTTTCCCTTAGGGCTTAACAGGTTTAATTCGTCGCCTAACCCTATCCCTATGGCGCTGGCTAATTCCTTGCCGATAAAAACCCCGCCGCTAAAATTTTTATCCTGCGTAATCAGATATTTATCAACCCGGCTTACTTTTTCTTCCAAGGCAAGGTCAACCCCGCGCAGGATTATTCCGCGGGCAAAATTTTTCCCCTGCATAAGAGCCTGCCCTTGGATAAAAGGAGCAGTGGCGACTATATGCGGGATTTCGTTTAAATCCTGCATAATTTTTCCGTAATCTTCAATCGGAGAAGAAGCCTGGACGATAATATGCGAATAATTGTTGACGATTTTATCTTTGAGGTCGCGGTCAAAACCGGACATAACAGCTAACACTACTATCAGCGCGGCAACGCCTATTGCCAC
>CAKKQA010000091.1:0-5919 GCA_919901925.1 Omnitrophica bacterium GWA2_41_15 | reverse complement strand
TTGATTGGTCAATATCATCACCAGCCGGTCAATGCCGATTCCCAATCCGCCTGCCGGAGGCATGCCATATTCCAAAGCATTGACAAAATCCTCATCCATGGACCTTAGATTTGCCTCTTCCGCAGGCAAATCTTTTAATTCTTCTTCAAACCTTTGGCGCTGCTGCAAAGGGTCATTCAATTCGGAATAAGCATTGGCAACTTCCATCCCGCCGATAAACAATTCAAACCTCTCGGATATATATGGATTCCCGGGCTTATTTTTAGCTAACGGGCAGAGTATGGAAAAATAATCCGTAAAAAACGCGGGGTTAAAATCCTGGCCTTCCTGCAAAAGATCCTCAACGATCCTGACCACCTGCGAACGGGACAGCCTCTTTTCTCCTTGCGCCTTTCCTTTTGCCTGAAGTTTGCTTAACATCACTTCAGCCGGATCTTCAGGAGAAATATCAAACCTTTCTTTGACAACTTGGGCAAAAGAATATCTTTTATACGGCGGGGTCAAATCAACAGTCTTTCCCTGATACTCAAATTTCAAATCATTTGAAACTGCTTTTGCCGAAGCAGTAATAATTTCTTCAACCAAAGACATCATCCCTTCGCAATCGCTATAGGCCGTATAAACCTCAAGCATTGTAAATTCAGGATTATGGCGCGTGGAAACGCCTTCATTGCGGAAACTGCGGTTTATCTCGTAGACCTTTTCAAAGCCTCCGACTAATAACCGCTTCAAATAAAGCTCGGGGGCAATGCGCAAAAATAAATTCATATCATATTCGTTATGATGCGTCTTAAACGGCCTGCCGGCCGCGCCTCCGGCTATCGGCTGCATCATCGGAGTTTCGACTTCAATATAACCTTTACCGTCAAGGAAAAACCTGATGCCGGAAGTAATTTTACTGCGCTTAAAGAATATTTCCTTCACCTCATGATTGGCAATCAAGTCTATATAACGCTGACGGTACCTTATCTCAACATCTTTTAGCCCATGCCATTTCTCCGGCAAAGGCCTAAGCGATTTAGACAGCAGGGTGAATTTGACAGCTTTTATGGTAGGTTCTTGGGTGCGGGTTTTAAAAGTTTCGCCTTCGACAGCTAAGATATCCCCGATATCAAAACTGCTGAACAACTCAAAGTTCTCCTTGCCTAAAACGTCCTCGCGGATATAAACCTGTATTTTTGCCTGCTGGTCCCTGACATCAATAAAAGTAGCTTTGCCATGCTCACGCTTGGCAATCAGCCTGCCGGCAGCCAAAACACTCATGCCTTCCTTAAAATCCGCGACAATTCCCGCGATTGGGGCTATCCCCGCCAAAGCAGAGCCATAAGGGTTTATCCCCTTATCCTGCAAAGATTTAAGCTTATTCGTTCTTTCCTGTATTATTTCGTTTTCCATAGTCAAAGTATTATATGATATATGTTATGGCGTGTCAAATAGAAAACGCATTTCTGCTTATCTCGTCATTCAGACTGTGTCATAATTATTGATTTTAGAAAATATAAATTTTTATTACTCCACTTTAATTCTGGATCCCTGCTTTCGCAGGGATGACATCATTGTTTTTGTCATTCCCGTGAAAGCGGTAATACACTTTAAAATTTCAACATCTAATATGACACAGTCTGATTGCGAGGAGCTTTTGTCGGCTCGGGGCGACGAAGCAATCTCGTTTTTAATACATTTTTATCGGAGGAAATGCTTATTGCGGAAAGTGAGGATTTATCCCAGGATTTGCAGCTGAAATGCGCATGCCGGTATCTTATTATGCAATATTTATCAGTTCCCTTACTTCATTTTCAAAATATTTTTTAACATCGATCCAATTCACTTTTTTCAACATTTTCGGCATCGCGGTCATTTCGGCATCTATAAAATAAACTAAGCTTTTTTGAATATGAACGATGTTTGAAGCTAAAGTTCCATATTTACGCTCATAAAGCGACAATATTTCTTTTAAAGATATGCCTTTTTTACACATAAAATACAGATCTATAAAATCTCTTCTGATGCCTCTGGTGCTAATAGCGTCTATTTTCATCGCTGCAACATCCCGCAAATCAAGAATATTAATACTGGACAAGGATTTAAAAGGAAGTAAAACCGGATACTTATAGATAAATAGACTAAACTTTACTTTTTCAAACTCGCCTAAAATAGTGCCACTGCTCTGTTTATCTAATTTAAACTTGCCTATATTTTTAAACGAACGGATTAGTTCCATAGGATCAAATTCTTGCGGCGTAAAGAAATCCAAATCCACAGAAATCCTGTGCCCAATCTGCAAGGCGCAGGCCGTGCCGCCTGCCAAATAGGCGCTATTCATCAAATCCGATTTGCCTAATATTGCCAATGCTTTTTTCGTGTTTCCAAATAAGGTTTCTGTAAACATAGGACTTTCCTTTTATCGATATTAAAAATAACGGCCCAAAAATTTGCGCTCTGGGGCGAAACACTGCGATAACGAAACAAAACATCCTCGATTTGATTTTTGGTAAAATTTCTTTTCAACCAACCAATCGCCTTCTGATCGCCATACTCCAGTAATTTCGCTAATACATACTGCGAGTAAATTTTGGCATCTATGTTTTTAAACTCTACATCCCAGAAATATTTCTTTAAAAACGCCGGCAGTTTTTTCATGAGTTTCTAAATAGCGCTGGCCTCATTCTAACACTTGTTATCCGCAACAATTCAACCTTAAGGAATAGGTTGTCATTGCGAGGAGCTTTCGTTAGCACGATGCGACGAAGCAATCTTGATTTTTCTCCCATTTTAAAAATATTATACCATATTTTTCTTGAAGGCCGAGATTTATTTTTTAGGAAAGGTTTACTATGAACCGCTTTGGCATAAGAACACCTTGTTTAACTGCGCGGGTGACTGGCCCGACTCTAAGACTACAAGCATATCTCTTAATACGGGGTCTGTTTCGCAGGCGCTCTCTTCTTCCTGCCGCAGGATATCCGAAATGCAAATGATAATTTGATCGCGTCCATTGAAACCTTGGAGGTTAGATGTTTAAATTTACGGCTTATAAATTGCGGATCTTGGGGTGAGAGATTTTAATTTGAACGCGCTAATTGGCTTGCGCTATTCTGTGAATGACTTCGGAAATAAAAGTCTGATATCTAATACCTAATCGCCCGGCCTTATGCTTGATACTCACGAGGTCACGGCTGTTGACGCGGATATTCAAAACTGCATCCTTTTTTCTTGCGGCGATAGCATCGGCAATAGAGATAAATTCATCCTTATTTACATTCAAATACTCACCTTTCAACAGGCTGTCTTCTATGGCACGCTCTTGCCTAGTCAGCTTAATGTTTCTCATTTCTGATTCTCCTTTTTATATATTTTTGTGTATTTTCTGCTGGGGTATAAGGTTTTCAAAAAGATATAATCCTTTTCTTCCACATACGGGACAATCCAGATGTAATTTTTATATCTAAAAAGCATAATGCTTTGGCCCTCTCTTTTAGGATGATGCTTAACTCCTAATAGTTCGGCGCTAATAATATCCTCAAAAGATGCTCCTCGTGTCCGTTTTAATCTTTCGCTCTTTAATTGGCTATATCTTATTTCTTTCATTATGTATATACAATTGTATATTATATATTGTAAATGTCAAGAGTTTTTTTTGAAACCTCTGGGACCGCTTGACCCAAGAATACCTTGTTTAACTGCCCATTTGACTGTCCTAATTCCAAGACCACAAGTATGTCCCTTAATACCGGATCGGTTTCGCAGGCGCCGTCTTCTTCCTGCCTCAAAATATCGCCGATGCAAGCGACTACTTTAGGAATATCATTGCTTGTGTTTCCTTTCAGGCATGATGCCTGCAGATATTCTTTGATTCTTTCAGAAGAAGGCTCTATACCTGCTTTAATTAAGTTTTGAATCTGCAGTAATTCATCATCTAGATTTATCAACCGTAAATTCTGTATCACAGGGCTGGAAACATTGGCGTTCAAATTCGTGATAGCTTGGGTTACGATGTGAAGCGAACGAAAATCAATACCGCCTGTTTCCTTCGGTACTTGTGGAATTACTGGCATACTTGATGAATTTGCAGTTCCACCCTGCGCATCCACCGGCGAGCTGACAACGGGCGATGAGCCAGCAAACGAAGAAGCGGATCCGCTTGGAGCTGGTCCGGCATTAAGTATAGGATTTATTATCGTAGACGGCTCACCGGGCATAATGAATTCATCCACAAAAGGCAATGAACTCTTTAAATGTAATTTCAGGCCGCTCCAAGTCTTCACCTTTCCTTCTACAAAAGCCTCTAGGCTAAAATACAAAAATAAATCAGATTTCCACCCGGAGGCAGTGGCGTCAACCCCAATAAATTCAGCTTCAGGATAACTACCATATATGAGGCTACCTATTGTAATACTGCGGCAGGCAGATGCGAAGAATATCTTAGAAGACCGGTCGGGATGATCTTTTTCTTTAAAAACTTTTGTTTCAGAGCCAGCATGCGATCTTGATACAATTACCTGGACTTGCGGATTATTTAAGTCTTTGTCTATATCATAACTTCCTTTGGCTGACTTAATAAGGTAAATCCGGACAATTCTTCCGTTACTAAATCTCTTCCTTAGGACAACTTGTTTATCATTTTTTGTTTCCAGAATATAATTTCGTTTCGTGAAGAAAGCTATACTTTCCCCAAAAGATTCATTCACCGCGTCATCATCCGCGTATACCATTTTTACCGTAAGCGGCAGCCGTTTATCCCTGCCAAACAGCATTTCGTAAGGAATATTACGTATGTCTAAAAGATTCATAGGTATGCTGTTTTCCAAAATTATCGCATCAATAGCGACCTTAGCAGTAAAAGTAAATTCGTTCTTAAGCACAGCAAATATTGACGCGTAAAAGTAGCGCTTGAAACTGTTTTTAGGGCTTTTTTCATACATCTCCAACAGGCACTGTTGGAATTGCTTTTGATAACGGAAGTTTCTATCGTTAATTACTTTCTGAATAAACAAGGTGATGCGAGACGCCTTTTCTATTAATGCTTCTTCTGATACGCTGTTGAATAAATTATCCAAAACCTTAAATATTGTTTCCGGGCTGGTAAGCATGCTGTTTAATTTGCCGAAGTTAGCCGCTTGAAACAAGAAAGATTCGGTATACATTCCGCTCGGATCTAATCCTTGTAAAAAAGTATTTAAATCCTGCCCTTTTGACTCTGCCTGCTGATTTAATTCTGTAAATATCATATCCGCCAAATCACGGAAGGTTTCCGCAGAAGTAAAGGCGCCGTAAAGCAGAAACGGCTGGTTATGAAGCTTTTGAGTCAATCTTGCCTTTAGTTCGGCGCTAGAAATCCTGGCAACTAAATGTGCCATGCGCAATTCGTAAACTATAGTGTTGGTAAAATCATCCAGCGCTGTCCTTGCTGAAATTTGTATTTCTTGCGGAGAATCTTTAAAGCTTGCTGAAAATATTAACCGCAAGAAGAAATTAACCGCATCATCTTGATAGCTAACCAAACTCTCTATTTCATTTATGAAGTATTCTTGGACATCTTTTGATAACTCGACAAATTTATCCGGGCCGGCGAGGCCTATAAGAAAATCCACTGCTTGCTCATTATCATCGATGGCAAGCCCTGCCATAGCTGAAATAAGGGAATACTTCGCCTTATGAGAAAGTTCTTTAAATTTATCGGGGGTTGTAAGGCCTATCAGAAACGGAATTCCCTTTGGATTTGATCGTGTAAAAAAGTCCTTCATCGTAGATATTAAAGAGCTCTGCGCTTCTCCATGAAGCGTCCTGAACTTATCGGCATTAATAAGGTCAAAAAGAAAAATAACTGCTTTTTGTTCTTGTTTACTATTATTAAAGTAAATAGCCCTTGCTATTGCATAAATAAGAGCTGCCTGCGCCGCTGCCGGCAATCTCTTGAAT
>CAKKQA010000090.1 GCA_919901925.1 Omnitrophica bacterium GWA2_41_15 | reverse complement strand
CACGATATTTATTTTGTGCGTTCGGTAGCCAATGTTGTCTATGAAGTCAAGGAAGGGGCGGTAAGGAAAATCCACGGCAACTTTGATTATTATATGGAAAAGAAAGCAAAGGGTGAAATTTCTACCGAGGAGAAAAAGCCCGATGCTAATAAGGATAAATTGAACAAGGAGAGCCAGCGGCAGAAGGAAGAGGAAAGGCGAAGGCGGGAGGAAGAGAAAAAAATAAAGAATGAAAAAGCCGCGATACATAATAAAATTCAGCAATTAAAAAAAGAAAAAGAAGAGCTGGAAGCGGAAAGTTACGCCAAGGCCAGGATTATGTCAGATTCGAAGGTTTACCGTGACGAACAGACGGTAAAAGAATACGGCCGGCGCCTAAAAGAAATAGAGAAAAGAAACGCAGAAATCGATAAGGAAATTGAAGGCTTGAAATCGTTTATTGTATAACCAAAATCAGCCCCTGGAGCTGATTTTGGTTAGCTCGATTACTAGCTCTAGGGGCTGATTTTATTCGCTATAAACCTCAAAAACCTCGCCGGTGTCTTTGTCAACGAAGACCCAGATATCTTTCATTGGTTCCCTAAAATCAAAATATACAGTCATGTAATTTTTTAGAAATCCTCTTTTTAAGACTCCGTAATTGGGGGCGTCAACCGGCAGGGTTAGGACTCCGATTCTTTCTTGCCAGAGTTTGCTGCCGTCATCGTAGATAATTTTTACTTCAGTAAGATTATATCCTTTATCCTGCACTGCTTTTGTGGCGATAGCGATAACTTGCTCTTTGGCAAATTCCTGCTTTTGTGCGAAAGCAGTGAAATTAAAAAGCACACCAGCTACCGCTAACGCGAACAACACTTTTTTAAACATTCATCCTCCTTTTTTGCTTGCCGGCATTAATGCCGGATCAAGCTGATTGCGCATGAGGTACATTTTCTTCAAGGCTTCATAGAATATAATTACAACAAGGATAATCATAAAGGCCGATAGCGCCGCGTTTAGATTTCCCTGAAAAGTATGTTTAGGCAAATAATTCTCGGTGATATTTAGCACGCCGGCAAAGACTGTGGTTATAAACATAAAAAGTGAAGGTAGAAAAGTAATCATGCTATATTTCCATTTTTTCGTATGTTTTAGGATGAACAAAGTCCCGACGAGCAAGGCTAATGTAGCCAGAAGCTGGTTTGCCACTCCGAACATCGGCCAAATAGTGGAGATGTCGCCGTTATAGACCAGGTATCCCCAAAGAGCGCTGATTATCCCGGCGCTTAGGACAGCGCTCCATAAAGTCTTGCCGATTTTTCCCCGCGGATTAGCCAATTTCGCCAGCTCTTCAAAAATATAGCGCGCCACGCGCGTGCCTGTGTCTACTGTCGTCAGGATAAACAAAGCCTCAAACATAATCGCGAAATGATACCAATAACCCATAAGTGATTTCATTCCCGGTATAGACGAGAGGATAACTGACATTCCGGCGGCAAGCGATACCGCGCCGCCGGTTCTTCCTGCCAATGCCTCGCCGGTCATCCTTTCTATTTCCGCCAGATGCACCGGGCTAATCCCGAGTTTATGGAAGAGTTCGACAGGGACATTGATGGCAAAATAATCTCCCGGCATAAGTACTGTCGCGGCGATAAGTGCCATCAGCGAAACAAAAGCTTCAACCAACATTGCGCCGAAACCGATCATCTTTATTTCGGATTCTTTGTTAATCATCTTCGGCGTAGTGCCTGAAGCTACAAGGCTGTGAAAACCGCTTATCGCTCCGCAGGCAATGGTTATGCAGACAAAAGGCCAGACTTTTCCCGGGATGATCGGGCCTCCGCCGTGGATGTATTTAGTTACCGCCGGCATATTTATGTGCGGGTTGACGATGAATATGCCTATTGCCAAGAGCGCGATGGTTCCAATTTTCATATAGGAGCTTAGATAATCGCGAGGGCAGAGTAAGAGCCATACAGGAAGGATTGAGGCGGTGAAGCCATATATAGGTAACATTAGAGAGAGCGTAGGCTTGGAGAATAGAAAAAAGTGGCCGAGGCTGGATTTTGAAAGCGGCTCGCCCAAAACTACCGCGGCTATGACGATTATTACTCCGATTAGGGAAGCTTCGATGATTTTCCCGGGGCGCAATTTGTACATATATAACGCGACAATCAAAGCCGCGGGAATAGTCATGGCAATGGTAAAAGTCGCCCAGGAGCTTTCGCTTAAGGCGTTGACGACGACTAATGCTAATCCCGCTAGGGCGGTGATAATGATAAAAAGTATGGCGATGCCGGTAATTAGCCCCGCGGTTTTGCTGATATTTTTTCGCGCAAGCCTTGTCAGTGAAAGGCCTTTTGTTCTTACTGAAGCAAAGAGGATGACTATATCATGCACCGCGCCGCCTAAGACCGCGCCGATGAGTATCCATAAAAATCCCGGGAGAAATCCGAACTGCGCGGCTAATACCGGGCCGACCAAAGGGCCGGCGCCGGAAATCGCGGCAAAGTGGTGGCCGAAAAGCACGAATTTATTCGTCGGGTGGTAATCTCTGCCATCCTTGAAAGTGTGGGCAGGGGTAGGCCGTTTGTTATCAAAGACGAGGATTTTGCAGATGATGAATTTCGCGTAAAACCGGTATGCTAACGCGAATACAAGCAGGGCGATTATGAGCAGGGTTAAGGCGTGCACAAAAACCATTTTACCCTAAAAAAAATATTCCGCAATATATTTTGCTGGTTTTTGTAATGGTTAGTGAGGAAGGTAAATATTAATATCGTCATTGCGAGGAGCTCTTGTTTGGCATATCAGCGACGAAGCAATCCCGTTTTTAAAATGAGATTGCTTCGTCACCTATATGTCAAGCAACGGTTCCTCGCAATGACGATTTAGGGATTTTCTCCGTTAAATTGGCTGGTTAATTTTAATCAGGTTTTTTCCTTGACTTGGGCGGTTTTTATTATAAAATAAAGTACTATTCCCCCTTAGCTCAGTTGGTAGAGCGAGTGGCTGTGCGAGCCCCGCCGAAGGCGGGGCGAGCATCCCGAGGCCGTTAGGCCGAGGGATCTTTAAAAGCGCAGCTTCCGCGGGAAACCGCGGTTGAAACTGCAGGCTAATTCAGGGAACTCCCCCGCTGATTTGCTTCGCAAATCAAAGCGCGGGGGACAATCCTGAGCTAAATCTCGCGTGAAAACGCGGGTAAATGTGCAGAGACTATATACCTGCTGCCTAATCTTTTTGTCATTGCGAGGAGCCTTTGCTTATATTGGCGACGAAGCAATCCCAAAAAGCACGGCAAAGAGATAGTCCACTTCCGAAAGTAATTTCGGGTTAAGTGTAACCACCAGGTCCGAGGTTCGAGTCCTCGAGGGGGAGCCAATACACAACTTCCAGCGCACCAGCGCTGGAGTGGTTACTAGAAGAGAATTGCCCTTTTTGAGCTTCTTGCTCGAAAAGGGCAATTTCTATTTCGGTAGGTGTCCAGGTGACTTTTTCAACAAAACACGGCAGGAGTTCTTTTAATTCTTGAGGCTTGGCAACTTCATATATCTGACTAAATTTTGTTAGCGAATCATACATAACTTTAGCACTCAAAATCTGTTGTTTAACCTGGTCAATTTCGAAATCTATAGTCTGAATATCCTTTTCAATTTGCTCCCGCTGCAATTCAAGCCCGCTTAGCTTTGTTGTAAAAAAATAAAAAAAGAATTCCGTTTGACTTGGCCTGTTAATAGGGTTAAAATATCGGTTAATAAGGACTAAAAAGGACTAAAATATACTCACCTAAACACTGTACAGAGGTTTCTCACATGGATGACTTGCGTAAATACATGACTGTTTCCGAAGTAGCAAAAAAACTCGATATAACCGAAGAGTGGGTGCGTGATCTCATCTCTCGAAAACAAATCAAGGCTTGCAAGATCGGCCAATGGAAAATTAAGCCCGAAGACTTGGAAGAGTTTATTAATTCCAGAAAGAACGTTTAATGAGTACGCAGTTTATAACAAATCAAGATAGGTTACTTTCCGATGTGGTAAATAATATTTTGCCGTCATCGGAAAGACTATATTTTCTTGTCGGGTATTTTTATTTTTCGGGATTCGAGGAGGTCTATAAAAATGTTACCGATAAAGAAATAAAGATTTTGGTGGGTCTCGAAATTGAAAAAGATGTAGCCAATAAGATCCGCGAGTTTGAAGTCATTGATGGGAACAAAATCCCCAGAGGGAAGATCAGAGATAATTATTACAAATCGTTTGTCGAGCTTTTTAACGATACAGATTTTTTTGATTCTAAGCAAAAACAGGATGCGTTCAGGCTCTTTCTTGAGAAGATCAAGAACGGCACTTTAGAGATCAGGAAAACGGAACACCCCAACCATGCCAAGTTATACATTTTCGAGAATAAAAAAGAATTCAGTCAAGGCGGTGAGTTCCCGGGGACGGTTATTACAGGATCGAGCAACCTTACTCGGTCTGGGCTTAGGGGTAATTTTGAGATTAATGTTATCTCGCGTGACTCAATAAATTATTCGGAAGCCTATAAAATATTCAAATATCTTTGGGATTCTGCAGTTAGGATTGTAGACAAAGATAACTTCAAAGATTTTCTGTACAACGTTGTAGAAAAAATCTGGCTGGACAAACTTCCGAAGCCGTTCTTATTATATGTAAGGGTTCTTGAAGAATATTTTTCTGAACGTACCAAGGATATCATCAGGCTTCCATCGGAGATAACCCGTAATAAATATATCAATCTGAAATATCAGATCGATGCAATTAAAAGAGCGCTCGATATTCTTGAGCGCCATAACGGAGTTATTATTGCTGATGTTGTCGGGTTAGGTAAAAGTATCATTGCTTCGGCTGTTGCTTATAATTTAAACCTTAAAGCTGTTATTGTGGCCCCACCTCATCTTAAGCATCAATGGGAAGACTATCACAATGAATTTGAGTTTCACGCACGCATTTACAGTAGCGGGAAAATCGATCAAGCCCTTAAGGATTTGGAGCACGAAGAAGCCAGGCTGATTATTGTCGATGAGGCGCATAAATACAGGAATGAACTAACGGCGGATTATGCAAGCCTTCATAAGCTTTGTCAGCGCAATAAGGTCATGTTGCTTACCGCCACGCCATTTAATAATCGTCCGCAAGATATATTTTCGCTAGTGAAGCTCTTTCAGATCCCTGCGCGCTCCACAATACAGACCGTAGATAATCTTTCTTTTCAATTTAAGCGTCTTGTTTTGGAATATAGAAAAATTAAAGAAGAACAGGATGATAAAAAGTTAACCGATACCGCTACAAAGGCGCGTGTCCGGGCCGTAGCTGATGAGATCAGGAATATGCTTTCGCCTCTTGTTATACGTCGTTCCCGGCTGGACCTTGACGCGATCGATGAATACAAGGAAGACCTTAAACAGCAAAAGATTGCATTCCCGAAGGTCAACGATCCTGAAATTTTAGAGTATAACCTTGGGGATTTAAGCGATCTTTATAAGAAAACGCTGGATATCATTGCCCCGGATGATGAGGATGTTGGATTTGTCGGTGCTCGATATAAACCGACGAGCTACATTAAGGATTTCGAAAAATACAAGGAACGAATTGCAAAAGAAATGGGTGTTGATGAAAACTTATTGAAGCAAACACAAGTTAACTTGGCGTTGTTCATGAGGCGGTTGTTGGTTCGCCGATTTGAAAGCTCTATGTTTGCTTTTCAGTCAACATTAGATTCGCTTATTCATCAATCAGAGCTCATTCGGGATTGGTATAACAAACTTGGCAAAATACCTATCTACAAAAAAGGCAATCTGCCTGATATCGACACACTGATGGAGGCAACTGACGAAGATCTCGATGAGGATCTTAAAGGCGTAATCCTTGAGAAAGAGCTAAAGGATCATATCGAAAAGGGTCTGTGGCTTATTGACAAGAAGGAATTGCGCAAGTCATTCATTGAGCATGTAGAGAAAGATATAAAGATATTAAAAGAAGTACGCGAAAAATGGTTTGGCAAGGGATTCCCTGCTGACCCAAAGCTCGAACATTTCAGTGATATTCTAAAGAAGAAGCTTAAGGCAGAGCCCGAGCGAAAAATTGTTGTCTTTTCCGAGTTTGCCGATACTGCAGATTACTTATATAAAGCGCTTAAAGACAAATTGAGGGTTTTTAAATATTCCGCTCACGATGCGAGCGAAACAAATAAGCGCACCATACGCGAAAACTTCGACGCCGGGAATAAAACTCAAGTAAATGATTATGATGTTTTGATCGCCACTGATGCTATTTCAGAAGGTTTTAACCTGCATCGTGCCGGAATCGTATTCAATTACGATATTCCATACAATCCCACGAGGGTTATTCAGCGCGTTGGGCGTATCAATCGTATTAATAAGAAGGTTTTTGACGAGCTTTATATTTTAAACTTCTTCCCGACTGCAACTGGCGAAGAAGAAACGAGAATCAAGCAGATTTCGACTCTAAAAATCGCAATGATACATGCTCTTTTTGGCGAAGACACGAAAGTCTTAACCCGGGATGAAGAGCTTGAATCATATTTCGCCAAACAACTACGTGAAGCCTTAAAGAATGAAGAAGTATTATCGCCCGAAGTAAAATACGAGAATTTTATTAAGAATCTTCGTACATCTCAACCTGACGTTATCGATCAGGCGATGAGTGTCCCTAAACGGTGTCGTATCAAACGGACTGTTAAAAAAGAACGGTCGGGTGCTCTCATATTTGGTAAGAAGGGTGAGGAATATGCGTTTAAGTACGGCGCTAAGCCAGATGAATGTATATCGCTCGGTATAGCTGATGCGTTGCGGTTGTTTGAGGCAAGCGTTTCTGAAAATGGCGAAAAGCCAAGCGATAAATTTGAATCTATCTACGAACCAATCGCCATGCGACTTTTCGTAAAGAAAACGGAAGTTGCTATGGATCGCGGTAAAACTGATGCTATAAATAAGGCCGAGGCGCTCAAGTCAAAATTGCCTGACAAAAAAGATTATCTCGAAGACCTGCTTTACGTCATCCGTGAACTTGATGCATTGCCCGATCGTTATGCGAAACTTATCCGGGCGATTGACTTGAAAAATATCGTAGATGACGTTAAAGAGTTGCAGAAAGAAGTGCCTCACAGTTATCTCATTAATATTATTGAGCGTGAAAAGCAGATTGATGAGGGCAAGGAATCCCTCATATTGTCCGAGGAGCTTATTTAATAATGGATTTTAGAGCTACTTATAAACGGAACGATTATATAAATTTCTTCAGGAATTACCTTTTGCCTGAGGATTTCCTTGATTATGCTGAAGATGTGTCGCTTGGTTTTAAACCCCAGCATATTAGCAAAGTGATTAAAATTGGCGAGGTGCCGTCTCTTGAGCTTAATATCTATGAGGTAGCGCATCCTGCTGAAAATGATCCGCGCGTATCATTATCACGTGATGCTTTCCGTATTCTCGCTCAATATGGTGTGAAACGTGCTCTGATAGTATTCAATTCGGAAACCTCATCGAATTTCAGGTTATCTTTGGTCACAATCGATCTCAAGTGGGAAGAAGGTAAAAGGGTTCAGAAAGAATACTCTAATCCTCGCAGGTATTCCTTCTTCTTGGGCCCCGAGACAAAAACGCATACCCCGGAGGAATATCTCATTAAGCAAGCCCGGGTAAAAGATTTCGATGATTTAAAGAACCGCTTCTCAATCGAGGTGGTAAATAAAGATTTCTACACTCAAATAGCGGTTCTTTTTACCCAGCTGGCTGGTGGTAAGCGCACAATTGGCCGAAAGTCAATAGATGCCGGCAGAGGCCTTTTAAATTTGCCTTCGACCATTGACGATACATTACACAAAGAGTTTACCGTTCGGCTTATCGGTCGTCTTGTTTTTTGTTGGTTTCTGAAGAAAAAACATTCTGAAAATAATTTGTCACTTTTACCGGAAGAGTTGCTCTCATCAAAAGCTATTGCGGAAAATAAGGGTTATTATCATAGTATATTAGAGCCGTTATTTTTTGAGATTCTCAATGAGAAGATTGATAAACGGCAGAAAAAATATCAAAAAACCCCATGGTCGCAAATTCCATTTTTAAATGGCGGACTTTTTAATCCACATCACCATGACTTTTATGAACTAGGGTCTTTGGGGATTTCTAAGTAT
>CAKKQA010000089.1:7919-9187 GCA_919901925.1 Omnitrophica bacterium GWA2_41_15 | reverse complement strand
ATAAGACGGGCCTCCTCGAAGAACTTATCCAGCACCTTTTTATCTGTGCCTGTTTCCAGAAAATATTCCTCCACCTTTTTCTTAACCTCGGGTGAAAAGTTCTGGGACAAATAAACTTTGGCAAAATCCCAATTCCCCAAAAAAGATATCGGGATAATTTTATCCGGCATCGTGTAATCAACCACAAAATAAGCGCTTGGGGCTTTGCCAAAAAGCAGGCGCATTAACTCTTCCGTATCCTTTTGTGGAAAAAATTTCAATAAGCCCTCTCTCGCCTTTTGCGGCTCGAAAAGCATTATCTTTTTCAAAAACAATATAGAGGCAAAAGGGTCTTTAATGCTTTTATTAATAATTTCGAATGCCCTGTTCCCTCCGTTATTGAGCATCCTCAAAACAGCAACAGCTTCTTTCTCGTCCGCGCTAACAAGCACATGCGCCATCCAATATGCCTGAGGCGTATTCTGGCTCTGGCCGTCAAAAATAACCGGCCTGGCGGCTACCGCCTTGAACCAATCCCCGTAATCCCACCAGGAATTAATAATCGCGCTCTTCGGGGTTTTTTCTTTTATGGCAGTCAAGGCTTTGTGCCAGGTATTATCCATCAGGGGAAAGGCTCCAATCATTGAATCGTATCCCTTCGCGACAACATCTACGATTAAAAAGGCCGCCAGCACTATAACCGCCAATGAAAGCAATTTTGCTTTTTTATTAAAGTACTCGCAGGCCTCGCTGATTACCCAACCCAGCGAAACTCCTAAAGGAATCGAAAGGAACATGATAAACCTTATCCCTTTAAAACAAGCGAAAAACATAACCATAAACCATACAACTAAAAGCGTGATAAACTCGTAATCGCTGTCAACTTTGCCCTTACGCAACGCGCGCAGGAATAACATCGCCATACAACCAAAAGAAATTGTAAACAACGGACGGGAAAACAACATAAAAGGATTCACCGCCTTTAGTTCGGCCACCGTCGAATAAACATTAGGCCAGACAGAAACCCTTAAAGGGCTATTTAAAAATAACGATTCCTTCACCTGTATATAAACATATTTAAAAGGTTCCCATCCGCAAAACAAAATAATCCAAAAAGCGCCGGAAAACAGAAATACTTTTAAAGAAAAAACGTGCTGCCTTGATAAGTCAACGGCCTTCCTGGGATCATCATAATGGCTTAATGATATTTTCAACAAAGAATACGCCTCGTAAATCACAATAATTCCCAGGATAAACCACCAATTCAACCAAGTCCAACAGAATAACCC
>CAKKQA010000089.1:0-7819 GCA_919901925.1 Omnitrophica bacterium GWA2_41_15 | reverse complement strand
AGGCAGGCGATGATTGCCGCGATATTGCCGCGAAGGCGCCGGCAAATCAGGTATAAAACAATTATGAATACCGCGCAATAAAACAACGGCAGGTAAAAAAGAAAATTATATAAAGGCACGGCTTCCCAGATAAAAGCATACGCCTTATACAAAGACGCGGAAAGATAAAAAAGGAAGGACGCCCAAGAAGGCGCTGCCCCCACCGGCGCGAGCATCATTGCATCAACTTCTTTACCGTTTACAACTTTATCGCCTACGCGCCCAAGGCGCACGACATTCTCGGTATACCTTGCCCAATGCCAGCAGTCTAACTCTGAAAGATAGGTCTGGCCTTTTTCATCCTGATATTTACCTTTAAGCTTAAGATATTCATCGCGAATATCTTTTTTAATGCTTAACCTATTTTTATTCTTATATTCGGCAAGTTCTCTGACAAATACCTTTTTTCTGGCCAAGAAGCCAAAGTCGGGGAATTTTTTGTTAGTATTTTCCCTGACCTTATCCCTTATTTTGTCATCGACTGTGTTCTTGGCTTCGCTTTTAAGCTGAGGGAAATAGGCGGGCAAACTACGCAGATAGATATTTATGGATAAAACTGCCAGAAGAGAAATACCCGTGATTAGATATTTTTTCATGCAGTATGAGCTTTCAGTTAGTAGCCCCAACCGGATTTGAACCGGTGTTTAAAGCCTGAGAAGCTTGCGTCCTAGACCGGGCTAGACGATGGGGCCGGTTTATATACTGGATAGATTCTAATATAAAATTCCCTCGAGGTCAATTATTTTAATTGACACCTAATATATAGGAATATAGAATAAACCCACGATGGACATAAAAACCGCCATTGGCACCAGCAGCAAAAAAGACCCTTATGAAGCAGCCAATGAGGCTGTTGCTTCCTGCCGCAAAAAATTTCCCGGGCTGGAGGCGGACTTGGCCATTGTTTTTTCCACTTGCGGGCTTGCCAATCCTATACTGTTAAAAAACATTCAAAAACTTATTAAGCCAGGCGTCCCTCTTATCGGCTGCTCCGCGGCTGCCCTAATTACTCCTTCAGGCATACTTAAAGAAGGCGTGATCCTTTTACTTTTATCCTGCCCTAAAACAAAAATATCCTGTTATTCAGTGGAAGGCATCCGCGCTAAAGGCCATTTTGCCGCGGGCGTAGAATTAGCCGGCAACATCCTGCAAACCGTAAAAGGCATGCGCCGGGAAATGTGCGTGGTATTCAGCGACGGGCTATTGGAAGATACCTCTGATTTTCTAAAAGGGATGCAGAATGCCTTTGGCACCAGCTTTCCTATTATCGGCGGAAACTCCGCCGATAACCTTAGCTTCAGCCAAACCTACCAATTTTACAATGGCAATGTTTTTTCCCAAGGGGCGGTGGCAGCCCTTTTTGCCCAGAAGCTTAATTTCGGATTTGGCGTCCGCCACGGCTGGAAGCCGTTAGGAAAAATTCACACGGTTACCGCGAGTTATGCTAATATAATACAGGAAATAGACGGCAAAAAAGCCGCGGCGCTTTATGAAGATTATTTTGCCAAGACACTCGCGCAGTTGCAGAAAGACACTCTGCTTATTAATACGCTTTATCCGATCGGGATTTATTTAGACAAGGAAAACGAATATTTGCTGCGCAACGCAATGCTATTTAATAACAACGGCTCGATAGTAACCCACGACACAATAGCCTTAGGGTCAAAGATAAGGTTAATGATCGGGACAAAAGATTCCTGCATCGAATCCGCTAAACAAGCCGCGGCCCAGGTAAAGTCTGATATGCGGGATAAAAAAATCGAACTTCTTTTGGTGATAAATTCCGCTTCCCGCTTAAGGCTTTTAGGAAGGTCCGCCGATGAAGAAATAAACGCGCTAAAAGAAGTTTTAGGCCAAGACATACCTTGTGTTGGATTTTACGGATACGGACAGCAGGCGCCCTTAAGGTCGCTTAAATATTTCGGCCATAGCTATTATCATAATCAGGCAATAGCGCTATTAGGAATAGGTTGAAGCAGTTATGGAAAATTTTTTAAACGGAAATGTAAATTTAACCGTGCTCGCGTGTTTGCTTGCCGCTTTAGCAATAACAATAGTCTTACTATTAAAACTCCGCAGGCTCAAAGAACTTAAATCAACCGTTGCCTACCTCAAACAATCCCTCGAAGAATTAGACGAACAGGCAAAGCTGATTGTGCGCACTGACCTCGAGCTAAACAAAACTCAGGAAGAACTCGACAAAAGGATAAGCGGCCTGTATGCCTTACAGCGGATATCGCATGAGCTAAGCAAAACCTTACAACAAAGCGAAATCTTCAGGCGCATCAGCAGCGAGGATATCTCTGATTTCGGATTCCATAAGGCGCTTATATTCATGGAAGATAAAGGCGGCCTATCTTTAAAATATCAAACAGGGTACCTCGATGGCGAAATTGCCGGAATCGAAACAAAGATGGAAAACGAAGATTTCTATGGGCTTTTTAAAATTAAAAATACAACCTTTTCCTCGTCTTCAGTATCTTCGAAATTCGGCAAAGATATAAGCGCCATATTCGGCCCCAATTCTTTTGTTATCTCGCCATTAGTCAAAAAAGACGGCGTCTGCGGGTTTTTATATTTAGCCAGCGACTCCGTCCAGGCCCCGCTGACTGCCGGCGACGAGGAATTAGTAGCGATTTTAGCCACCCACCTTGCCCAGGCGCTGGACAACGCCGAACTTTTCGAAGAAGTATATATGCAGCATCAACTGCTTGAGAAAAAAGTCATGGCAAGGACGCAGGAATTAAGCAGCGCGCTGGAACAACTGAATTCCGTCAGCAAAAGAAAAACCGACTTTGTCTCCGCGGTTTCCCACGAACTGCGCACGCCGCTGACATCAATAAAAGGTTACGCCGCCATCCTTCTTGCCGGCAAGCTCGGCGAAATTCCCAAGGAAGTGAAAGAACGGCTTGAAAAAATAAACCTTCACAGCGACGAACTCGTGCACATGGTAAACGACCTTCTGGATATCGCCCGCCTTGAATCAGGAAGAATTGAAATGAAACTCGAGCCTTTAAACATCGCTTCTTGCGCGGAAAATATTTTAGATATGTTATCGCCACAGCTTAAAGAAAAAACCATCACCGCTAAATTAGACATTCCTGCTCAAACAGTAAATGTGCTGGCGGACAGGACGCAAATATCCAGAGTATTTATTAACCTCTTGAGCAATGCTATAAAATTTGTCCCGGAAAAAAGCGGAGAAATCCGAATTCAAGCTTCCACGATCGGAGAATTCGTGCAGGTTAACATTTCCGATAACGGGATAGGAATGAACCAAAATGACGCAAACCGTATATTCGAAGAATTCTACCGGGTAGACAATCCCATTAATCAAAAAGTCAAAGGCACCGGCCTTGGGCTTACATTAGTAAAGAACATCGTGCAGGCGCATAAAGGAAAAATCTGGGTGGAATCGCAGATTAATCGCGGATCTACCTTTAGTTTTACGCTGCCGAAGGCACAAATATAAATTATAGTCAATATCATTATAACTAAGCAAGTAATGCGTCAGTCAACAGGGAAAATCCCGAGAGTGTCATTGCGAGGAACCTTTGTTTGTTCATAGGTGACGAAGCAATCACGTTTTTTAAGACGAGATTGCTTCTTCGCTGATATGCCAAGCGAATGCTCATCGCAATGACAGCATTGAAGCCGCCCCCGTTCACTGACCGATTACCTAAGCATAATGAGGAAAAATGCCAAAACCCCGCATCCTAATTGTCGATGACGAAGAAGATATTCGCGATGTTTTGAAAATCACCCTTAGCGAAGAGGATTACGATATCATCGAGGCAATTGACGGCAATGAAGCGCTCAGAGCCATTCAGACAAAATCTCCCGACCTTATAATTCTCGACTACAAAATCCCTTACATCGACGGGAGAGAAGTCTGCCGCCGGACGAAAAAAGACATCCTTCTTCGCCATGTCCCTATAATCATGCTTACCGGAAAAGGCGAAATCATTGATAAAGTGGAAGGCCTTGACGCGGGGGCGGATGATTACGTCGTAAAACCTTTTGACCCGCAGGAATTGCTTGCCAGAATCAGGATGTCTTTACGCCGGGTAAAGTCTGATTTAGAGGCAAACCCCTTAACCCGCCTGCCCGGAAACGTATCTATCAATACGGAATTACAGGCGCGGCTGGACAAAAAAGCCCCTTTTGCCGTCGGCTATGTAGACCTGGACAAATTCAAATCCTACAATGACAAATACGGGTTTGAGCACGGGGATGAAGTTATTAAGGAAACGGCGAGAATCATAATCAGGTCAATCAATGAACGCGGAAACAGCGATGACTTTATCGGGCATATAGGCGGGGATGATTTTGTTTTTGTCACGACGCCGGAAAAGACAGACAATATTTGCCAGAAAATAATCGATGAATTTGAAAAGGTGTATAGAAATTTTTATACGCCTGAAGACGCCAAAAATAGTTACATTGTGGCTCACGACCGAAAAGGCGACCTGCAGAAAATTCCCCTTCTCTCCATCTCAATAGGGGTGGTTTCTAACCAAACCCGCGACATAACCCACACCGCCCAAATAGGGGAAATCGGGGCAGAGCTCAAAGAAGCCGCGAAACGCCTCGAGCGCTCCAATTACATCAAAGACAAGAGAAAAGAATAGGGACGGTTATGAATTATAACACTTTTCTTCATGCTTTAATAAAACAAACTTCTCGAATTTGTCCTTTTTTCTTTCTAAATAAATACTTGGGTTATCTTGATACATAAACTTATAAATAGATAAACATTCAGGCATTGACACATATCTTAAATGATAACCTCTCGGTAGCGCTGAAATACGCCCACGATATAAACATGCCCACTTACGCAAAGATTTTTCTAAACCTACCAGGAACTTCTTTGAGCCGCTAGCAAAAGAAACCCTAATTTGCCAAGTATGTTTCCACCGAGGCTCTTGCCAAATCATTACAGAACCGTCTCCGTCAAATAGTCCGCGTATAAAATGAGAAAAATACTTCTTGGGGACTTTAGGAAATTTTACTATTTTAGATTTTCTGGGAGTTAAACCGTATTTGATTAAATCCTCACAAATACTTCTATTTCTTATTTGGATACGGCAACCTCTTTCTTTCCTGCCAATCTTGTGCTCGGATACCAAAATTTTCTTTATTGATATTAGCAAATCCAAATCTTTACTTGTTATATCCAAACCCATATAACCATTTTTATGCGCCACTAAGCATCCATCCGCAAAAATAAAACCTAATATGTATGCCATATTAGGTTCCCACCTACTAAAGAAGTTTTCACTTACTCTGGTTCTCATTTATGAATAATGCGAGGAGAGGGAGTTGAACCCTCACAGTTTATGCAACCAACAGCCCCTCAAACTGTCGCGTCTGCCAATTCCGCCATCCTCGCAAGCTCGTCTTAAGTTAAGCCATATTTTACCTTAGGCGGCTATTTTGGTCAAGGGATAAGAAAGCCTGCAACAACTACGGGACGTGATGCTCTATGTGGCTGTGAGAATGGATATGGATCTGCTCTTTGTGCCGGTGGCTATGGATATGGACCAGGTTATTCGCTTTCAGAAACTCTGTGTCTTTCAAAATCTCTGCCGCATCGCCATATCTGCAGATTCTTCTGTCCGAGCCAAACACGTAAACGATATCGGCTATCTCTTCCACAATGTGCAGGTCGTGCGTAGCGGTAATAATCGTCTTGCCGAATGAATTAGCGTCGATAACCGCGTCAATAATCTGCCTTACCGTTGCCGGATCTAACCCTGCCGTAGGCTCATCAAGGATCAATACTTCCGGCTCAATAGCCAGGCTTGATAAAATCGCCGCCTTTTTCTTCTCGCCCATACTCAAATGATGCGGCGGCCTATCCAACAGAACCCGGATATCGATAATTTCCATCAATGCCTCTAGGCGCGCATTAGCTTCCTTGGGCGACAGGCCTAACTGCAGGGGGCCGAATAAAATATCCTCTTTTACCGTCGGGCAAAAAAGCTGGACATCGGAATTCTGAAAAACAAAACCAACCTTACTCCTAAAATTACGCAGGAAATCCTTATCTGCCAAGGCCGATTCGGTTAATTCTTCTCCAAAAGTTTTCACTGTCCCGCTATCCGGAAAAATCAAGCCGTCGAGCACCTCTAAGAGCGTAGACTTGCCTGTGCCGTTTGCCCCGATAACAGCTGCCTTTTGGCCTTTTTTTATAGCCATATCTATGCCGCGCAAAGCAGGATACTTGCCAAGGTAGGAAAAACTCACATTTTTTAATTCAAAAATAATATTATCCATAATATTGAATTCTCCGATTACTTTCGGGCGCGATAAATCGCGCCCCTACGGATGTGCCGACGCGTATTTCCGGGCGCCATAAATGGCGCCCCTACAGAGTGGCTGTCAATTGCCATACGTCCGTAGGGGTCGGATTTATCCGACCCGTTTGCTGGCATGATATGTTATTGCGCGTTTTCGGCCGCCTAATGGCGCCCCTACAGGTATGCCGCCGCCGCGATAAACATTAGGCTTACGCAAAATAACCATAACCAATCTTTTGCTTTAGCCTTAAAATCATCCGACACAACCGGCTCTCCGCTATAACCCCGCGAAAGCATAGCATTGTAAACCTCTTCGTTAAGCTGATACGAACGCGCCCAAAGATAGGCAATATTCCAGGCCGCAATGCTCTGGCCTTTTTTGTAATGGATACTTGCCCCCGCGCGGCTTTTAACAGCGCGGTATGTATTTTCGATTATCTCGACGAAAAGATAAATATAGCGGTAACACATACCGATGACCATTACAAAAACCTGCGGGATTTTAAAGATACGCAGTACCTTAAGCAATTGGAAATGCCTTGTGGTAATGCTTAAAAGCACGGCGAAAGAAACAGAGGTTATGACACGCGCGACAAACAACACCGCGCCCTGAAATCCTTGACGGGTGATTATAAAGTTTATCCCGAAGATTTTAAAAGTTATTAACGCTTCTCCGGGGCTAAAGGCGCTAAATAAAGAGGGGATGGCCACAAAAAGCGTAAATAACGGAATAAACACCCATGTCCGTTTTAGAAAAAACCATAAATCAATCCTTGAGATCTTAGCCAACAATAAGCATAGCGCGTATAAGAATAACAAAACAATAACGCTCTTGGTTAGTAAAATCTGAGTAAGGAACAAAATAAAAGTTACAGCTTTAATTCTCGGATCTAATCCTTGCAAAAATCCTTTTCGCGAGGCGTATTCATCCGCGTAAATAGCTTCTTTTAAAAAAGACAGCGCGCCCATGATTGAGCGCTCTATAAAACGGTTGCTGTTTGACATAAAGTTATTTGCTTTTGCCCTTCACAGGTATTCCTTGAGCGCGAAGCTGATCAGTTTTTTCCTTCGAACATTTCATGCACAAAAAAACCGGCTTGGCATTACTGCGGTCGTATCCGGCAGTCTTGACCAGCCTCCACAAATGCGAAGTTACTCCGCAGTTATCGCAGGTGCCTTCTTTTATATGCCATACCTCGACTGCTTTCGAGGTAAAAATGAACTTATCCACCCAAAAGAATATCGCCCCTCCGATTAAATTCGCGATTACCGTAGCCCAAATTCCTGTTCCCATTTTACGCACAACAATCCATAAAATCGGGGTGCTTAACTGCCAGCGGAACAAATACAAAATAAACCTTCTCATCAGATCCTCCTAATCAAACGAAGCCATTGTATTGCATATGACCGTTGGAAACCCCTGTTCGCACACGAAAATTTTTGCCGTCGGCTACGGTTTGCGGCTCATTACGCTCGCC
>CAKKQA010000088.1 GCA_919901925.1 Omnitrophica bacterium GWA2_41_15 | reverse complement strand
CCGAGGTTAGGTGTCGCTACCCAAACCTTCAACATCCAACCTCCGGGGATCGTCTTTTCCCAACAAGGACGAACCCCGGAGGTTACGGGAAACCTTTAACCTGGTTTCGGGACGCCGCTCTCTACTCCAGCGGGTTAAAGCCGTAATACGCGAAGATCGCGTAAACTGTTGCCGCGACTGAACCCGTGCTTTTGCCTTTAGGCGTCCACCACCCATGGCCGGTATTGATAAATTCGTCTGACGCGTATGGCAGGCATAAACCTCCTAAACCGGCAGGGGAAGGGCTAATCATAACCATTTTTGATAACTGCGACAGATAATCTTCGGCTTTCTGCTGATATAATTCTGCTTTTTCTGCGCCTCCATTAGCCGCAAAATAACTGCTTAGTATTTTATAGGCAATGACCATTTGCGCGGTCCATTCCGTCGAAACAACCGGCCCTCTGGCAATATTAAACGGCTTAGTGAAATCAAAACCCCTGATCCACATCTTTATGCCCGCGGGGCTTGAGTAATTAACCGCCGCGGAACAATTATCTTCGGCGAATTTTATTATCGCCTCCGGCTCCATGCCAATACCTTTAAGCCTCTCGACGCCTAAGGCGGCGATGGACCAGGCATAAGTATCGGTAGCGATAGTTGAATCACCCTTTCCCCTGCGCACAGGCACATCGGGTTTATCATAAACGTGCCTTTGCAGCCAATCCTGCAGTTGGCGGGCGCGGCCGCGATAGGTATTATCCCGCGTGATTTCAGAAAGCATATTAAAGAATGCGAATCCATCAAGGTTGTGTTCAGTAGAAAACCATGTATCCTTTGGCCCGCCGCGCAAGCCTTTATCCTTATCCTCATCCTGCAATTTTATAATCCATGCGGCGATATTTTTTGCCAAAGGCAAATATTTGTTACTGCCAGTCGCGCGAGAATACTGCAATGCCGCTACGCCTATCCAGATATTCGGCCCGCTGTGGACAACATACTCTGCCGGCTCATTAACAGAAACGTAATACGCGTTATAAAAACCTCTTGATTTTTCCTGCCGGGCCGCGTAAAAATCAAGAATCTTCCCGGCAAGCGCGTAATCTTTGAAATAAATAAAACAAATCGCGGAGAGCGCTTCGTCATATGTGAAGGCAAAATCTTTCAGGCTATCATCACCCTCAAAACTGGCGATAAGCCCGGTGCGCGGATTCTGGTGATTTTTCAACCACTGGTACATCTTGTCAAAAACACTTCTTTCCAACTGCGCTTCTTTCTTAAGAATGCCTTCAACTTTCAAAACCTGCGCCTGCTCCGCGTTATTAAGCCCGCTTATCCTGCCGGTAAAAGCATCTTTTTGATTTTGCAAACCGGCGATTTCTTCTTTTAGATTTTTAATCTGTGCCTGCCGCATCGAAGAAGCCTGTTTATTTTCTATCTCCGCTTTATTTAAATCCTGCTCCAATGATTTTGTCTTTACGGCCAGCTCTTCGCTTATAGAGTTTATCTTCGCGCTTAATTCCCGCGTTTGATTTTCCAGAAGAAATTTTTCTTTTCTTATGTTTTCTATCTCTGCCATGCCACTATTGATATCTTTATTAACAGAGGCGGCCTCAACCAATAATCGGCGATTCATAAGCCTTAATCGGTAATTATGATAAACGTTCACCCCTAACGCCAGAAATAAGAGGACAATCACAATGGCAGCCGCCGATGGAATAATTGCTTTTGTCCTCGAGGCGCGCATAATGCGCTCGTTGTCTTGCGCGGATATCTTTTCATATTTTAACCCCAAGCCATACCTGCCTAACGGATCATTAGTCTCTTGCTTAAACCAAGATATGGACGCGACAGCGGGAATTTCTTCGGCTAAAAATGGTATGTGAATTTTTAAGGATACTTCCGGCTTCCGCGGCCTGTTTAAAAGGCCGATTGCCCGGCTGTCTAATTTCAATATGTGCAAACAAACGCCCCCGCCGCTAATATCAGCACTCTGCCCATCTAACCAAGCACTCAATGGAAGCTTGGTTTCGCTATCTATAAGCTGGAACTCGACGGGAAAAATCGAATCCAGGCGGATATATTCTCTTTTTTTCATTTATATTTTTTGGCTAATTGAATTCTTTTGACTATCGGAGGGTGGTCATAAAACATTATCTCCATAAACTTTGAAGGCTCAAGCTCCGCCAGATTTATCCGGGCAAGCTTTTCCATCATCGCGATAAAAGCTTCCGGAGTTTTAGTAGTTATAAGGCTATAGACGTCAGCCTTGGTTTCCAAATAACGGATAAAACCGTTTTGCAACGGAAGCGCGAGTAAGCCGAAGAATAACATAATCAAGCAAAACAAAGGCAGGCCCGCGATATCGGCTAAGGAAGCGTATCCGAAAAACGGAAAGATCTTCTTCAAAACAATATCACACAAGAAAAATAAAACCATACTTATCAAAAATCCGAAAGAAACTATCTTCATTGTATCTTTGTTTTTATAATGGCCTAACTCATGGGCAACAACGCTTAAAATTTCTTCGTGGCTAAAATCCTTAAGGAGGTTGTCAGTTAATATCACTCTTCTGCTTTTGCCAAAACCAGCCACCGCGGCATTAGCTTTCTTGGTCTTGGCGGAAAAATCAATCATATAGACATCTTTTAATTTTGTCCCTGTCCGGGAGAATAATCCGATGATTTTGTTTTTTAATTCCACGTCCTCCAGCTTGACGTATTTATAAAAAAGCGGGATTAATACGGCAGGGGTAATCTTCGCAAGCAAAACTGTAAGGACAAACCAGCCTAAAGCAGCTAATATCCACCATATATTGGAGAACTTCTCCAAAAACAGGTACAAAAATTCAATCGCGATAAGCGAAATCACTAACGAAATAAGGGATTTTTTGATATTGTCTTTTAAATATCCGGCTAAATTCTGATTAGACAGGTTAAAGCGGTGCTCGAGGATAAATTCTTCATAGAACTCAAGAGGAAAACCAAGGACATAAAAAATAATGCCCAATACTGCCATATAAAAGCCATTAACAAGAAATGTATTGGCGCAAAAATTTGAAAGAAAGCTTTTTAACCAAAGGGCGAAACCGCTTGTGACAATTATCGAAAGAATAGTAAACGAAAAAAGCAGGTTTACTATTAACAGGCGGTTTTTAATTCGGTGGTATTCTTTAGCTTGAGGGGATGTTTCCATAGTTAGATTTGTACCGCGTCATTGCGAGGAACCCTCGCTTGGCATACCTGTGACGAAGCAATCTCATTTTTAAAAGAGAGGTTGCTTCGTCGCCGCAACCAGACAAAAGCTCCTCGCAATGACCGGTTAAAATACTTTTACAAAAATATCAATTCTTCTTCTCCAGCACAACATGCTGGTTAAGGCTGATGGCCAGCTCTTCGAGAAATTTTTTGAAATCGGCATAGTCTTTTTGCGGGACCTGCCTGGTTTTTAAAACCTGTTTTTGCCGGATCCTTAAATAATTGTTTTCCAAATCGTAGCTTATCGAATAATCCATCCATTGAGTTCTATTTTCGATATTTTCTGGAACATACTTTATTGACAAGCTATCGGGAAGCATGATATTTATAAGCGATATATTCTCAGCTGGCAGGCCTAATTCCAGAGGATAATCTCTCTTGTCCTTTGCCACAATGGACGTATCTACCCTGCCAAACTGCGGAAGTATCCTCGCGGGCCCGGCACTGCTTAAAAAGTTTTTGCCTTCAAACTCATAAACCAATCTGATCGGCTGGTTTAAGTCATCTCGATTTTCGTAGTTATACTTGATAAGTTTCCCGGAAAGGGCGATGTCCTGAATCTTCTCCTTTATCCCCTGTTCCACTAAATTCTCCGGAGTATACCTTAATAAAAACCTTTGCCCCTGGTCAAACTGCCCGAAGGTGGAAACCTTCCTCAAACAAAAAATATTTTCCAGGGAGTCCAGCTTAATATCCGTCTTATACTCAACGCGGTTTTTATCCGGCGCGAACAAAGGTATTTGAAAGATTTCATATTTATCCGGCTTAAAAACCAAAACCCGGCGCTGTTGGTCATCCTCCGGCAAATCCCCGAAAGGACAAACTTCCGCGGTGATATCTAAAAATATGAGCTTTCCGCCTAATTCTACTGCCGCGATCGCGTGATTAAAAAGCGCCGCGGGAAAATCTTCCTCAAGCGAAGGCGTGCCTCTTGTGCCAATCAATACCGGGAAAGCTTCTAACCCGCAAGCCTTCATCATGGAAATGAAAAGTACCGCCTTATCTTTACAATCGCCGTATTTATTTTTAAATATTTCCGATGCTTTGTGCGGCTGATAACCTGCCTGCCCGTATTCCACTCCGACATAACGGATGCTTTGGGCGCAGTAATTATAAATCGAGCGAATTTTCTCTTCTTGGGTTGGCTTGTTGCTTATTAACTCAAGCGCCTTTTCCTTTATCGCTTCATCCGCGGGTATCCTGTCCTTAGCAAGTCCTATCCACCATTTATAAATTTCACCCCAGGAATCAAACGTGGACAAAAGGATTATCGGATTAATCTCGCTTTCCGGGGGCATCATCGCTTCCTGCTCTATCTGCGGGACATCTTCAAACTGCCAACGGTATATTTTCTTATTAGCCTCTTCGGAAACCTTAGGGTTAAGGTCGAATTTCTTAAAATTGTATTCTTCGTTTATGGCTTTTACTTTTAAATCTCTTGCCTTTGGCAAAATAACCTCAAACTTAGCCAAAATAACCGGCTCGCTTTCCTGCAGGCTATAAGCAGAATTAAAATCTTTCTTGTTAATCAGTTGAGAACTTAAAGTTTTAACCTTATAATCGACAATCGCGCCCTCGGTAATTTCCGGCATAGAAATAATCCTTGCCCGGGCATTAGAATAAAGCGGAAAGTTAAGGTACCGAGAGACATCGCGGATATCTTTTTGCCCAACCACAACCACTTCTCCGCTTGGCTTGATTGTCCGCGCGTATTCGACAGTAACATTTTCATAAGTTGAGTCGTAACCAATATCGATTTCAGAAAATGATTTTTTGCCCCGCTCATTTAAGATCTTTATCACAAAATGCGCTTCAGAAGCCATCGTGTTATCCGGGAAAATCTCTACTTTCTCGTCCGCCAAAAGGATAACAGCTCCAGCGAGGGGATAATTTTCTTCGCTTGCCTTTAAAATCTTTTCTTTAAAACCGGCCATTTTCTCCGCGGGGATCCCCTCTATGCTTTCTAAGAACTTTTCGCTTGCCCCCATGATATCTTCAATCTGTCCTTTGGCAAGCCGGCTAAAATTTCCGGACTTAATCCCACTTAATATATCAATTGCCTGCTCAAAAAGGTTTTGCTTCTGGCAGGTTCTGCCGTAATAATAGAGGTATTCAGGGTCATTTAATTTTCCTAAACGGTCGAAAATCTCAAGCGCCATGGTATAGTTTGAAGTTTTGAAAAAACAATACGCCCGAAGTTTCTGCGCTTCCTGCGCGCCCGGAGCGTCTAAAAACTTAAGCGCGTCAGAAAAATCTCCGTGATTGTAATACAACTTTGCCAGTTCCAGCTTTATTTGCGGGCTGTTTTTGTTTTTAGCTAATATGCCCTTATAACCCCGAAGCGCTTTATGATAGTACTCCTCGGATTTGGCCGCCGCCACCCGCGGAGTGTCGGAGCAGCCGAAAAATAATAATGAAACAAGCAAACAAATAGTAATTATTGTTTTTTTCATAAGGTTTCCCTGCGTCATTGCGAGGAGCTATCGTTTTCCGAGGCGACGAAGCAATCTCGTTTTAAAAACGGGATTGCTTCGTCACTGGCATTCCAAGCAAAGGTCCCTCGCAATGACGACAAACTACAAGTTGTGTTTTTTGGCTTTAGCCTCTTGCATTTTCTGATACTTTCCCTTCGCCTTCGCCACAACTTCCTTAAACAATACCTTGGGATTCTTATCAATAATAAAAGCGAAACCAACAAATATCAAAAGTATCCCCGGAATAACCGGAAGGACCAATCCGGCAATACCGGCTATTATCAAAAGCACTCCTAAAATAATTTTTACTGTGCGTTTAAGCATTATTTTTCCGTAAGCCCGCGGTAACGTTTAAGAATAGTTTCCGTAATTTTTCCGGGAGAACCTTTTTTAATTGCCGCTCCCTCAACTATCACTAACGGCATAACCTCAATCAAAGAATTGGTCAGAAATGCTTCTTCTGATCTCGCTAAATCTTCGGGCGTGACTTCTTCTTCAAAAGTTTTGATTTTTTCTTTACGGGCAATATCCAACACCGTATCCCGGGTAATCCCCGGCAAGCATCCGCAAGACACCAAAGGCGTAACCAGGCAGTTATCTTTGACTAAAAATATATTTGCCCTTGAAGCCTCAGCGATAAAACCTTTTGTATTCAAAAGCAGCGCCTCGTCCGCGCCTTTTTTGCGCGCTTCTTTATAGGCCAACAACATATATAGGTAACTTGATGATTTTATCCCCGATAACGGGGAAAATTCATTCTGCCTAAATCCGGAAATTATCGCCTTAAACCCTTTTTCGTAATCTTCTCTCTTAAAAAATCCTCTTTCCTCCACAAAAACCGCGCAGTTAGCCTTACTTTGCCCCTGCCAGACAGTCAGGCGCAGATAAGCGCTTTTCAATCCGCTTTTTTTAAGAGAAGAAATTAAAATATCCTTAAGGTAATTTTTATCAAATTCTAAATTCAAATCTATTAATGGCGCGGAGTTTATCAGCCGTTCAATGTGGCTGTCAGAGCGAAAAATTCTGCCGTTATACGAACGCATTGTCTCAAACAAGCCCTGGCCGTAAAGGAAGCCCGGGCCAAAGATTGAAGTTACCGCTTTATTAGGTGAGACAAAGTCACCATTTAAGAAAAATAAGCCAGGCATTGTTTATGTTAACTCGTGTTAGGTGTTAGTAAAAACAAAGCTGCTTTCTTAAAAACTATTATCTGTTTCCTATGGCTTTAAATATCCCCTGAGCCTTAATTAACGTCTCTTCGTATTCGCTTTCAGGGTCGGAATCCGCGACAATTCCTCCGCCGGTTTGAAAATATATCATATCATCTTTTTTTAGTATTGTGCGGATTAAAATGTTTAAATCCATGGTGTTATTAAAGCCAAAATACCCCAAAGAACCTGTGTAGATATGCCTCTTGTCCGGCTCCAGCTCCTCGATTATCTGCATTGAGCGTATTTTGGGACAGCCGGTAATCGAGCCTCCGGGAAAACAAGCCCGCAATAAATCTATCCTATCTTTATCCTTGTGCAAAACCCCTTCTATCTGCGCGGTTGCCTGATAAACCGTGCTATATGTTTCGATATCGCGCATTGATTTAACTTTTATCGAGCCATACTCACAAACCCTGCCTAAATCATTGCGCAGTAAATCCACAATCATCATTAATTCAGCCTTGTCTTTAGCGCTTTTGGTTAATTCGTTCTTAAGCCGCCTGTCCTGCTTTTTGTTTTCCCCGCGCTTGCGCGTGCCTTTCATTGGGCGGGTTGTTACATTCTTGCCGTCAAAATCCAAAAAACGTTCCGGCGAAGAGCTCAATATTTGAAAATCACCGCAATCAAAATAGGCCGAGAAATTACTCGGCGAAGAGCTCCGCAGGCGCTGATATAAAGTGTAGGCGTCGGTTTTATTTCTGCCGGAAAAACTTTGAGACAGGTTAACCTGATAAATATCGCCTTTTCTTATGTAATCCTTGGCTTTTTTTACCGCGGATAGATACTCTTCCTTAGTGAAGCTAGAAACTAAATCTAAATCTTTCTTCACATCATAATTAGTCATTTCAGGTGTAGGGACAGCACACTGTGCTGTCCCTACAATGATTGGCGACGCAGCATTGACGATATCTGCAACCTGCCCCAACCTTTCCTTCGCCCTTATTCTTGCCAAAGAAGAATTCTTTTCAGGCAAACCGGTTGAAACAATATGCAATTTATTTTTTAGATGGTCGACAATTATGACAGTATCGTATAAACCCATAACCGCCGTTGGAAGTTGAAGCCTATCGGTAGGCTTCTGAGGTATATCCTCAAAGCAAAAACCAAAATCATAAGAAATATACCCTACCGCGCCCCCGCAAAAAGGCAGGTTGTTTACGCTGTTTATTTTATACTTTTTTAATAGCTCCCGGATGGATTTTAGAAAATTTCCATTAGCCTGCGCGCGCAAAACACCAAATGGCTCAAAACCCAGAAACGAATAACGGCCTAAACCATTCCCGGGCATACTGCTATCCAAGAAGAAAACGCTTGGCTTATCCCTTATCGCCTCAAATACCGGCAATGCCCCGCCATGCCAATCAAAAGTTTTTACAATCATCTTCTTGCCTGTCCCTAAACTATTTCCAAATCCATAATCGCGTTTATTTTAAAGGTGCGTTCGTCTTTGCGCAGATGGCAATATCCGACGAGGTACTTTGCCCTTCCCTGCGAGATGATTTCCTTAGGCATCACCTTTCGCTCGGTAACCTCCGCGGCTGAACTTGAATAATATTTAATTTTTATTTTTGCCCCTAAATCTATCGCCCGCTGAATCGCGGCGATATGCTGGTTATTCAGGCCTTCTGTTAGCGCGGTGTTAAAGCCGAAGAGATTATAAAACTGGAGAAAATTATCCACGCCTTTACCTCTAACCTTATCGATCAGATGGCTAAAAACGCCCAACGTCAACTCCACATCGCTTAATGCCCGGTGTTCTTGCGGAGTAGATATCCCGATATAGGAAGACACTTTAGCTAAACCATATCTGTCAAAACCCGGCATGATCCTGCGAGCCATCTGCATAACATCGATGACAAAAATTCCGGCTGGAAAGTCCCTCCCCAAAAGGCGCAGTTCATTCTCTAAAAATCCCAGGTCAAAGCCGACATTATAACCGGCAAAGCAGCTTCCTTTGGCGAATTCCATAAACTTCAACAGGACATCCTCAGGCAGAGGCGCGCTGTCGACCATCTCCTGGCTAATATGATTAACCTCATAAGCCGCTTGGGAAATCTCCCTTTGCGGATTGATTAAAGATGAAAACGTATCAATCGTCCGGCCGTTTTTATAACGCAGGGCGGCGATTTCTATAATCCTGTCGCCTGCTTGAGGAGACAGGCCGGTTGTTTCCACGTCGAAGATAATAAAATCTATATCGTCAATTTTTCTGTTCATTGATTATATCCTGTCATTCAGGGCATATTACTCACAATGTGTTGTTATTTCAGCTAGTTTTTACGCAAAAAAACTGTAAATATCGACGTGCCTTCGGTAAATTGTAATATTATTGTTTGTGAGTTTATTGAAACGGTTCAATAAACAACATTAAGATTTTTCTCTATCTCGTCGATAATTACTTGATTTATTGATATTTTTAACAACACGCCATGAGTAATATGCCCATTCAGACTGTGTCACAATAGTAAAACGCGTGTCATTGCGAGCCACCGCAGTGGCGAAGCAATCTCTCTTTATGGGATTGCTTCGTCGCTTCGCTCCTCGCAATGACAAACTTACTCCACTCTTGTGGCATACGACACAGTCTGATTGCGGGGAGCTTTTGTTTGCAGTGGCGACGAAGCAATCACGTACTTAAAAACGAGATTGCTTCGTCACTAATATGCCGAACGAAGGTTCCTCGCAATGACACGATGATTATGCCTTATAAATATTATAAACACTGACTTCTTTTGCCGGCCGATACGATAATTTAACCTTGCGCAAATTTTCCAAATCCGAAGCGCCCATAACATTTATATACTTATACCGGCTCATCTTTTTACAAAGTTCTCTGAATGTAAACTGTGGCAATCCTTTCAAACTTAATTCGCAAACCTCAAAAAGCACGCAAAATGTTTCATTGTTAATCGAATAGCCGACAGTGCAGGCCTTAATTTTACATTCCACCTCAACAACATATCCTATCAATCCCAATCTCTTATAATTTTCTAATGCCGCCTTAAAACTTGAAGCGCTGTCCTCGAGCATTTGATTATAAATAACATCTCGGGATTCGGCCTTACGCGAATCCAGCCAATCCTTGTAAAGCGCCAGGCAGCCTTTAAGCACCCTTGGTTGATATTCAATAAACTGGCCTTCGGCCTTATAATTTTTAACAAAGTAATTATACCCTGCCCGCTTATGCCTGAATTTATCTCCCGCAAGATTCACCAAATCTTTTCTTAGGCAAACATATTCCTTATCTTTTAATTTCGCGGCAAACCCCTTATATAAATTTAAATCTCTTTCCGAAACATTTTCTATCCTAGAAACTTCGCTGTTTTGATTCCGACGGCGCATAACAGCAAAACATCTTTGTATTATTTCCGACGTAACCTCTCCCAGAGGCGGCAAAGCCATAAACATTCCTATTTTATCCCGGTAAAAAAGGCAAAGGCATCCGTCAATCACCGCGTAAAAAATTCCGAAGAACTCTTTCCAAATAAAGATATTCGCGAAATGATAAGCAGAAATTTCATGAACTTGCTTTTTAAGGTATTTATCTACCAAAGGCTTATCGCTAATCGTAAGCTTTTTAAAAACTATGTCCGTAGTTGCGTCATTGCGAGGAGCTATCGACTGCGCTGGCGACGAAGCAATCTCGTTTTTAAATACGAGGTTGCTTCGAGCCGCCTTCCCGCCTATGGCGGGATCCGCCAGAGGCGGGATCGGCGGCTCTCGCCCCGTTAGAAACGGAGTTTCTAACGGGGCTCGCAATGACGGCCCTTCCAACACAAACAACAGCTGAACATGCTCGTCATAATCAGCGGCAATCCGCGGATTTTTCTTAAGGGCATCAAGCAAAAAATGCTTACTAAACTTTTTTTTCAAATAATCCGCGTATTCATTAAGCTTTCCCGCCTCAATCCGGGCGGTTTCGACAAACAAACAAGCTGTATGCAAGCCAAGATACAAATCGCCAGCGCGTTTTACCAGCAAAAACGGGTAAAGCCGGCAATCAAACGGCCGGCTTAGGTAAATCTTACAATGATTGGCTTGCAGATCAAGCTTCGGGCAAAGATAACAGCCGTTTACGAGTATCAGTTTAAACTTAGAAGGCGCCCAGATTGTCTCTGCTTGCGCAAACCTGCAGCAACCAAGGCACTTTAAGCAAAAATCAGACGGAATAAACTGTTTGAGCATTCTTTTTCAGGGACAGGTACAATTTAACCGTCACAAGTGTCCCCACTTAGGCGGGGACACTTCCCAACCGCGTTTTGGACCTGACCCCACGGTTAGTTTGGACCTGTCCCTACTTAACTACTTAATGATTGAGCCGACTTTCACTTCCTTATGCAGCGTCAAGATGGAGATGCCGTTTTCATCGGATGCGGCTAAGAGCATTGCCTGGCTTTCTACGCCGCGGATCACTGCCGGTTCCAAATTATTGAGTACCGCGACCAACTTACCTACTAATTCCTCTTTCGTATAGTTAACCCTGATGCCGGCGACTATCTGCTTCTGACAATCCCCTAAATCAATCTTAACCACAAACAGCCTGTCGGCGTTAGGATGCTCCGTAACCTCAATGATCTTAGCCACTTTAAACTCTAATTTACGAAATTCTTCATAAGTAATCATGCTCCTCCTATATATTGGTTAAGCCCAAATAATTCACCTTACCCTCTTTAGCCGGTTGTTTATTATAACACAACCCGTCCATTTATGCTATAATGATGCTATGCAATATGACCCATTCCAGCAAGAAGCGATTAACTATATTCAGGAAGGCCATTCGGTTATAGTTTCCGCGCCTACAGGCGCCGGTAAAACCGCCATAGCCGAATACGTAATTGAGCAATGCCTCAAATTAGGCCAGGGGGTAATCTATACAGCCCCCATCAAGGCCCTTTCTAACCAAAAATTCCGCGACTTCCAGCGCAATTATCAGGATAAAATCGGGATTTTAACCGGCGACGTCTCCATTAACCCGCAGGCGCAGGTCCTGATTATGACTACCGAAATTTTTCGCAATAAAGTCTTGGACGAACCCCGGTCATTAGAGCAGTTTTCCTGGATCATCTACGACGAAATCCACTACATAGATAATTACGAACGCGGCACAGTCTGGGAGGAATCTCTGATGCTTTTGCCCAAGCACATGCGTATCTTGGGCCTAAGCGCGACTGTCCCAAATATCGAAGAGTTCTGCCGGTGGCTAGAATCCGTGCACCAGGTGCCCTTTAAAATCATTATCGAGAAAAACCGGCCTGTGCCTCTGCATTTTCGTTTCCAATACCAGAATAGAATTTTCGACGATTTTGCCGCCTTACAAAAAAGCGGCTTTCCTCAAACCTTGAATTTATCTCATTCCCGCAGGCGCGTAAACATCCGCCAAGAAGCCAAGCCCAACCGCTTGCACACCCTTATCGAAACTATCCGCCAAAACGACGAACTGCCTTGTATTTATTTTTGCTTTTCCCGCAGGCGCTGTGAAGAGCTGGCCGAGGAACTTTTGAGCTTCAACTTTCTTAACAGCGAGGAACACGATAAGATAACAAAATTATTTGAAGGCCTCGTTACCCGCTATGACCTAAGCCACGAACAAAGCGCGCTCTCTATGCGGCCGCTGATCAAGCGCGGCGTTGCTTATCACCACGCCGGGATGCTTCCTACGCTAAAAGAAGTCATTGAACAACTCTTTACATCGCGGCTTTTAAAGGTAATCTTTACCACCGAAACCTTTGCCCTCGGAATAAATATGCCGGCGCGCTCTGTCGCCTTTGACGATTTAAGAAAATTCTACGGCAATTATGTGCAAAACCTGAAAACCCGCGACTTTTACCAGATGGCCGGCCGCGCCGGACGCCGGGGAATGGACAGGGAAGGCTTTGTATATACCCGGCTTAATCCGCACAAAATAGATGCCACCGAGGTCAAAAGAATTATTTACGGCGCCCCAGAAAAGGTCAATTCACAGTTTAACACTTCTTACGCCACCCTCTTACACCTTTACGAAAAATATAACGAAAAGTTCCTGGAGATCTATCCGCTCTCCTTTCATTTTTTCCAATCAAATGTGCGCAGAAAAGATGAAGCATATTTTCTTCTGCGGCAAAAGATAGGCTTCCTGAAATCTTGCGGGTACATTAAAAATAATCAACTAACCGCGAAAGGAAAATTCGCCTCCGGGATATACGGCTACGAAATTGTCCTCTCCGAACTTTTTGAACGGGGATATCTGGAGAATTTTAACGAAACAGAGCTCGTCATACTTATGGCAGCGATTATTTTTGAGCCCCGTCGGGCCGACATCCTGCCAAAACTTACCAAACAGGCAAAAAATCTGCGCAACCTTACCGAAAACGTATTGAAGCCTATTTTACGCCAAGAGGGGCGTTTCAAAATCTATCCCGCCAGCAAAACTCCTCATTTTCATTTAGCCAATGCCGCGGAAAATTGGATCAAAGGCATGCCCTTTGACAAGGTCTCGCTGACCGCAACCACAGACGAAGGCGAACTGGTGCGTTATTTCCGCATGGCCAAACAGCTCTTAAGAGAAATCATGGCCAATCCCCAAGCCTCGGATACCCTAAAAACAAAAATATCCCTATTGATTCCGAAAATCAACCGGGATATCGTAGACGCTGAAAAGCAGCTGCGCGCGTATTAAACAATAGTAAAATGCGTGTCATTGCGGGCCAGCCATTGTTTCAGTGGCGGGCGAAGCAATCTCGTTTTATGGTAACTAACCAGCAAACGGGGGCGGTTTTAATTCCGTCATTCAAACTGTGTCATAATTATCAAATTCGCGCGGTAGCCGCGGGCTTTAGCCTGCGCGCCGATAACAAACAACGGTAGCCGCAGGCTTTAGCCTGCGCTTTATCGCAGCCTAAAGGCTGCGCCTACCTATACTCACTATACAACTGCGCGACTTCGGCCGGCGACAGGGCGCGGTTGTAGATGCCGCTTGTAGATGCCGCTCCAATCTTACCTTGACATCAAGATATACGTATGATAAGCTCTTCCCAAGAGGTGATAAAAATGACATTACGGCAATTAGAATCCGCAATCCGGAAACTACCCGCAAAGACCCAACAGAAACTCCTGCGCGGACTACCCCAGCTTCTGAAATTACATTCCGCTGACTTTTTTCTGTTAAAAGCGGCGGAGAAATCATTTGATTTCTGGAATAACCGCGAAGATTCTGTATATGACACTTTATAAACAAGGACAAGTAGCCCTCATCCCTTTCCCTTTCACCGACCTTAGCACCACTAAACAAAGGCCGGCGCTGATTATCTCTCCAAACAGATTCAATAAACTTACCAGCGACGTCATTGTGGCGGCTATCACATCCCATATCAGCGGCACATTGAATGAATTTGAATTCCTCTTGAGCGCGGCTGATCAGCAGGCCTGCGGCCTTCCCAAGCCTTCCCTGATAAAGCTGGGAAAAATTGTTACCATAGACCAAAGGCTTATTCATAAAGTTATCGGCAGTATTCCCCAAGAAACCCTCTCTCGTATCAAATCCCGTTTTATCGATATTCTTAAATAAATCCATCTTGTTTTATTACTCGCTTGCGGGCGCGCCCCTACCACTAACTGGCCTCCGCTTTTAAAAACAAAACCCCGCCTGAGCCCTTACGGGAAGTC
>CAKKQA010000087.1 GCA_919901925.1 Omnitrophica bacterium GWA2_41_15 | reverse complement strand
GAATATAATGATTGAAGGCAATCAGGATATCCGGGGCCTGAGATGGACGAGGGTTGTCTTAGACGCGTCGGCAGCTCAGTTTTCCTATATATACGGTTATCCTACTATTAGCGACGGGCAGGCCGTGAGGCTGCGCTGGAACGCGGCGGATAAAAAAATCTACCGTAGTACCAGTTCTAACGGAGGCGGAAGCTGGTCAGCGGAAACGATTATTCCCGTTTATCTTTTAAACAATAGCTCTATTAGTATTGACGGCAAGGATACTTCCGGAGTTATCTTTACCTATAAAAAGGCCGGGGATATAGCTTGGGTTTCCGGCACGGATGCTTTAACAGATATCCGCGCGGTGATCATCAGCATTAATGTAAAAACCGGCGCGGGCAGTTTCGCCAATTTTCAAGGATCCTCCAATATTACCGCAAGCGCCGAAATAAAATCTCTTTAACCCGCCTTTAATCGCGTCCTGGCCGGGTAATGCGTCAGTCAACAGGGGAATTACCAGCAGTGTCATTGCGAGCGAACGAAGTGAGCGAAGCAATCTCGTCGGGATTGTTTCGTCGCCCCGTGTCAACGACAGCTCCTCGCAATGACACATCCTACTGATTACCTACATAGGTGACCGGTTACTTGGTCAGTGTTCTATTTATTTGCCTCTGGCAGAGAAATTATGATATAATGTCCATAAAATAATAACGAAGGAAATTATCTATGATATGGAAAATAGATATTAAAGAATTCACGGATATATTTAGGAGAAAGGTCGATTCTCTTATAGCCGTTGATATATCTGGTGGGTTGAAATTGCTTAATATCGAGCTAAAAGGCGGGCTGAAAGTGTCCGCTTTGAGTATAATCCCGCTTCCCCCGGAGCAATCCGCGTGGAGTGAAAAAATACCCGCCTGTATCAATGATTTCCTGCGCAAATATAATATTCACCACAAAAATGCCGTTCTCTGCCCTTGCTTGAACCAGATCTTTATTAAGAGGCTGCAACTGCCTGATATACCAAGTTCAGAACTTTTTGACGCGGTTAACTGGAAGATTAAAGAAGAATTGCCTGTTGCCTGGGCGCAAAAGGCAGTTGGTTATGGTGTTATCCAAAAAGTATCTAACAATGACGGCTCGAAGACGGCCGATGTTATTTCTGTTGCATGCGAAGAAAAACAAATAACTGAACAGGTTTTGCTTCTTAAGGGGGTGGGTTTAAGTTGTTTATCGGTAGTCCCTCTGCCGTTCGCGGACGCGAAGTTAGCCGCTAAAATACTTATAACCGATAAACAGCCAATAGCTATAATTCATATAGAAGAGGCAGAAAGCTATGTTACCTTTATTACGGATAAAGGATTGGAGTTTTACAGGGGCCTGCCAATAACGATTAACAAATTTAAGGAATCTTTAACAGGGACATTGGTGAATGATAGGGGTACGGTTACTTTGTCGGCGCAAGACATAGACGAAATCCTGTCTATCCACGGGATACCTCAATCCGTCGGGGCAATATATAAGGATAAGATCGCGGAGAGCGAAATATTAGCTATGCTGCGCCAGCCTTTAGAACTGCTTACTCAAGAGATAAAGCGTTCTTTTGCTTATTACGAATCCCAGTTTCAGGGAGGCGCCCTTAAAAATATATTTTTAGCCGGAGCTGTCGTAAAAATACCCAATATAGATATATACTTAAGCAAGGAACTTAAACTGAACGTTCAGAAGATTAACTTGGCGGATAAGGTCAAGGCTTCAACGCGAATATCTCAAGCTGACCTGGCGCAATGCGCCGGGGCCGTCGGTTTAGCAATAGACTATAAATCAGGAATCAATCTTTTGCCTCGCGAGTTTAAAGCCGAGAAGGCGCATGCTATTGAAAGGATTTCCCTGCGTTGGGTTGTTTTAACAGCGTCTTTATTTTTAGTCTTTTCATATGTTTTCGCTAATGTTGGCATACAGTCTTATCAGAGGCGCCTGGATATGGCTAATGTCCAGTTAAAAGTTTTATCGGAAGTTAAAACCATAAAAACTAATATTGAGCAGTTTAATAACTATATCATTGATATCGGGCGTTCTCAACCGCGATATTATGCCATATTTAAAAAGATAAGCAATGCCGCGCCCAAAGAATTATTTTTAGAATCCTTTTCCATAAACAGCGATACTAAGCAGGTTTTGATATCCGGCGCCGTAAAAAGCTCAAGCCCCAACTGTGATATTATCCTGACTAAGTTCGTTAGGGATATGGAGGCTTCGGGGTATTTTTCTGATGCCAGTATATCTACACTCGCAAATTCAAAGCAGGAGGAAGGGTATGTTATCAGGTTTAACGTTGCCCTTAAGTTGAGATGAAATTTCCTTTGAGCGGCATTTTATCCGGAGGTTTCAGTAACTGGACAAAGGAACAGAAAAAAATCCTAAGTGTTTTTGCTGTTTCCGCGGCATTTTTGTTTTTTTTCTGGGTATTCATATATAATCCCCAGAGCCGGAAGTTTAAAGCGGTTAAAAGCGCGTTAGCCAGTGTGGAATCACAGATTGCCTATATAATGAACCTTACCGCGGGCAGGGAAATGTCGCAGGCAGTCCGCGAACTGCAGGATGATCTTAAGTCTATATCGGGTAAATTACCGGTTTCAGAACAAAATATATTGGATGATTTAATGGCTGGGGCAAAAAAGTTTAAAATAGAAGTTAAAAGTTTAGCGCCGGCAAGCAGGCATCAGGAACAAGAGAATATACCGAGTTATGATGTGGATGAGCTTCCGTTTACGATGAATATCTCATGTGATTTTAAGGCTTTGGGAGAGTATCTTAATTTACTGCGCAGCAATTTCCCCATTTTGATACGGATAAAACAGATTGATATCAGGTTTAGCGGCGAAGGCCATGGTAATCTTGATGTTACATTACAGCTTTCGTCATATCTATCAAGGCATGCTCAAGGTGGATAAAAAGAAACGCGTAGAGTTGATCATAACAGCGGTATTAGTGGCAGTTTTTCTTTTGGCATGGGCAAACAGCCGTAAGTTCTTAAAAAGCAAAACCGCCGCTAAAAATAATGTTTCGCCGGCTCAAGAACCCGCGAGGCGCTCCGGCGGCGAAGGCGCAGCTGCCGCTATCGCGCCGGTAGAATCTGACGAAAGCCTGCCATGGAAAAGATGCCCTTTTAGCGGTAAGGTTTATTCCGGTTCTCAAGCGCCGGTTAGAGCAGACTCTGCCGGTTTTACTTTAAGCGGCATTGTTTGGGACAGTGAAAAACCAAGGGCTATAATTAACGATAAAATTGTTTCGATTGGTGCCGGTATCGGCGGATACACGGTAATTGAGATAAAAACCGATAGGGTGATTTTAAGCGACGGCAGCCGTGATTTAGAGATTAAAGTAGGCCAGTAAATGGAACCAAGGAAGTATCTTATTGCCAGAAGGCTTTTCTTTTGGCTATTTTTTATTATGTTTGTTGTTTTTACTCCGGCGGTGGTTTTTTATTCGCTGGGGTATAAATTAGACTTAAAGACAAAGAAATTCCTCAAAACAGGCATAATCTCTATTAAGACCTTCCCTAAGGGAGTGGATGTGTATCTTGACGGCAAGAAACACAGAGAGGCCTCTCCTTGCATCATCAGGGAAGCCATGCCTAATGAATACGTGGTCACGCTTGAAAAAAACGGGTTTTATACCTACAGCGTCCCGATAGAAGTAAAGCCTTCCATAGTCTCTGATATAGACGTCATCCTTGTCCCCGAGATGAGAAATGTGGAAAAATTGAAATTCAATTTTAATGTTTACAGGTTTTTCTTTAATAAACATTTTTTCGGGGATAAGATAGTGATTTTTACCGACAAAGGAGTTTATTTCTTGGACAGCGATTTTAAGGGAATAGAGAAAATTTCCTCAAAGGATTTTGGGGCGGATGTTGCTTCGGCGATTGTTGATTTAAAAGAAAGCAATAACCGCCTTATGTTCTATAGCGATAAGAATGTCTGGTTTTTGGAATTTCCTCAAGACCGTTCTTCGAAAGAGAAAGATGTTATGCCTGTTTATAAAGCGGATGAATTTATAAAGGATGCCTTCTTCGGCATAAGGGACAGGTATCTGGTGATTCAGGACGGCCTTAAGGTCATTGCCATGGATATACAGAATCCGGCAGTTGTTTTTCCTATTTTTCAACTGCGCAGCATAAATTCCAAAGTATTTTATGATAACCGGGCTGAGATCCTTTACATAAGGGATAAGGTCATGCCCGCGGGGACTTTTTCTTTTTTCAGGATAGAGTTGATGCCTCTGATAAATGAGAAGAGGGAAAAAGAGGCGACGATATTTAATCTGGGGACATAATTTTCCTTCTATGGACGGTCCGTATAGATTTAAAAGATTATTGGAAATAATACCGGGTTTTTTGAGCTGGTTTATTATTTTGTTTTTGCTCGTATTGTTTATGGTTAAACCGCTCTCCGCGGCTATTGTAATGATTGTCTACCTTCTTTATTGGGTCTGCCGCCTGCTTTATATGAGTATCCTGCTGGTAATGGCCCACCAGAGAGTTTTATCGAAGAGGAATGTTGATTGGCTGGGTAAGTGCCGGGATGTCCAAAGCGACATAGGCCTCAATGATGTGCTTCATGTAGTGCTTTATACAACTTATAAAGAGCCGAATGAGGTTTTGGAAGGCAGTTTGAATTCGCTCAAAGAAGTGGATTTTCCCAGGCAACAGATCGTTGTGGTTTTGGCAGGCGAGGCAAGGGAGGCATATTCAGATTTAAAGCTCGATGCTATAAAAAAGCAATATAAAGAATATTTTAAAGATGTGATCGTCACTATTCATCCGAATAAGATAGAAGGGGAGATTCCTGCCAAAGGCGCTAACGCTACTTACGCGGCAAGGCAGGTTAAGGAATACCTGTTAAACCGCGGCTTAAAGTTAGAAAATGTCATCATATCGTGTTTTGACGCCGATACCTGTTCCGATAAAAACTATTTTTCCTGCCTGACATATAATTTCTTAAGCATCCCTAAAAGGCACAAGGTAAGCTTTCAGCCGTTCCCGGTGTATAGCAATAATATTTATACAGCCCCTGCTTTTGCCAGGGTAATAGAAATAGGCTCTACTTTCTGGCAGTTGATCGAAAGCATGAGGTATGAAAAATTTATAACTTTTTCTTCGCATAGTATGAGCTTTAAAACTCTGGATGAGGTCGGTTACTGGCCGGTTGACCTTATATCGGATGATTCCTTGATTTTCTGGAAGTGTTTTATTAAATATGACGGCGATTACCGGACTCTCGCGCTGGACGTGCCTGTTTATATGGATATAGCTGTCGGTAAAAGCTTTTGGGAAACTGTGAAAGTCCAGTATAAACAGAAAAGAAGATGGGCATGGGGAGTGGAAAATTTTGTTTTCCTGGGGCTGGAATTCTCAAAAAATAGAAATATCCCGCTGTATATTAAATTCAGCAGGCTTTTTCAGACGTTGGATAACCATATCAACTGGGCGACATGGACAATAGTGATCAGTTTAATAACTCCTCTGGTCTTATTGTGGGGGCGGTTAATTATGAAAAATTCCCTTGTTATGTTTAATCTTTCTTATATAAACACGATAACCTTTAACTCTTTAAGTTTTATCCTTATTCTTTGCGTTATCATAAGCTATGAGTTTCTTCCTCCGAGGCCTAAAGGCGTCTCAAGGCTGATTTATGTTTCTTTTGTTTTGCAGTGGGCCCTTATACCCTTGATTTCGGCTACGCTCGGCTCTTTGCCGGCGCTGGACGCCCAGACGCGGCTTATGCTGGGGAAGTATTTGTATTTTAATACTACTCCCAAAGCGAGAAAAGAATCAAATGCAATATAAAAAGATAAAGGTAGGGAAGAGATATATAGAAGCTATAAATATGAAGCTTCTTGAGAAGAATTTGATTGTCTTAAGAGGCGAAAAAGGGTATGTGATGTGCGGTTATTTGAATTTAAGCGTTGCCGGAAAGTTTAAGGATGTCGCGGTAAAGATTGTCAAGGTGGCAACAATCGAAGCCGCGTTAAAGGCTGATGTGCATTCCTGCACGAGAAATGCCCGAAAGCTCGGGATTTATCTTGGACAGCCAATAAGCGAAGTGATTAAGATTATAGCTTGAACGTAGCCATTATTGGTGTCATTGCGAGGAGCTGCCGCTGATACGCGGCGACGAAGCAATCTTTAAACTCTGGCAGGCTGCATAGGCACGGATATGTATAGATTAAAACAACTCAGTTATTCAATAGTAGTATTATTTTTGTTTTCTTGTGGTTTTCCGATAAGGGCTTTTTCTGCCGCGGCACCTGCGTCGGCCAGCACGCAGGACGTCATGTCGGATGTAATAATCGGTATAACCTTTAAAACGTTTGCCCGGGCATTTTTGCTGACTGTGGATTTAGAGCAGATAAAGAGGAACGCGATAAATAAAATTACGGATATGGATGAGGGAAAATTCAAAAGAAAATACGCTAAAATCCGCGATGTAATAAAAGAATACCCGGATATTATGAGCCGTTACGGCTTTAGCGCGAATCTGGATAAGGCTGAAGTCATCAAAAAGATACAGTCACTGAATAAAGATAAAGCCAACGAAATACTGAACGGTATGCCGGATTATACAATCGGTAAACAATTCAGGATATACCTTTCTGAAAGAGGCGGCGGGGTTTCGAATACTAATATGGCCGGACAGATTAATAAGTTCTTAAACAAGATGAAAGGCACAGCGCAGAACCAATGGCGGTAAGAGTAATGGAGCAGGCGCTTTATATACATATTCCGTTCTGCAAGGCCAAGTGCCTTTATTGCGATTTCTACAGTATTGTCCCCGAGACAAGAGGTATTGCCGCAGCCTATGTTAAATCTTTATTAAAACAGATAAAGGCGATAAACTGTCCGTTAAAAACCATATATATAGGAGGGGGAACACCAACTGTTTTAGGTTTTAAGCTATTGGAAAGCCTGTTAGAAGGTTTAAAGGGATTTTTGCGGCCCGGGTTGGAATTTACCGTTGAGGCAAATCCGGAAAGCCTCGACGCGCAAAAAATAGCTTTATTGAAAGATAAAGGAGTAAACCGTTTAAGTATCGGCGCGCAGTCGTTTGATGATAATAAGTTAAAAGGATTGGGCAGGATTCATACCGCTAAGCAGGCAAGGCAGGCTATTGAGCGCTCATATAAAAAAGGGTTTCGCGATATAAGCTGTGACCTGATTTTCGGCTTTTATAATGAGTCATTAAACAGCTGGCAGGAAGAATTGGCACAGGCGGTAAGCCTTCCTATTACGCATATTTCATGTTACTCGCTGACTTATGAGAAGAAGGCTTGCCTTTTTTCTTTGTTAAAGAAGAAAAAGATTGCCCCGCTTGATGAAGAAATATGCGGCCGGATGTATCAAATTGCGATTGACTACCTGCGAAAAAAAGGTTTTAAGCAGTATGAAGTGTCCAGCTTCGCGAAACAAGGATATATCTCGAGGCATAATTATAATTATTGGCAAAATAATCCTTATATTGGGTTAGGCCCTTCGGCTGCTTCTTATGTTGACGGAATACGGTCAGTAAATGTCAGTGACACATTAGAATATATTAAAAGGTTTAAGGCGGATAAAAGCTTGATCGCGTTTAAAGAGAAATTATCCGCCATTGATTCGGCAAGAGAAACCGCGGCCTTAAAAATCCGCACAAATGAAGGCATAAATTACAGGGGTTTTAAGAAAAAAACCGGATTTGATTTCTTAGGGCTGGAAAGAGCGCGAGAAGCCGGGCTTTTATCAGATGGCTTGATTAAATACGTAAAGAGCGCGCGAGAGAATATAGGAATTAAGTTGACGAGAAAAGGGTTTTTATTTTGTGACAGGGCATCAAGCGCGTTGGTTTGAAAGAAAAAACGAAAATGGGGAGTAACAGTTTAGCTTACGGAAGTAACCGTGTCATTCAGACTGTGTCACAATAGTAAAACGCGTGTCATTGCGAGCCACCGCAGTGGCGAAGCAATCTCTCTTTATGGGATTGCTTCGCTCCCTTCGGTCGCTCGCAATGACACTCGTCGGTGACTTCCAAGGGCTGAACTGTTACAATGGGGATTATTTTTAACGGAGGTGGGCATGATTACAAGCGGGATATCAGCGATTAATGAAAAGGTTGAAAAAGAAAGCGCTTTTGTGCGTGTTTTGGTTACGGAAATTGAAAAGGTGATTATCGGGCAGAGTTACCTTATCGGCAGGCTTTTAGTAGGCCTTCTGGCTAACGGCCATATATTGGTTGAGGGGGTTCCCGGCCTTGCCAAGACAATGTCGATTAAGACTTTGGCGCAAGCGTTAAAAACAAAATTTCAGAGGATTCAGTTTACTCCGGATTTACTTCCCGCGGATTTAATCGGCACGTTGGTTTATAATCCCAAAGACGGCGCGTTTACGACCAAGAAAGGGCCTCTTTTTGCTAACATTATTCTTGCTGACGAAATCAACAGGGCGCCGGCTAAAGTTCAAAGCGCCTTGCTTGAGGCAATGCAGGAAAGGCAGGTTACTATCGGCGAAAATACGTTTAAGCTGGAGGAGCCATTTTTAGTTATGGCAACGCAAAATCCGATAGAGCAGGAAGGCACTTATCCCTTGCCCGAGGCGCAGGTAGACAGGTTTATGCTTAAGATAAAAATAACTTATCCGACGATGGATGAAGAGCGCAGGATACTTAAGCGTATGGCCCATACAAATACAAAAATAGATATAAATCAGGTGGTCAGCCCCGAAGACATCATCAGGGTAAGAAGCGTGGTTGATGAAATATACCTCGATGAAAAAATTGAAAAGTACATTGTAGATATTGTCTTCGCGACAAGAGAACCCAAAAGATTTAAGTTGGATGATTTATCCGGGCTTATCCAGTATGGAGCGTCTCCGAGGGCGACTATTTATTTGACCCTTGCCGCGAAGGCATATGCCTTTCTTCAAGGCCGCGGATATGTTACTCCGCAGGATGTTAAGTCTATAGGAGCCGATGTCTTAAGGCACAGGGTAATTGTCAGTTATGAGGCTGAAGCCGAAGAGAAGACCTCGGAAGATATTATTAAGAGGGTGTTTGAAGAAGTAGAGGTTCCGTAAAACACAGATAGGCACGTAACAGTTCAGCTTTCGGGAGTAACCGTGTCAGTCAGACTGTGTCACAATAGTAAAACGCGTGTCATTGCGAGCCACCGCAGTGGCGAAGCAATCTCTAAGCTTGAGTAAATGGTATAGACATAGATGGGCACAGATATATGATTCCAAAAGAAGTCTTAAAGAAAATTCGCCGGATACAAATTACCACCTCGCGGATGGTTTCTGATGTTTTTGCCGGGCAGTATCAGAGCGTTTTTAAAGGCAGAGGCATGGAGTTTGATGAGGTGCGCGAATACCAGCCGGGCGATGAAATACGTTCTATAGACTGGAATGTCACCGCCCGCACGGGACATCCCTACGTCAAAAAGTTCGTCGAAGAAAGGGAATTGACGGTGATGCTTCTTTTGGATATGTCCGCCTCAAGTGCGTTCGGCACGGTAAAACAGCTTAAAAGCCAGCTGGCCGCCGAGCTTTGTTCGGTCCTTGCTTTTTCGGCTATTAAAAATAATGACAGGGTGGGTTTTATAGCTTTTTCCGACAGGATAGAAAAGTTTATCCCGGCGCGAAAAGGATTAAGCCATGTATTGAGAGTTATCCGGGAGGCGCTTTATTTAAAGCCTCAAGGGAAAAAAACCGATATAAGCGCCGCGCTTGAATACCTAAACAGGGTTACCGCGCGAAAGACAGTCGCGTTTGTCCTTTCTGATTTTTATGGCACAGGAGGCGTTCTTAAACCTAAAAGCGGCAATGGCTATAATGAGGATTTAAAAAAATCACTCTCTATCGCTAATAAGCGCCATGATGTTATTGCCGTAACAATAACCGACCGCAGGGAATTCGAGCTTCCCAACGTCGGGATTATAAAATTAGAAGATGCCGAGAACAATAAGCAGTATTTAGTCGATACTACCAATTCAGCGTTAAGGGAGGAATACAACAAAAATTCGCTTGCCATGTTTTCTTCCCGGAAAAAGCTCTTTCGCTCGGTAAATATGGACAATATAGACGTGCGCACCGATATCCCTTATGAAAAGAGCTTGTTCGCGTTTTTCCGGGCGCGCGAAAGAAGAATGCGGTAGATGATCCGCGGTTACGCGCCTGTAGGGGTTCGATTTATCGAATCCGTTTGTAATGATTGATTTACCAAGCCCGTTTTGCCTTCGGGCGCCATAAATGGCGCCCCTACAGGTATGTTGTGGTATGTCCGTAGGGGCCGGATTTATCCGGCCCGTTCGCGGGTTTCGGTATGCCTGTAGGGGTTCGATTTATCGAACTCGTTTGTATGGCTTAAGAACTAAAATGATTAAAAAAATAAAATTATTATCACTTATGTTGTTTCTATGCGTGGTTTCTTCTGGCTTCGCGCAAGAAGTTAACAATGCTATAAAAGTCAAGTCAGCCTTAGACAAAAAAACAGCGTCCATCGGCGATTATATAAAGTATGAGATAACTCTTGTCGCGCCGCGGACGGCGGAATTTGATTTTTCCGAAGTAGCTAAAGGGCTAAAAAAGCTTAAAAGCCAGCAAGGCTCGCAAGAGGCAAAAGAAGAAGCGAGTGAAGAGAAATCCGATTCCCCTGCGCTAAGCATAAAAGATTCGGGTTTGTTCAGAAAAGGGATCTTTAAGAAAAAGAGATTTACGCAATGGTATAAATTTAGCACTTACTCAGTCGGTAAATATATTATCCCTGAGTTTATTGTAAAATATAAAGATAGCCTTAATTCTGCAATCCTCTCTCTTAAAATTCCCGCCCAAGAGTTTGAAATTAAAAGCCTGCTGGAAAAAGATTCCAAGGATATAAAAGATATTAAAGGGCCGATAAGCCCGGCAGAAAAATTTAAAAAATTTTTGCTTATGCTCGCGGCTTTTCTGATTTTATCAGGCGCGGTTTGGCTTTCATTAAGGTTTTGGAGAAGGAAACAAAAGGAGTATGCTTCAAGGGTCAAGCCTGCCTGGGAGTTTGCTTATCAAATGCTTGAAGAACTTAGGCTTCTGGATTATCCGGGAAGAGGCAAGGTTAAAGAATATTATTTCGAGCTATCATATATTGTCAGGCATTATTTAGAGGACAGGTTTAATTTACGCGCCCCCGAGATGACAACCGAAGAGTTTTTGGCTAAAGTGGGGGATTACGCGGAATTAAATAGCGAGGTCCGGAGTGTTTTAAAAGATTTTTTAATCAGCTGTGACATGGTCAAGTTTGCCAAATACGCCCCCCCGCGGGAAGAAATAGATTTGAGCTTTAACTTGGCTAAACAAATAATCGATAAGACAATACCGGCTTATCAACCACTTCCAACTGCGTAGGTTGGAAGTGGTTATCAAGCGATAAAATGTACTTTCATGACCCGTATTTTTTAATATTGCTTCCTGTTTTTCTTGCGGTAGCGCTGTATTTAAGGAGAAAAGATAGCGCCGCAAGTATCAGGTTTTCTTCGGGAGAGCTTTTGGCAGGATTAAAGAGCTCCTGGAAAATCCACCTTTACCATAACCTTAGCCTTATGAGGTGCGCGGTAATTGTCTTATCGATACTTGCTTTTTCCCGGCCGCAGTCCCCTGTCAGCGACTCTAAAATACAACCCGAAGGCATAGATATAGTTTTAACCCTTGATTGTTCGACAAGTATGTTAGCGGAAGATTTCCAGCTTGCCGGAAAAAGGCGAAGCCGTATTGACGTAATAAAAAGTGTGGTTAAGGATTTTGTTGTGGGCAGGCATAATGACAGGATGGCGCTTGTTGCTTTTGCTTTCAGGGCGTACACGGTCTGCCCTTTGACCCTGGATTATGGCTGGTTGATTAAAAATTTAGAGAGAATAAAAGCTGGTTTTATAGAAGACGGCACGGCTATAGGTTCAGGCATAGCCGCCAGTTTGAACAGGCTTAAAAATACCAAAGCTAAAAGTAAAGTTATTATATTGCTTACAGACGGAAGGAATAACGCCGGCGATATTTCCCCTCTTGTCGCCGCGGAAGCAGCCAAGGCGTTAAAAATAAAGGTTTATACGATTGGCGCCGGGGCTCGCGGGCTGGCCCCGTATCCTGTGAAAGATTTCTGGGGTAATACGGTTTATCAAGAAATCAAAATAGATATAGATGAGGATACGTTAAAGAAAATTGCCGAGATTACCGGCGCGAAATATTTCCGTGCCACGGATACGGAAAGCCTAAAAGCTATTTATAAGGAAATAGACCGTATGGAAAAAACTCCTGTTGAGCAAAGCGGTTATCTGGAATATAACGAATTGTTCCCGTTATTTTTGATTCCGGCGCTGGTTTTATTGTTATTAGAAATAGTTTTGAGCAATACAGTTCTAAGAAGGATTCCCTAATGAGATTCGCGCAGTTAAATTTTATCTATTTTTTCTGGATATTCATCTGGCTGATATTGTTTTATATCTGGGCGTCTAGAAGCCGTAAAAAAGCAATGTCTTCTTTTGCCGATAAAGAGCTTTTAAAAGGCCTGGCTGATTCTTTTGACCCGAAGAAACGCAACCTGAAAGTTTTTTTGCTTATCGCCTGTATTTTTTTCCTGCTTCTGTCGTTTATGCGCCCGCGATGGGGTTTTGACTGGCAGGATGTTAAAAGAAGAGGGCTGGATATATTGATTGCGGTTGATGCTTCCAAAAGCATGCTGACCGAGGATGTAAAACCGAACAGGCTGGCGCGCGCTAAACTGGCTTTGAGCGATTTTGTTAAAAAGCTAAAAGGCGACAGGATCGGCCTTATCGCCTTTGCCGGGACTGCTTTTCTGGAATGCCCTTTGACGGTTGATTATAACGGATTTTTGCTTTCCTTGGAGAGCGTTGACACGGAACTGATTCCCAAAGGCGGCACGTCTATATCAAACGCTATCCGCGAGGCTTTAAAAAGTTATGAAGGCGGTTTGAATAAATATAAAGTACTTATTATCATAACCGACGGAGAAGACCATGAAGGAGACCCGTTAAAAGCGGCTGGCGAAGCTAAAAAAGAGGAGATCAGGATATTTAGCGTCGGCATCGGCACGCAGGAAGGCGATTTGATCCCGGTTCAGGAGGAAGGGAAAGGTTATTTAAAAGACATGGAAGGAAATGTGGTTAAATCGCGCCTTAATGAAGAGTTATTGGAAAGAATAGCTTTAGAAACAGGCGGAAGTTACGTCAGGTCTACTTCGAAAGAATTCGGGTTAAACCTTATTTATGAGGATAAGCTTTCTAAAATGGAAAAGAAAGAATTTGAAAGTAAAATGGTTAAGCAATATAAAGAGAAGTTCCAGTGGGCGCTTGCCATAGCGATAATATTATTGGCTGCTGAAATGTTAATTACAGAGAAAAAATGATTTTACGGATTAGAAAAACAGGCCACATGGATTATTTTCTAAGATTTCTCATATTTTTTGCTATTATATGTTCTAGTAATTTAGGCTATGCCGCTTCTTTAAGCAGCATTCGCCAGGCTGATAAATTGTATAAAGAAGGCGAGTATGAAAAGGCGGTGAAAGAGTACAATAACATCTTGAGTGCTAACGGCGATTCTGCGAATATAAATTTTGGCAAAGGCTGTGCCGAATATAAATACGGCGAATATAAAAAGGCGCAAAGCTCTTTTGTTAAGGCTTTGGCCAGTGAAGATAAGCCTGCGGAGGCAGCCGCGAACTATAATTTAGGAAACAGCAAATATAAATTAGGAAAACAAAAAGAAGAGGAAAATGATGTTTCGCAGGCGATAAATTTATTTAAAAGCGCGTTGGCTTATTATAAGAGAGCAATGGAATTAGATGCTAATGACAAAGACGCGCGGTTTAATTATGAGTTCATAAATAAAGAATTAGAAAGGCTCAAGAAAAAACAGCAGAATCAGCAGAGCCAAAGCCAGAGCCAGGATCAAAAGGATCAGAAGAAAGATCAGCAAAACCAAAGTTCTTCGTCAGGGACATCAGGGAAACAGGATCAGAAACAAGAAGAGCAGGAGAAGCAAAGACAGCAAAGCGAAAATGAAGGCCAACAGGAACAGGAAAAACAAAACGCGCGGGAAAAAGAAAAACAACAAGACGAAAACCAAAAACAAAATCAGCCGCAGGAATCAAAAGAAGGCGGCCAGGAGCAGGGTAGGGGTAAGGAAGAGAAGGAAAAACAAGAGGCTGGCGAAGAGGAGCAAAGTAACGAGAAGCGCGACGCGCGAGAGAAAGAGGGCAATGGCTCACAAGGCGAACCGCTGAAAGAGATGTCTAAAGAAGAAGCGGAAATGCTGCTAGAAGGCCTGCGTCAAGAGGAAGTCAGGGGCGAATTAAGGGATAAAGCTGAAAAAAGCTCATCGGGAAAGCCGTTAAAGGATTGGTAGGGAATGTCATTGTGAGTAACAGTTCAGCTTCTGGAAGTAACTGTGTCATTGCGAGGAGCTGTTGTTGACATGTGGCGACGAAGCAATCCCATAAAGAGAGATTGCTTCGCCACTGCGGTGGCTCGCAATGACACGCGTTTTACTATTGTGACACAGTCTGAATGACGGTAATTTCGACAAGGATTTATGATAGATATGAAATTTTTTAAAAATCTTAAAATACTGGCAATTATTCTTTTGATGTTTTTGGTTATATCTAATGCCTGTTTTGCCAAAGACATCAGGTTTGAAGCTTCGGTTGACAGGAACAAGGTTTCTTTGGGAAGCACTTTACAGTTAAACCTTACCTTTTACGGCGTTGAGAATATGTCCGCGCCGGGCCTTCCTAATATTGATGGTTTTAAGTGGCAGTATACTGGCTCTTCCACAAGTATGTCCATAGTTAACGGCAAGGTTTCCAATTCCATAACCTACATTTATCTCCTTTTGCCGGTTAAGACAGGCACATTCCAACTGGGGCCGTTTTCTTTGGAGTACCAAGGCGCTATTTATACCTCTAAACCTATTACCCTCGAGGTGGTTGAAGGGCAGGTTTCCCAGGCGCCGCAAGCTCAAAGCCCGGCTCAATCAGGCAGCCAGCAATTTGATTTAAAAGACAAGATTTTTCTGATAATGCAGGTTGGAAAAAACACCGCTTATTTAAATGAGACAGTCCCGTTAACTATAAAGTTGTATGTGAACAAATTGGCAGTCAGGGATATTCAATACCCGCAGTTTAACCACGAAGGGATTTCCGCGTCCAGTTTGCAACAGCCAAGGCAATATCAGGAAATTTCAGGAGGCCTTGCCTATGACGTTATTGAATTTGACACAACTTTCTTTGGAATAAGGCCGGGAGAATTTAAAGTCGGCCCTGCCATGTTAAAGTGTAATCTTATGGCTAGAAAAGAAGGGCAGAGAAGGCCTTCAGGTATGGATAGTTTTTTTGATGATTTCTTCGGCGGATACGAGGCCTATCCTTTAGACGTAAATTCTTCAGAGATGAAAATAACGATATTGCCTTTGCCGGAAGAAGGCAAGCCGCAAGATTTCTCGGGGGCAATGGGAAACTTTACCCTCGATGTTACTGTTGGGCCGCATGAAGTAAGGGCAGGGGATCCTGTCACTTTGAAAATGGTAATAAGAGGAGAAGGTAATTTTAACACTGTCAATTGCCCGAAGATTGAAACCACAGACGGTTTTAAGATTTATGACCCTCAGACAAAGCAGGAAAATGGGACAAAAGTTTTTGAGCAGGTGATAATGCCGATGGATGAAAAAATCCAGGAAATCCCGAGGGTGATTTTTAGTTTTTTTGATATATCCAGCGGGACTTACCGCAGGGCGACTGCCGGGCCTTTCCCTATAACGGTTACCAAAGAAGAGGCGCAAACACAGAAAGTGGTTGAGCCTTATTCAAAGAGGCTGACAGTTTATTCGCCTCCGGAAACTCTCGGTAAGGATATTGTTTATATTAAAGATTTCATAGGTGATTTGAAATCCAGGCAGAAACCGCTTTATAAGAATAAAGCTTTTGTTTGGTTTCAATTTTTGCCGTTAGCTTTGTTGGTAGTTTTATATATTGCGCTTAACCGTAGAAACAGGCTAAAACAAGATGTCAGTTATGCCCGCAGGTTAAACGCCCCCAGGAGAGTGAAAAAGTCTGTTGAAAATGCCAGGGATTTCTTAAAACAAGCTAAGCCCGAAGAATTTTACAACGCGGTGTTTAAGGCTGTTCAGGAATATTTAGGGGATAAATTTGACCTCGCTTCAGGCGGCATAACCATAAATATAATCGACGAATTCTTAAAAACTAAAAATATTGACCCTCAGATATTAGAAAGGCTGCGGAATATTTTTAAAGACTGCGATATGGCGCGCTATGCCGCGGGCGCGTTTGATAAAACCAGAATGGAAACAACCTTAAAGGATTTGGAAGAATTAATCGTATATTTTCAGAGGATGAAGGAATGAAAAAGCTTATACAGTTTACGGCATTATTTTTCTTATTTTGCGTGCCGGTATTCGCCCAGCAAAAAGAAGAAAGCCCGGTTTATCTTTTCCTTAAAGGCAATAGCGCCTATGCGGAAGGTAAATTTGACGAGGCTATTTCAAGCTATGAAAACATCATCAGGCAAAAATCAGAAAGCGGCAACGTATATTATAATTTAGCCAACGCTTATTTTAAAAAAGGCGAGACAGGAAAGGCAATCCTTAATTATGAACGCGCGAAGCTTTTTATCCCCGCGGATAGCGACCTGAAAGCAAATTACGAGTACGCCTTGTCTTCGTTGAAAGAGAGCCCTGTTGCCTTAAGAAAGACTTGGTTTGCGTTTGTCGAAAGATTGGCGCAGGGTTTAACTATTGACGGATTAACGGTGTTTTTATCAGCGGTATACTTTATAATTTGTTTTTCTTGGACTTTATGGTTATTTGTTCCTGCGTTAAGAGAGGCTCTGCGGTATTTTATAGCTATCATAGTTATTGTTTTTATCTTCGCCGCGGTTAACTTCAATAAAAAAATAACCCACCTTGGCAAGGACGCCATAATAACGTCTTCGCAAGCGCAAGGGCGGTTTGAGCCTTTGGATAACGCCACGGTTTATTTCAAAATTCCCCAAGGCAGCAGGGTTGAGATTTTAGAGGATAAAGATAATTGGTATAAAGTCAAACGCCTTGACGGCAAAATCGGCTGGGTCAAAGAATCCGTCTTAGGGCTAATCAATCTTTAGGGACAGGTACAATTTAACCGTGGGGTCAGGTCCAAATTAACCGAGAGAAGTGTCCCCAGGCATTGGGGACACTTTCGAACCGTGTTTTGGACCAGGTCCCAACCGTGTTTTGGACCTGTCCCCATAAAATGGGAGTATCTGGTGTAGGGACAGCACACTGTGCTGTCCCTACAAAGGGGTTATGTATAAACAGCTTAGCGATAATATCAGGTATATAAAAGGAGTTGGGCCGTCAAGGGCGCAGATTTTTCAAAAACTGGGGATTGAAAATATTGAAGACTTGTTTTATTATTTTCCCCGCCGTTACGAAGATAGGACTAATATAACGGAGATTGCCGAGCTAAAGCCGGGAGAATTACAGACGGTAAAGGGGAAGGTGCTTGGTTTCGGCCAACGTTTAAGCTACCATAAAAAAGGCTTAAAAATATTCGAAATAATAGTAGAGGATAAATCCGCAAGGCTTCATTGTGTCTGGTTTAACCAGCCATACCTGCGTAATTATCTAAAAGCAAGTAAGGAAGTCCTGCTGTATGGCAAAGTTGATTTTCGCGGTAAGGGCTTTCAGATGCAAAATCCGGAGTTTGAAATAATAGATGACGCCCTACGGGCAGAAAACCTTAATTATGGGCGCATAGTCCCTGTTTATTCGCTAAGCGAAAAATTAAGCCAGCGGGTTTTGCGAAAAATAGTGAAGTCAGCTTTAGACGGATATCTTTCTTTAGCAGCAGATATAATTCCTTTTGATGTCCGCCGGCGCCATAATCTGCTTAATATTGCCGAGGCAATCAGCAATATGCATTTTCCGCGTGACGCGCTTCATCAGGATACCGCGTTTAGAAGGATTGTTTTTGAAGAGTGTTTTCTCCTGCAGTTAATATTTGGTTTGCGCCGCAGGATATTGAATATGACTGCGGGTATTATCCATAAACCGGATGAAGGCGTGCTCGCGCAATTTATCAAGGGGCTTGCTTTTGAATTGACCGATGCCCAGAAAAGGGTTATTCAAGAAATAAAACAGGATATGGCAGGCAAAAGACCAATGCATCGGCTTTTGCAAGGAGATGTGGGAAGCGGTAAGACTGTTGTTGCCCTCTATGCCTGCCTTATCGCGGTATCCGCGGGTTATCAGGCGGCATTTATGGCTCCGACGGAAATTCTCGTCGAACAACATTATAAGAATATAACCGGCCAATTGTCTGGCCTTAAGAAAAACGGCGCCCAGATACGGACAGGATTATTAACCGGAAGCCTAAACACGAAAGATAAAGAAAAGATTTGCCGGCAGATAAAAAACGGTGAAATAGATATTGTTATTGGGACACATTCGCTTATTCAACAGCAGGTGGAATTTAAGAATTTAGGGCTGGCGGTAATTGACGAACAGCATAAGTTTGGCGTATATCAGAGGTTGAATATGCAGTCTAAAGGCGTTAATCCTGACTGCCTGATTATGACGGCTACGCCTATCCCGCGCACATTGGCGATGACAATATATTCCGATATGGATATTTCTACCCTTGACCAGATGCCTAAAGGAAGGCTTGCGGTTAAAACATACGTCTTTACCGAAGAGAAGCGCCAGTGGGTTTATGATTTTATAAAGGACAACCTGAAAAATTCCAGGCAATGTTTCATGGTTTATCCTATAATAGATGAGTCCGAGAAGCTTGACCTAAGGGCAGCAAAAAGTATGTATGAAGACTTAAGCAAGAGTGTGTTTAAGGATTACAAGTTGGGGCTTGTTCATGGGAGGTTAAAACAGAAACAGCGCGATTTGATCATGCGGAAATTCAAAGAAGGGAAAATAGATATGCTTGTTTCTACTGTCGTAATCGAAGTCGGTATTGATATCCCTAATGCCACGGTAATGGTCATCGAACACGCCGAGAGGTTTGGCCTGGCGCAGCTGCATCAACTGCGCGGAAGGATAGGCAGGGGAGGTTATCAGTCGCACTGCATATTGCTTGCTGAATCATCTTCCGAAGAATCCGCCCTTCGGCTTAAGGCGATAGCCGAAGAACCTGACGGTTTTAAAATCGCCGAGAGGGATTTGGAAATCCGCGGGCCGGGAGAGTTTTTCGGCAGGCGCCAGCATGGCATTCCGGAATTACGCGTGAACGTTCTTACTGATTTGGCGGCCATAAAAATAGCTAAAGATGAAGCCTCGGGATTGTTAGATGCTGACCCCGCGCTTAGCCTTCGCCAGAATCAGGGATTGGTAAACACTTTAAGAAAAAGGTTCCCGGAATACGAAAAATTAATCACCGCTTAGATTGGGGACAGGTACAAATTAACCGCCTTAAGTGTCCCCGCCTAGGTGGGGACACTTAAGAACCGTGTTTTGGACCTGACCCCACGGTTATATGAAGCCCGTTTTACCGTCGGGCGCCATAAATGGCGCCCCTACAGGTATGTTGCGGTATGTCCGTAGGGGCCGGATTTATCCGGCCCGTTCGCGGGTTTCGGTATGCCTGTAGGGGTTCGATTTATCAAACCCGTTTGTATGGATTGATTTACCAAGCCCGTTTTACCGTCGGGCGCCATAAATGGCGCCCCTACAATGAATGGATAGTTAAGCTTAATTTAGGCAGTAATGGGGCAATAATATGAATATATTAGCGATAGACACTTCGACAAAATATTTCTGTTTAGTAATAGCAAAAGATAAGGATATCCTTGTCCGATATCACAAGCCTTTAGGCAGGGAATTATCGCGCTTGATAATTCCTATAATAGATAAATGCCTGAAAAAAACAGGGCTTGCCTTAAAAGATATTGATTTTCTTGCCGTTGGCTTAGGCCCGGGCTCTTTTACCGGATTAAGGATAGGCCTGGCTACTATAAAAGGGTTTGCTTTGGCCCTTAAAAAACCTGTAATCGGGATTAACAGTTTAGATGTCCTGGCTTATTCGGCCGGCGATGAAGATAAAGACATCTGTCCTCTGGTTGATGCCAAGAGGGCGTTGGTTTATTCGGCTATATATAGGAAGGATGGCGCGAATAGGCGGCGTAAAAGCAGGTATTTGCTTGTCGGGATAAATGAGTTGTTGGGTTATATAAAGAAGGAAACTGTGTTTTTAGGCGACGCGATCATGCTTTATCGCGTGAAAATCGATAATCGGCTTAGGCAAAAGGCATATTTTGAAAAAGAGGATAACTGGTATCCTCGCCCGGAGTTTCTTCTGGCTTTGGCGCTTGAGAAAATTAAAAACAAAGAATTTAAAGACGCGGTAAAAATAGTTCCGCTTTATTTGTATCCGAAGGATTGCCAGGTGAGAAACACATAAAAATGGTGTTATTGCGAGGAGCTGTTGTTGGCACGGCGCGACGAAGCAATCTCGTTTTTTAAAAGCGGGATTGCTTCGTCACGGATATGCCGAGCAGGGGTTCCTCGCAATGACGGCGTTTTTTAGTTAATTACATGAATCCAGACAATAGAACAAATTACCGGCCGGTATGGGCGGAGATTGACCTTAAGAATCTCGATTATAATTTTAATCTGGTCAGGAAAATCGCCGGCCCCAAAGTAAAAATATTGGTTCCGGTCAAGGCGCATGGTTACGGCCACGGGTTGGTGGCTATCTCTAAAAGATTAGAGTCGCTGGGAGTGGATTATTTAGGAGTGGCAAGTATTGATGAGGGCATTGTCCTTCGAAACGCCGGAGTCAAAAAGCCTGTGGTGGTTTTGGGCACTATTCTTCCCGATGATGCCAAACCCGTATTGGAATACAGCCTTATTCAGACTGTTTGTACTAAAGAGGTCGCGGAAAGCCTGAATAAAGAAGCTCAAAAAACAGGCGCTGTTTCTTCGGTACACATAAAAGTTGATACCGGAATGAACAGGATTGGAGTGGCTTACGCGGAGGCTTATGATTTTATCAGAGGCATCGCGCTCATGACAAACATAAAAATAGAAGGGATATTCACTCATTTTCCCTGTGCCGAAGAGAATCCGGATTTTACGCAAAAACAAATAGATATATTCGGCAATTTGATTAACCGCCTGGAGGCCGCCGGAATAGAAATACCTTTAAGGCACGCGGCAAACAGCATGGGTGTGATTGATTATCCTAAAGCGCTCTTTAACCTGGTCCGGCCGGGGTTAATGATTTACGGTTTGTATCCAAAACAGCAGGCATCAATAAAATTACGGCCGCTTTTAAGCCTGAAAACAAAAATCATCCATCTGCATACCGTCGGTAAAGGCGAAGGCGTAAGTTATGGCCACACATACGTGGCCGAAGGGAAGATGAAACTCGCGACGTTATCCATTGGCTACGGCGATGGATATCCGCGGTGTTTATCCAATAAAGCTTTTTGTTTGATTTCTGGCAAACGTGTCAGGCTTGTCGGAAATATCTGTATGGATCAGATGATGGCTGATGTCACGGATATTAAAGATGTAAAGACGGGCGCGGACGCAGTGATGATAGGCGCGCAGGGGAGAGAGGCGATTACCGTCGAGGAATTGGCAGGATTGGCCGGCACAATCCCTTATGAGATTGTTTGTGGTTTAGGGACGCGGACAAAATGGGTTTATAAAGGTTAGCGTATTTTAGAGATAGAGCGGATAGCCAGACTGATAAAAATTATAGGCACAGCCCATACAGCAAGCATGGGAGGGATAAGCCCGTTTTTCCCCATGGACAAAGAAACCGCGTTTAAGACGTAATACAGGAAGCTTATGCCGATGCATATCCCGAAGGAACTGAATATATTATCGCGTTTTTTAATTACGAAAGAAAAAGGCATGCCTATCAACACCAAAATTAAACCGGTCAATGATGAGGCGTACCTTGAATAAAGCTCCACGGCTAAGTTTCTTAAAGCCGAAACCGCCCCGCTTTTTCTAAGCCTCCAGATGTAATCTTCCAATTGCAGAATACTCATAAATTCCATACGTTTTCTCTGTTGAAGAAAATCATTCGGGGTTTCTGTTATATACATGATCTGTTCGGGGAAGTATTCGCTGTCTTCGGTTATCTGGCCAGAAGAATCAAAGTTATAGCGCGAGTATTCATAAAAGGTCCAAAGCCCGTCTCTATAATCGCCCCTGCGCGCGGTGATTTTAGAAACCAGATTCTGGATGGGGTCATGTTCGAGGATGGAGATGCCTTCCATTATGTTATTTTTTGTGTCAAACGAGTTTACAAAAAAGAGCTTGTTGCCTAACCCGTAAAAAGTGAGGTTGTGGATCACCTGTTCTTTTGGCCGGGCATTCTTTTCCCCCTTGATTTTAGTTTTTAAGCTTTCTACTTTAGCCTGTGCTTGAGGAATAAGTTTTTCATTCGCCAAAAACACGGTGAAACTAAGCAGTATGCCGATTATTAACACAGGTGTTATTAATTGCCAGAGGCTAAGGCCGCTTGAGCGCATCGCGATAAGTTCATTGGTGCGGTTAAGTTTGCCAAAATTATAAATTGTCGCCAATAAAATCGCCATAGGCGAGGTCTGGGCGAAGATTATCGGTAAGTTAGTCAGGTAATATTGGTAAAGGACAATTATACCGGTATGATTTCTCAGGAGGTCATCTAAGTGGCTGAGTATATCGGAGATTATATATAGGAAGATGAAAACAAGAAGGCAGCCAAAAAAGGTAAGCAGGACCGGTTTTAAAATATACCTGTCTAAAATACGCATAATCTGACCATCAAAAAGATTCCAAGGGTAGTAAAGATTAAATTTGGCATCCACATCGCGAGAGCCGGCTTAAGCACTCCTTGCAGGCTTAAAGATTCAAAGCCGATAAGCAGAAGATAGTAAAGCACGGTTATCAGGAATGCCAGCCCGAAATTCAGGGTTTTCTCCCTGCGGTGGGTTATGATAGCAAGCGGAGAAGCGAAGAGTATGAATACCAGCGCCGCGAAAGCAAGGGCGAGCTTCTCGTGTATTTGGGTTACAAGAGGTATGGTTTCAATGCCTTGTTTTTTATATTCGGCTTCCTTCTGGATAAGTTCTTTCAATGTCATGTCTTTAGGCTTTTTTTCGATTTCTCTTTTGTCAGACTGGTTAGCCATGCTAAGGGTCATATAATAAGTTTTGAAGTTGAGTTTAAAAAACTCTCCGGGTTTGTTAACGTCCGGCTCGTCGGATGTCCCGTCAATAAGTTTTAGCTTGACGATTTTCTTCTCCGGGATCGACACAAATTCTCCCCTGCGGGCGACGATAGTGCGGGTGGGTTTGTCTTTTCCTTGAGGCTCGTATATGCGCACGTTATTCAGGATGTTGCGCTCGCCTGTAAGCGGGTTACGGTCTATCGAGTAAATGAAAAGGACATATTTTTGAAAGGAGTCGATAAATGTCCCCGGCTCAAGCGCCGCTGTGGGGTTTTTTATGCCGATTTCGATAAGGGTTTTCCGGCTGGCAAAATGCGCTTTAGGGATGATCCGGTCGTTTAATATTACAAGGAATAAGCTTAAAAGAAGCCCGACAGTCAAAATAGGCAGGATCAGCATAAATATATTTATTCCGCTTGAGCGTATGGCGATAATTTCGTTGTCGGAGGAAAGCCTGCCTAAAGAAAGAAGTACCGCTGCCAGCGCCGCGATAGGGATGACGTAAGTCAAAAGATAAGGGACGAGAAAAAGAAAGAGTTTGGATACGCTAAAGAAACTTACGCCTTTGGTTATGATGAGCTCTACTAACTTTATCATGTTTCCGACGAGCATTACGAATATGAGGACAAATAGGGAAAAGAAAAAAGGAAGGGTGAATTCTTTTAATAAGTAGTTGCGTAAAATGCGCATAATTAATTGGCCAGGGTTAACACAAATACGACATCCGCTCCGGCGCCTTTTAGGGCGCAGGCGGCTTCCGAAGCTGTGGAGCCGCTAGTTAAGACGTCATCAACGAGCAGGATTATTTTTTCCCGGACTTCTTCAGGCTTTTTAAGCGCGAAGGCGCCGCGCACGTTTTCGCGCCGCCCCGGCATATCAAGTGTCGTTTGAGACGGCGTGTCGCGCACGCGTATAAGGTTGTCTTTAAGGATATTAATGCCGAAATCTCTAGCTATGTTTTCAGCAAGCAGGGTTGATTGGTTGAATTCTCTTTCCCTGAATTTGCCGGCCGAAAGAGGCACCGGCGCGATATAATCGCAGTAATTGACAGGCAGGCGGTATTCTTTTATAAATTCCGTCATCAGCTGTGAAAGGTATTTTTTAAGAGGAATTTTATTTTTATATTTAAAATTATGTATCATTTCTTTTACCGCGCCTTCGTATGAACAGCTTGCCCACGCGCGGTCAAAATGGTAATGCGCCTGCCGGCAGTCCCTGCAGATATTTTTGCTGGTATATGTGCCTTTAATCTTTCTGCCGCATTTCTGGCAGAAGGGAGGGCTGTTGCGGCGTACGGCATCAAGGCAAGAAGCGCAGACTAATTCCCGCGTAGAGCCGTAAGGCATCTTCTCGCGGCATAATAAACAGGCGTGGGGATAGATAAAATCAATAAATGTTTTAACAATGCTGTTTATCATACGAAAATTAGTATAACAATAACCCCTATTTTTGTCAACGA
>CAKKQA010000086.1 GCA_919901925.1 Omnitrophica bacterium GWA2_41_15 | reverse complement strand
TCGGCGTCGCCGGCTGTGGCGGTGGCGGACATATATAGGAAGAGAGACAGGAACGCGATGAGTGTGGTCATCGCGAACCCGCCAAAGGCGGGTGAAGCAATCTCGTTTTTAATGCGGGATTGCTTCGTCGCATCGAGCAAGCGAGAGCTCCTCGCAATGACGGAAGAGAATATAGCGGCACATAACCTCTCCCGCTTTGTAGGGGCGGCACAGTGTGCCGCCCCTACAGGGTATATGTTAGATGAAGCCGTGGCTTTTGTTTTCATATTCTTATGTGGCATTCCTTATTCTCCTATATTGAATTTAATGTTTTATAAGTCCGTTTTTATAAAAACTTTCTCTTGACACAAACGCAAACTATGATATATTTATATTGCTTGAGGCAATACTCAAGTTATCAACTGCCCGTTGCGAAAGACGGGCTTTTTTATTTCCCCTTCCTCTCAATCTCATCTCTCAATTTCTTCAAGTCTAAATACCGGTTGCAACTTTCAATCAGCTCGCGCGCGATATGGTAGCGCGAAGAAATAACTACGGCTTTCTTGCCAACGCATCGCACCTTTTTTATTAAACAATTAAAATCGCTATCTCCTGAAAATAAAATAAACGTATCGTAAGTATCCATACACATAACTACATCCAGAGTAATCTCAACGTCAAAATTGGCCTTGCGTATATGCCCGCATTCTTTATCAATCTCTGCGATAATCTTAAGCGGCTTCGTTATTAATGTAAAGCCGTGTTTCTTTAGTACGGTAAAAAAATTGTTTTGGCGCGCATCGTTAAAATGCGGAGCATAATACCTAATATCAACAAGTGTTGTCTTATTTTTGAAAAACGCGTACAGCTTTACATAATCAACCCACCAGCCCATGGACTTGACCGATTGCTCCAAATTCGCGGCGTCTATCACCACTAACGTCCTGCCCAATTCAGGCCAATTGATTAAATCACCTTTAAACATTATTCCTCTACTATTCGCGCTTCTAACTTATTAAAGCGATAATATGTGTCCAGGATAAAAATCCAAGCACTGACTGGATTTTTGGATAACTTGAGTCTATTATATTTTTTTTCATTTTAGCCTACACTCTCTTGTCATTGCGAACCCGCCAAAGGCGGGTATAGCAATCTCGTTTTTAAAGCGGGATTGCTTCGTCGCCATAGTGTAGGGAACGGTTTCAAACCGTTCCCTACGGCTCGCAATGACGGAAGAGAATATAGCGGCACATAACCTCCGGGGTTTCAGTGAGTCAAACAACATCCAACCCCAGAGGTTGCGAACTTTATCCCCTCGCTTTACCTTCGTATTCGTATGTGGCATTCCTTATTCTCCTGTATTGGATTTAATGTTTTATAAGTTCGGTTTTATAAAAACTTTCTCTTGACACAAGCGCAAATCGTGGTATATTTTAATAGTCAAACCTCTGGGGGTTCCGAAAGGGATCTCCAGATTTTTTATGCCTCCTCGTAAACAATCTCATCCTTTAATTTTCTCAAATCAATATACTTAGCCCTATCCAAGAGTTCCTTTGAAATATGCCCCCGCGTTGACATAACAATAACCCGCTTCCCTTTACTTTTAAGTTCATCCAATAAAGAAGCAAAATCGCTATCACCAGACATTAAAACACAAGTATCATAATTGTCGCTATTTTTAAACGCGTCGAGAGCCAACTCCACATCAAGATTCCCCTTCCACTCATAAGCGTTAGGGGCAACTTCAATCCTTTTTACCTCTTTCGCTTTAACCATATACCCATAGCCTCTTAATTTCTCTAAGAATTTATTTTGCTTATCGTGCGCCCCAACCATGCCTGTGTAGAAGAATATTTTCTGAAGGCTGCATTCTTTCTGAAAATACTCTTTTAACTTCTTATAATCTACCCGCCATTTTAAAGTCTGTTGCGAATAAAATATATTTGCCGCGTCTATAAACACGCACACCCTTCCTTTCACAAATTGGCTTATCATTCTTTTGCGGCACCCAATCCTTTATATCTTTTCACCCTTTTCAATATCGCGCTTTGAATCCTATCGCGTACAGGCAGGTAATCAAAATATTCCAGTACTGCCTGCGCTTCGAAAGAACGATGATCTCTACCGGGGCGCTCGTAAACCCTGGCGCCTTCTTTTAAAACCTGATATTTCAAAAACGCGCTCGCGTGGTTTAAGACAACCACATCAACTTCTCTATCTATGCGCAGGCTTAAACGGCTCATCAAAGTTAATTGTTTGTCGGTATAATCTTTGCTGTCGACGCTTGAGTCAAAAAGCACGGCGATATCGATATCGCTGAATTTATTTGCCTTGCCGGTTGCCTGTGAGCCGAAAAGGTAACTCGCGAGGACGGATTTATCTTTACGAAAGAAGCCATTAATCAAATCAAGTTTGTTTTTTTCCATAGTTCGTTTTTTCGGGCGCGATAAATCGCGCCCCTACAGGGTGGCTGCGCAGTACGTCTGTAGGGGTCGGATTTATCCGGCCCGTTTGCCGCTAAGAATATATAACCCTGCCTTTATCCTTAACAAGTTCCAAGAATGAGCCTTTTGGAGGGTTCAAATACTCGTTATACGCAAACCCTTTTAATTCTACCCTTGAATCAACAGCTAAAGAGGCGTTAGAAAAAAGCTCAATCTTATCTAAAACTGTCATATCCTTAAAATCGCTGGAAATTACCGCGATATCAAAATCGCTATCCTCGCGCGGCTTTCCATAACAATACGAGCCATAAAGAATCAACTGGTTTACTTTTATATAACGCGAAAGAAACATAGCAAGGTCCCTGCCGATTTCCTCTATTGTAACATTTGCCTTAAGCATTCCAATACTCCTTTAGCTTTAGCCAACAATTCCTTAGCCTGCTTTGGGCCAACTTCTTTAGCCAGCTTATTCCTATCACCGGGATACCGGCTTTCAAGGTAAAACATATTCAGTTTTGAGCATACTCTCTGCTGTACTGAAATCATATTGCGAAATATCAATCCATTCCTGTATTGTTTTATCCATTTGTAGTCAAACTTTCTTTCGGGCGCGATAAATCGCGCCCCTACGCTCTCTTGTCATTGCGAGCTACCCTTGCTTTACTTCCGGCAGCGAAGCAATCTCGTTTTAAAAGCGGGATTGCTTCGTCGCCTCATGTCAACGACGGCTCCTCGCAATGACGGGGAACGCGCTACTGCAAATTCACCCAGACCAATATCCTGCACCGGCCCTTTGACTTGGGCGCGGGTTCCATTGCTTTGCCGAGGATCATGCCCGGCTTAACTTTGCTTGCGTCGGCCTTCATCGCGCAACCGGGGGTGGCGCTTGAAACCAGCAGGTCGCCAACCTCTATATCGCCATACGCCGGATCCACCCACACCGGCGCTTTTCCGACCAGCGCGACTTTCTTGCCGTCTAACTCGCTACCTAAAATGTTGCCCGGGTCAGTTGAAATCGCCCCGGCAATTTTGGAATCATATGCTGTATCCGCTATCTTCATATGGCCGGGGTTGTTTTCGTCAAGAGAAACAACCATGCCCTCGAAGTCCGCCTCATCGGGCGAGCTTTCGGGCGCCATAAATGGCGCCCCTACTGGGGTGTTGTCAATCGCTGTACGTCCGTAGGGGCCGGATTTATGCGGCCCGTTTGCGCCGTTACGTGCATGCATATCTGTAGGGGCCGCATTTATGCGGCCCGTTTGCCCAGCGGTTGCGGGCGCGATGAATCGCACCCCTACAGACATACTCGCAGGCATCGTAAACGGCACGATTTCGGCAATGTCGGTGCCGTAGGTGTAGACCTTCTGACTACGGATGTTGCCGGCGACTTCGAGCTTGTGCGCGGGATTGGTGGTGCCGATACCGATGTTGCCGTTACCTAATATGGTCAACCTTACCGCGGAATTAGTGCCGATACTTAAGGGGCTATTGGTATTTGTCCCGAGAATCATGCCCGCAGGAGAACCCCACCAGCCTCCATCGTGAATCATAACCCTACCTTCGTGAGTAGCGGTGCGTATTGAATACCTTGCGTTACTTGCGCTTAACTGGTCGATAACCGACACCCAACCCTCTGAATTAGCAAACGCGCCTGCGCCGACAAACAGATTACCCTGAACATCAAGCTTTGTACCGGGCGCAGTCGTCCCGATGCCGACGTTGCCGCCGGGCATCAAAGCCAAGTTGCTTGTCCCGCCGGTGATGATTTGATATGGTCCGGTTGAGCCAAAGGTTATCCCTGCGCCATTACCGGTGAGATTGATCGCCGTAGTGTTGGCATATGATGATGTGAGTTGGTTGTCTAATGTGAGATCATTGCCAGTAAAGGTGGTTGCCCCGGCTGAACCCATTGTGCCGGTGGTGATGATATTATCGGCGCCGGTGTCTATCGCGCCAAAACCATTGGTGATGGAACCCGCATTAAGCGCGCCGACTGTGGTCAAGGATGAGGTGACTACGGCAGAGCCTAATGTGGTAGCGGATAAAACATCTGTCCCTGCTATCTTGTAGGTGGAACCTGTAGAGATGTTGGCATTGCCGGCCACATCTAATTTTTGGCTCGGTGAGGATGTGCCTACTCCCACATTGCCTGAAGCCGTCGCCAAATACGCGCTCCCTGTTACCGCCAGCGTCGAGAGGTCGCTGATGCCGCCGCTTGAGAGGAACACGCCGCTGATGCGCGC
>CAKKQA010000085.1:5521-9379 GCA_919901925.1 Omnitrophica bacterium GWA2_41_15 | reverse complement strand
AATATAAAACCATATGCCCCAAAAACTAACCAAAATCATAGCGTTATTTTTATGCCTCTGCCTCGTATTTGAGCAAGTCGGCTTTGCACAATTAGCCAGTTTAAATATCGCCGGCTATCTTAGTGCCATTTCCAGCCAGCCCACAGATAAATTCCGTCCGTTACACCTGCGTTCTCTTGCCTACGATAATCAAAACAATAATTTTAAGTTGCTGATAGATAAAGGAGACTTTTTCAAACAAGCAACAAACGGGTCGGATAAATCCGACCCCTACAGACGTACAGCAGATGCCAGCCACTCTGTAGGGGCGCGATTTATCGCGCCCGAAAAGCGAGTCAGCACATCTGTAGGGGCGCCATTTATGGCGCCCGCAGAAGGCGCAAGGAATACGAATGTAGGTACGCGATTTATCGCGCCCGAAACCACAGCATTAGAGCAAGAAACAAAGAAGCTGATGGAGTATTTCTACATCGGCCTTGCCCTGCCGAATGATGCCTTTTGGGTAAACCTGCGTCCGGATGCGGACCTCCGGGGTCCGTCCGAGATGAACCCAAACGGATCCCGGAGGTCCGTATCGGAAGTTATCGACTCTGACCTTGCCAAAACCGACATCGGCAGGATAATGCTTGAAACAGACGTGCAGTTAAAGAAAGACACTGCCCGAATGACTTCTCCGGAAACTCCCGAAGGCAAGCTTTACTGGGATAAGCTTTACAAGAAAGCCGAAGAACTCTTCGGCACGGAAAACATAACTATTCCCACACTCACTCGTCCTTGGATTGTTCCTAATGAAATTATAATACGTGAAAGCAAAGATAGCGCGTATATTTATAAAGCAACACTTAAGGTGATGATTGAGGAAGATTACTTTAAAGCCAGCCCCTGGAGCTGGTCTCGGGTGACCCGCGCCTAAAGCTCCTCAACGAATACTCAACACAACTAATTAAAGAGTTGATTATTCCCAAACTCACCAAAGAGGTGAATACCTCCAAGCGCTACGCCGAATTACGCCAGGTGTATTATTCGTTGATTCTCGCGCAGTGGTTTAAGGCAAGGTTCTCCGCTATCGTAGGGGCGGCACAGTGTGCCGCCCCTACAATGCTTGGCAGGGAGGCAATTTCTAAACTAATCAATTCTCGCAACCTCGCCAACCTTACTTCTCAAGAAAACTGGTTTCCGCAAACTTACTTTAGCGAATACCAAAAATCCTTCAAAGACGGCGAATACAACATCAAGGAGCCGCGTTACACTATTTTTGGCCAGGCCATAAGGAGCTATTTTAGCGGCGGGATGAGACTATCAGTGCAAATTCCAGATTTGGGATCTTCTAATATAGCAAACGGAATCAGTTGTATGCCAGCCTCAAGCCCTATTCTTCAAAATCAAAACTACCTAGAAGTAGTCAGCGTAAGCGCAGGGTTAATCGTTTCCTCTGCGCTGGATACGCAGGCGGCAAAGCCAGTCAGCTCGCCGGCAGTTAGTTCACAGTTCCCCGCCTTCGGCGGGGCAGGCACAGTTGATAGTTCACAGGAAAAAGCAGTGGCGAGTTCGCCGGCGGATGCGCAGGCGAGGAGTGAGGCCGCCTCGTCGCCGGCCGAAAATGGGTATAACCGAACTCCTTCTGGAGGGGGTGAGATATTTGGGCCTGATGGTGAACCGTTTAATGGCGGTGAGATATTCGGCCCGGATAGGAATCCGTATGACGGCCAGCTAAGGATACCCACAGAAGCGCCTATTTTAGGTCCGGACGGAAAACCGTATGATGGCAGATTGAAAGTACCGCAAAAGCCGCCTAGTGATGCAGCTACAGGGCAGGTAGTTGTTGTTTCGGCAGGAGATGGCGATTATGCCCTTATACCAGGCAGAGGCAATCAAAAGGCTTTTGAGAAGATAAAGGGTTTTGCGGATGCAAACGCGGCAGTTCTGGCATCAACAAAGCCTTTGCGGGAGATTATGTTATCAGCGCTTAAGGCATCAGGCGATTTTTCTGATCGCGAATTAGAGGTTGTGAAAAATTGGCTTAATAGGAGAGGGGCTTTATTGACGTCTCAAGACAAGAATGTATTGAGCAAGGCGTTAGAAACCTGGGAATATTTTCTTTGCGCGGAGATATTCTGGGGGCTTACCGCAAAGAGGCAGGCGGAATACTGCGTATTTATGAGGGAGGTTATCTATTCTGTGTTGAAGCCTTCCGGGCGCAGTGTAGATCTGGTCCTTCGCCTCCTGGATTCACATTACGCGGCTGGAATCAGAGGTGAACTTAAACAGCTTTTACGGATAATGCCCAATGATGTTTTCTTAAAAGAAGATATGTTTAGATTAAAGAGGGTAATTATAAACACAGGAGAATTGCCTGATGAATTTTTAGGTGAAGCAGGCAGGCAGGAGGCAGTAGAATTTTTTCTGCAGGATGACCGCAGGAGGCTGGAAGCAATAAAGCCAGCTCTTGAAAACTTATCGGCATTAAACGAGGAAGAGTGGGGGCGAGTCAAGGCAGAGACAGCAATGCTCGGTGAGCCGCTTATGTATGGGGTAGGCAGTGGGCAGATTGAGGATCTTTCGCAAGATGTGAAATTCGGCATTGAGCTTGAGACAGCTCATACAGAAACACGTATTCCAGATGACAACCAAGGTTTGCCCAATACGGCGGCAGGCTGGCAAAGATGGAAAAGAGAACTGGACGCAATAGTTAATCCCGAAGCTTATGGCAGTTTTCATCTGCATATAGACAGAAGCGCGTTAAACACGGCTGAAAGGCAATCTGCGCTGGCCAGAATTGCCAAAGGATTAGAGGCGTTTTGGTATTGTTTTAGCCCGCCGAATATTGAGACGCTTGACTACGCAGCGCCTTTAGAATATAAAGCTTTTTTTGAGGGAGCGCCGTCTATGGCGCATAGGAATTTAATCAACGTCAGCCAAAGTAAAAATACCGTTGAGTTTAGGTTTTTCCGCACGCCTGTTTTAAGACAGCAAAAGATGTTTTATTATGCGATGATGCGCGATTTTATCGCGGTGGCAGCGCAGGTTATGAGCGCGGCGTCACAACGGCCTGATGATTTTACTCTTACGAGAATGGGCATACCGGCTATTTTAGGTATGGATGAAAGATTGATCAGCCAGGAATATACGCGTAAGGCAATTGATGTATTGTGCGGCGATAATCTTCAGGCAAAGGCGCGATTTATCAGTTTGTTTTTTAGGCGCCGGCAGATGTTTAATTGGCATAATTTTCAAGTAAGAGAGTGGGTTGATAAAGATACGCAAGTAGAAGCAGCTTATCAACAAAGAGGTTTGGGCTTATTATATCAACTGCATAAGGCTAAAGGCGGATGGGACAGGGATATATATGAAAGCATAGGCAGGAAAGTGAAAGAAGAGCTATCTAAAGACGGCCAGTGTGATGAAGGATTATTGCTCTTCTTTTGTTATCTTGCTGATTTTGGGGTGGCGAAGGAAAAAGAGTTTGGCGAAAGAATGTTAGAGCAACTTGCCGTAACCAAACCAGATGCGCAAGAAGCGCTTTATATATTGCGTAATATACATACAAGCGCTGATTTTGTAAGATGGAAGGGATACGATAGTATTGAACGGGCGTTAGAGAAGTCATCAGAAAATCAGATAAGAATGCTATTCCGCAGGTTCTCTATAGATGAGAAAAAAGAGATTATTGATAAACTGGAGAAATCAGAAGACACAAATAATGGGGTGAAAAGATTAGGGTATTTATTAAGAGATCCTGACTTGTCTGTCCGCGGATACGCAGTCCGGGCATTAGGGCAAATTGGTCCGGCAGCAATACCTGAACTTAGAGAGGCATTAAGAGATTCTGACGCGTCTGTCCGCAGAAACGCGGCCTGG
>CAKKQA010000085.1:0-5421 GCA_919901925.1 Omnitrophica bacterium GWA2_41_15 | reverse complement strand
ATGCCCACACTTAGAGAGGCATTAAGAGATCCTGACTTGTCTGTCCGCGAAAGCGCAGCCTGGGTATTAGGGCAGATGGGCTCAAATGTTGGACAAGACCAAATGGCCTCTTCGCCGGCGGAGGCGCAGGCGGATACGGAGAAATGGCCTGGCTTTGCCCGGCAACAACGTATTGAAGGGCTAAAAAAAATATTTACTGTGACGCAGTCAGGAAAAGTAATGATAGATAGGCGGCCAGAGGAGTTGCTTCAAGAAGTAGCCAAACACATTGAAGCGCTTTCCGCAGAGCTTGAGAGTATACGTTTAAAGATACAGGATTCAATGGCGCAAGTAGTGAGAAGAGAACGCCTGGCACAGGGGCTTACGCTTGAGGTATTGGCTGCACGCGCAGGCGTGGGAATGTCGTCGATATCCCAAATAGAGAACAAAAAATTTGGCATTCCTTCTGAAGATATCCAGCAGAGGCTTGCTAATGGTTTGCATGTTCAATTCAAAAGCCTGGCTGATCAACGGCCGCAAGAGAGGTTTTTAAAAGAAGCGATTTTAGAAGGTAAGCAGTTGTTTGGCCTTATTTTGTCCGCGACTGTTGACGCTTATAATTTATCTTTTGTGGCTATTGCCGAGAAAATACAAACTACCAACGCGCGTTTTTCCCAAGCCGCGCTGGGGCGGATTGAATTAGGCCTTCCTTCTATTGTAGATGCCGCGTCCGCAGTTTACGGGCTTGTCAGGAATAAATCACCCCGGGTTGTGCCGCGTTCTGTTGATGAACAACGCCGCCTGTCAATCAGGCGTATGATTGACCGTGAGATTGGCCGGCAACTACGCAAGAAAAGATCTGAAAAAGGTTATACTATAGAAGAAGTTTTACAGCGAGCCGGGATTAAGGGATTGGGCCTATCTAATATTGAGCATGGATATTATGCGGCATTTCCAGTATCTATGTTTGATAAGTTAGCCGGCGCGTTAGGGACAGATAGAGATGAGTTATTGTCTCCGGCTAAAGAATTGATTGCTCAAGAACAATTATTATTAAGCACAATTAGGCAACGGCAAGAACACGCCAGCGCTGTATTAGCCCAACAGCGCCGGGAAAAAGGGGTTTCACTGCCAGAATTATCCCGGCTTAGCGGTTTGAGTATTGCGGGCGTGCATAATATGGATCGGGCTAGTATAGATATGCCCGTTACTCCTCAATATGCGCAAGTTTTAGCAAATGCATTGGGTTCTACCATTGAAGATTTCTGGCCGGAGAGTGACATTGTAGAATTAGAGTTTGAAGCCATAACTAAGAATAGTTCAAGTTCTCCAGTAAATTTAAGGCAGGTAAGCTCACCAGTAATAGATAAAGAAATTAAACCTATCGGCGGCATAGATTTTACCAGTCTGCCTATTGTTACTCAAGCCATTGGTAATTTAAGCAAGGTGTGTGTGCAGGGGCAGGTGCCTATTAGTGTTCAGGGACAGTCCTATTTGCCCCGCCAGAGTAGGGGCGAACGGCCGTTCGCCCCCATAGAATTCGGCGTCTCGTCAGCAGTTTTGCAGAATACCAATCTAGATGAAGAGTGGCGGTGTATAGAGAAGCTGGTTAACGCGGGGATTGAGCCTTCGCCAGAGAGGATCAAGGGATATATTCAGGCGTCGTGTATTAATGGAAATATGGATAATGTTATGCGCAAGGTCGTTGCTTGTATCGGCGATATTTTGAGGCAGGAAGAAGAAACTTGCACTGCCACTGAACCAGTAATGCGTGATATCCTGGTTGTGTTGGAATCCATTAATTCGCCTAATGAGTTAAGAAAAGTTTTTGCGGCCGGCGCAGGTTAGAAATTTTTTCTATGCAAAGAGGTAATTTGATATTATAATCTTGTTGTGGATATAAAAGAGAAAATGCGATTTTGGAATCAGGAGGCTATAGAAGCATTAACTATAGCTGGAGATTTATATCGTTTGGGGCACTATGTTCAAGCGTTATTTTTCGGCCATCTTGCGATAGAAAAGCTTCTAAAAGCAAAAATTGTAGGGATAATTAAGAACGAGCCTTTATATTCGCATGATTTAGTCCTTCTTTCAAGCTATGCAAAAATTAAGCTGAACACGGAAGATTTAGATTTATTGGCTCGAATAAACGTATATAACATTCGCGGCCGTTACCAAGATTATAAGAAATCGCTTCATAAACAGGCAACCAAGAAGTTTACTGACAGGGAACTAATAGCAATAAGAAAAATATTCAAGAGGATAAAATGACATTAGAAAATGTTAAAAGGCTGGCATATAAATATAAGATAGCGCTTAAAAAAAATAATATCCCTGTAGATTCAATATATCTTTTTGGTTCTTACGCGAAAGGTAAACAGCGCCCATGTAGTGATATTGATTTTTGTGTTGTTTCAAAAATATTTGGGAAGAACGACTTTAAAGAAATGGTTTTAATTAATCAGATCGCTAAACGGATAGCGCCTCAGATAGAAGCTTTTCCTGTTTCTGAAAAAGATCTGGGAAGCGGAGATAATCCTTTCATAGTTGAAGCCATTAAAACAGGCTCCCGCCTTGCATAATGTAAGTTTGCATTTAAAATGCAAATTTACAGCCCTTTTTTGTGTTTGACGCTGGGAGGGTTTTTTGATAAAATAGGTACTTCCTGCCAAAGAATTGCATTGTGATTAAAGCGCAGGTAATTATTTGGCATGCCCCGCAAAGCAGGTTAAATCTCTTGCGAGATTTAACCTTGCGGCCCTGCGGGCAAATTTTGCTATTGCAGATTATGGCAAAATTTGGGTTAATGGAGGTATACTATGATATCACGCTACAGCCTTCCCAAAATGTCGAATATCTGGCAGGATGAGTCTAAGTTCGAAAAATTCCTCCAGATTGAAATCCTCGCCTGTGAGGCGTATTCTGTACTTAAGAAAATCCCCCTATCCGCGGTAAAAAAAATCCGTCAAAAAGCAAAATTCAATATAGCCCGCGTTAACCAGCTCGAGAAGAAAACTCAGCACGATGTGGTGGCTTTTGTCAATTGTGTCGGTGAGTCTATCGGCAAAGAAGCAAAATACCTGCATATGGGCTTGACCTCAAGCGACCTTTTGGATACGACTTTGGCCTTGCAGGCAAAAGAAGCCAGCGATATCCTTATCGAAGATTTAGAAAGGTTGATTACAATCCTTAGCGCGAAAGCTAAACGATATAAAGACATGGTTTGTATCGGCCGCAGCCACGGAGTGCACGCCGAGCCCACGACGTTCGGGTTAAAGCTTGCCCTTATGCTTGATGAGGCCAAACGTAATTTGGAACGGATGAAGCTTGCCAAGATTGAGATTTCCGTCGGGAAGATCTCCGGCGCGGTAGGCACATATTCTAATATCGACCCTTTTGTAGAAGGATACGTTTGCGCCAAGCTTGGATTAAAGCCGGCCAAAGTTTCCACCCAGATTGTTTCCCGGGATGCCCACGCGTATTTTGTCAACACGCTAGCGATCATCGGTTCGTCATTAGAGAAATTTGCTACAGAAATTCGCCATCTCCAACGCACCGAAGTCTTGGAGGCAGAAGAGCCGTTTGGCGAGGGGCAAAAGGGATCGTCGGCAATGCCGCATAAGCGTAATCCCGTTATCTGCGAGCGTATCTGCGGGTTGTCGAGGCTGTTGCGTGGCAACGCGCTGGCGGCGATGGAAAATGTTGCCCTTTGGCATGAGCGGGATATCAGCCACTCATCCAATGAACGGATAATTTTTCCGGATTCCACGATAACCTTGGATTATATGCTGAATAAATTCATCGAGGTGGTCAACGGCTTGATCGTTTACCCCGAGAATATGCTGGCTAATTTGGTCAAGACAAAGGGGCTGATTTTTTCCCAGCGCCTGCTTTTGGCGTTGATGGATAAAGGCCTGCCCAGAGCCCGAGCCTATGATTTTGTCCAAGGGCCGGCAATGAAAAGCTGGAGGGAAGCCGCGGATTTTAAGGCTTTGGTTTCCAATGATAAGAATATTGCTAAGTATTTGAATAATAAAGAGATTGAATCCTGTTTTAACCTCGATTATTATTTGCGCAACATCCATAAAATCTTTAAACGTTTAGGGCTCTAGAATACTTTTTCTAAAACCCGCCGTAATCAAATCGCACATATCGGAAATGGCCACTTTTAAAATCAAAGTTTACGAAAAGGAAGGTGTCTTTGACGCCGTAGGAAGCGGTGTCTTAAAAGACATCGCAGATTTAGGCATTAATGGCGTTAGGAATGTCCGCTTTGCCTTTTTGTATTATCTTACCGGCACGCTTACCGAGAGCGATGCTAAACTGATTGCCCGGGAATTGCTCATCGACAAAATCACCCAAGATTTTTCTCTTTACCCTTTACCCTTAACCCTTAACCCTACTTCGAGTGGTTGCATCGAGGTTGCCTATAATTCCGGCGTTATGGATCCGTCTGAAGAATCGATAATGAAGGCCCTCGTCGATATGGGGATATCTTCAGTTGATTCGGTGAGGACAGCGCGTGAATATTTGCTGGAAGGCGATATTTCCGGAAAGACGGCTAAAACTATCGCCGAAGAGCTTCTTTATAATAAGATTATCCAGCATGTAGTTAAGCCGCAAATTAAGGATTTAGGACAATCTTCAGATCGTCATTGCGAGCCCGCCGAAGGCGGGCGAAGCAATCTCGTTTTTAAGAACGAGATTGCTTCGTCGCCGAGTGGCAAGCAGGAGCTCCTCGCAATGACGGATTCCAGGCTTCAATCTGATTATCGGTTTAACTTGATTACTGTCGACCTGCTTGGGGCTTCGGACAAAAAGCTGCTAGAAATAAGTAAACAAGGCCAGCTCTTTTTGAATCTGGCAGAGATGCGCCAGATAAAAAGTTATTTTAAGAAAATTAAGCGCAATCCGACGGACGTAGAGCTTGAGACAGTTGCCCAGACTTGGAGCGAGCATTGCGGGCATAAAACGTTTAGGGGTAAAATTGAATATAAAGAAGGGGTAAGGGGTAAGGGTAAAGCGGTAAGGAGCAAAATAATAAATAACCTTTTGAAGTCGACGATAATGAAGGTGACTAAGGAATTGAATAAGCCTTGGTGCGTGTCGGTGTTTAAAGATAATTCCGGAATTATCAAGTTTGACGATAAATATAATGTTTGTTTTAAGGTTGAGACGCATAATCATCCTTCAGCGCTTGAGCCTTTTGGCGGCGCTAATACGGGTATCGGCGGAGTTATACGCGATCCTATGGGCACGGGTTTAGGGGCAAAACCGATTTTGAATACTGATGTTTTTTGTTTCGGCTCTCCAGATTATCCGTTTGCTAAATTACCGCCCGGAACTCTGCATCCTAAAAGGGTAATGAAGGGAGTAGTTTCCGGTGTGCGCGATTATGGAAATAAAATGGGAATCCCGACTGTAAACGGAGCAATATTATTC
>CAKKQA010000084.1 GCA_919901925.1 Omnitrophica bacterium GWA2_41_15 | reverse complement strand
AGGCATAGTGATGCGATTATCCGGCTGCGCAAGACCGGAAACCCTAAGGCGTTGCAGTATCACTTAGGGCATAATAGCCCGGCGATGACGCTGAGGTATTTGTCGACCCTGACGCAGGAAGATGCGTTGAGGGTACAGCAGGAAGTGGAATTTGGAGGATAAAGAAATGGCCAAGAAGATTTTGGTAATTGATGATGATAAGTTAGTAGGTATTACACTTGAGAGGTTGCTCAAATTAAAAGGTTACGATGTATCTTTCGTAGATAATGGTACCACTGCCATGCGGAAGGTTAAAGAAATAGATTTTGATCTTATTATTTCGGATATAAGGATGTCAAAAATTGATGGCATAGAGACCATAGGGCGTATCAGAGCATATCTAACAGAACAATCAAAAGACCCCATCCCAGAGGTTCTTATAACTGGTTTTGCAGACAACGAGAGCTACAAGAGGGCCCAGAAGATGGGCGTAGCCGATTTTATATACAAGCCGTTTGATACTGATAAGTTTATACAGATCGTAGAGCGAGTTATTAATATGCCGGCTGTTTCATCCGAAAAAAGAATCCACCATCGCGTTGAAGCATCTCTTCCAATTCGATTAGAAACAGAATCTGCATCGTCCGATTTTTCTTCAGGCTTAGCCGGGCAGACCACAGATATAAGCGAAGGAGGGGTTGGGGTAACTTTAAAAGAAAAGTTAATAATTCCTTCTGAGATGAAATTGTTCGTAGACTCAACTACCCATTATCCCGGATTTCAAGCAGAGGCAGTAGCGCTCTGGAGAGATACAGATCTTTTGGTTAAGGATGGTGCAATTCGCTATGGATTGCGTTTTTCAAAAGTTCAAGATAAAGACACGGTAAAAGGTTTTTTAAATAAGATAAGTCTTCACCAGATTGAAAATTTTTTTGGGCTCGTCCTTCCCAATCATATAAAAGAAACCTGTAGAGATAATTACGTATTTGAGAAATTTGATCAGAAGCAAATTATGGGAGTCATTGATTTCGCCCCTCCATTTTTGAAGATACAGAAGATAGTAATATTAAGCCCGGATAGACGAGATATTCTCCAGACAAAAAGTTTGGGTATGGGAGTTGTAACGCCTAAAGATACCGCCGGACACTATAACGAAACTATCTTTTTAGCAATGTGTGGTTGGCTAATGGCCTCTGCTGCCTCTGTGTTTTTGGCTATGCTATTCCCTACAACTGCTCCTCAGGTAGTTGAGGCAAATGGTATCAAGCCTTTGCCACTTTCGGAAGAAGCAAAAGGGCTATGGAAACCAGCCCCTTCGGGGACCGCCTTTTTCGTAGAATCGACTATTATAAAGAAAAGGCTTCAACTAATAATAATGAAGACAACTATAAGTTTTGATAATGTCCTTTATGGGGTAATAGAGGAATTGAAATTGGTTTTGACTCCAAAAGGTTCAATCTGGTCAGCAAGGCCATTTCCGCCTTTGGTTGCTTAAAGGAGTTAACGATTATGGATTTTAGGGTTATTGTACTGTTTTCAATGACAGCAATATTTTTTGGCTTTTGGCTATTAATTTTATTAAAAGGACCAGGGCAAATTTTGAATCGTGTCTTCAGTATATTTGTCATTAATATGGCTTTATGGTCTTTCGGGTTAGGCATGTTCTATAAAAGCCAAAGCCCGCAAGCCAGTCTTTTCTGGACGAACGTCCTATATCTAGCCGGTAGTCTTATTCCTGCTGCCTTCCTGCACTTTTCTTTTGTTTTTCCTTCGGGCAAAATGAGCATATCTCGTTTTAAGCAGTTCCTTATCTATGTTCCAAACATAATACTTTTTTACCTTTTCTTCTTTACACCAATAATAGTTAGAGGCGTAACTCTCCCAGGGCAGCCAAAAGGGTTTATTTATGGCCCCGGCCATATCCTCTGGGATTTACAATTTGATACAATATTCGCCTGGGCATTCGTGAGATTCTGTATGGCGTATAAAAGCTGTACAGGCGTCGTAAAAATGCGCCTTAGGTATGTTATTCTTGGCACCCTAATAGGAGTCATATTAGCTGGGATAACCAATGTCATTATGCCCTGGTTTAATAGATTTGAGCTTTTATGGTTAGCTCCCCCTTTTACGCTCACTTGGCTAGTTGGTATCACCTACGCCATTCTCAAATACCGTTTAATGGATATTAAGCTTGCACGACAGTATCTGGCTATTTATTTTTTCTATGGCCTAATAGGTCTGGTTCTTTTTATCCTTCCAATACTCCTTCTAAGGCACTCTGTTATCGGCATTATATTTCTTGTTGTTGTAGCATTTTTAGCCGCTCCTCGTCTCTATCGCTGGACAGCAAAATTTCTTGAACCAGCTTTCTTAGGGGAAAGCTATCGTACCTGGCAAGGCTTGGACAAGCTCAAAGACACTGAGTTAGGCTATATCTCTGAGCAGATCGCCTGGAATCTGGTAGGCGGCATCTCTGAGATTATGCAGGTGGACAGGATTTCATTTTTTATGTTTGTGGCTAACCGTAAAGAATTCCGTCCTTATGCCCAAATTGGCCTGGATGAAGAGATAGGCACAGAGGCCATACCATGGGTTACTCTGTCTTTTGACAACCATTTGGTTAAGCATTTATCCGAAACAAAACAGCTAGTTATAAAAGATGATGTTCCCGGTGCCAATAGTTTAGCAGAAGAAATGCAGCGTCTCTACGTTGAGATTTCCGTACCTCTTTTTGTAAAGGATGAGTTAATCGGGATATTGAACTTGGGGTCTAAGCCAAATAAGGATATGTATCACCAGGAGGAGTTGAAAAAATTAACGGATCTCTGTCACCAAGCTGAGAATCATCTGTCTCATACCCGCTTTATGGAGAAACGCGCAACCTTTTCCCGTGAGCTAGCCCACTATATGAAGAACCTGGTAGTTAAGGCCATTGAGCCAACATTTGCCGAACTCTGCGAGACTAAAGATGAGAAGAAAAAACAGGAGATTATCCGGACGCTCTTTAACCAGCATCAGTATCTAAAAATCTGCCTTCAGGATAACTTTGACCTGTCGTCTCTGTTGGAAAGGCTTGTATATCACAGGTATATCCTGGAGCCGGGCCAAATAGCTAAGGTAATTTCCGTCTGCGCTTCGTTCTATAAAGATTCCTTTACCAAGGCAGGTCTCAGCATAGAATTGGATCTGCCTAAAAATTTGCCCCTGGTTTTGGTCAACAAGGAAGATATACCCAAGGTTTTCAATAACCTTTTTGATAATGCCTTAAAATTTACGCTTTCCGGCGGTAAAATCAAAATCAAAGCAGAGCAAAAGGAAGACGAGGTATTAGTCACCTTTTCTGATACCGGTCGTGGCATTTCCGAAGGAAATCTTAAAACTATCTTTGAGCCAAAGGTTAAAATGCCGGATGATGATGAGGCTGTGGGGACAGGCCTTGGCTTGGTTATTGTAAAGGACATTATTGAGGCGCATAAAGGCAGGATTTGGGTCGAGTCACCTAAAGGTAATGGCACAACTTTCTTTTTTATCTTTTGTATTTCCAAGGAAAATAACAAAAATAATGAGGAGGTATAGATAAAATGAGCGAGCAAGAAAATGCACAGAAAAATGAGCGTATCCTCATAATTGACGATGATAAGAAGATAGTCGCACACTACAGAGAAATTTTGGATAAAGCCGGTTATAAGACTGACGTAGCCTTTGACGGCAAGGAAGGATTAGATAAATTAAAGGCGCAGGGCGCGGACCTGGTTATCCTGGATATAGAAATGCCTAAGATGGACGGGGTTAAGGTCTTAGAGGCTATCCGGGATGACGAGGCTTTACGTAAAACCAAGGTTATGGTAGCCAGCTCTTACTCTTATAAGAATACTTTGCATTGGCTGCCAAGCGGCAGAATTATCAAAGACAAAAAACTTACGCACTTAGGCGAAAAAGCAGAAAAAGAAGGCACGGCTAAAGGCGGATATGCGGGCAGGATTGAAGTGGAGCCTAAACCTAAAAAAGAAGTCATAGATCATTTCTATTATGGGGGAAGAGATAGGCGTCTCGAGACCCCAGAAGAATTCCAGGCGAAATTCAAAGAATGGCTCCTGCGTGAGGTAAAAAACATGCTGGCTGCCAAGCCAAATTATTTTGAGCGGGAAAAGCTGGAAACCGATCCTGACCGGGTCTTAATCGTTGACGACGACAAAGCCATGGTTGAGAAGATTGCCTCTTGGCTTAAGCCTATAAATTGTCAGTTAGTTTTTGCCTACGACGGCAACGAAGCCTTAGAAAATATTGCCCAGGAAGATTTAGACTTAGTAATCTTGGATTTAAAGATGCCGGATACAGAAGGCGACGAGGTGCTCAAGGTAATGCGTTCAATACCGGTGGTGGATAAGATACCTGTTTTGGTTTTTACTTCGCTTACTGATACCACCACAACCGACAGCCTTATGGATATAATGCCTACCACAGAATACATTGATGAGAAAAACATCCGCTCCCGTATCCGGAAGTATCAGCATGACTTTGAAAAGAGGTCCCGGACTTTTGATAAACCCACTGAATCAAAGCTTCCAAAATTCCTGCATATGGATAAACCCAAAGACTTCATCGAAAAGGTAAAGCATGAATTAGAGGAAAGAAGGCGCTTAGGCAGAGGCTATAAGAAAACACCTGTGACTTTGCTGCGCAGTAAAAAAGGCCATTGGATAGAAGGATACCTTGAAGGATATGAGTGTTATTACGGCGGCGAGCACCGCAAATGCGCCTACTGCGAAGAAGAAGATAAGCGCCCCGAAATAGAATATAGAAGAAGGGTAGCGCATCTCTGGAATGTACCGCGTATCTGCGGCGACTGCTACAAGGAGCTAAAAGCAAAATACCCAACCTTTCCTAAGAATTTATAGGCGCGGAAATGGCGAAAAAGACAGAAAAAATAAGATACGAAATAGACCCCCACAATAGGCTTGTCTACGAAAAAACAGGAGAAGAATCAGAAGTGCCCGGGTTTAGGACTGTTCTTGATGGGAACTTTGAGATAGACGAGAATAACTATGTTACCTACCATGTAAAAAAATCACAGGTATCTGATATTCCGCAGCAAGTTAAACTCAGGGGCGCATGGTCCTTAGATAAGGAGCATAATCTTGTGCTTACCTTAGACAAATGGGGTAACCAGATTGCCGGGA
>CAKKQA010000083.1 GCA_919901925.1 Omnitrophica bacterium GWA2_41_15 | reverse complement strand
ATTCTTGGGCTATTGTAAAAATTAATTTACTCTTTAAGCCGATACCGATGGCTTTACCGACAGTGTGCGACCAGATAAAAAGCTGATATTTCTTCCCTTGATATTTCTTATCCTGCGGAATAGAAATTATCACATCTGTTACTGCTTCCGCTCCGGGCTTTATATCCTTGAAATCGCGCCTTTCCAACTTCACCCACGATAAATCCGGTATAGGCAGAAATCCTTCTTTCAATTCTGCCGGCTCGGCCGCTAAAAGCTCTACCTTTAAATCAATGGGATTTGAACCCGTATTCATAATAACCAAAGGCATATTTGCGGTTTTCTTCACGCTGTAAGATATGCCTATACGCAAATTTTCTAAACGAACCTCGCTAAACCCTGTGCTTATGCCCGCGGCGTATAAGCAAAAACTCAAGCTGAAAACAAATAGCGCCGCTATGCTTGAAATAATATTTTTCATTAGGCTGCTTGAGCAGTAATGGTAACAACTATGCCTTGCTCTGTGCTGACCGAACTAGCTGTCGGCGACTTAAATTGAAACCAGAGTTTTCTCGTCGAATTATAAAGCACAGATACGCCATTCTGGTCGCCGGAAAATTTTGTGGTTGAGCATGCTACAGGCGTGATAGAAAGAGCGTGATTGGTCAACCCCCAGATTATCCCTGTATCCAAATTAGAAAAAGCCGCGCAAAGCACATAGGTGTCTGCTCCTGCCGCTGTTTGAGACGCTGTCCATCCCGAAGGGTTAGCCAGTGAAAGCGAATATGTTTCATTGATGCCGCTTCCGTTATTGGTTACTGTAACCGCCGCGGTAGAAGCCTTTGTGGAGCCCGCCGAGACTGACCCCAAAGAAACCGCGCTATCTGAAATGCTTATGCTTATTGCCGCGGAAACAGTCACCTTTACGGTTACTGTTTCACTCTGCGACGCTTCGACCGACGCTAACATAAAACAAGACAGAAACAACACAACCATAACTGTGATTAACAATCTAAAACCTTGTGCCATTTTAACCCTCCCTTTCTTTTATGACGACTGGGCTGTAACTATTACCGATATAACTTGTTCTTCCGTTTGCTTAGTAATAGTAGGCGATTTAAACTGCAGATACAACGCCCTTTTTTCTCCCGATGCCACTTTCGCGCCATTAGCCGTCCCTTGCGGATAGGCGAATACGCTGGCGGTAGCTTTTTGCGAATTATTTAAAATCACGTCATCGGCGCCTTCTTGATTAAAGCTTGCTTCCTGCGGAGAATCATTTGTGCCGCAAAAAATTGCGCTTAAAACGTATTTCTCGTCGCCTGTTGAGGCTGAAGCGGACCAACCGGGAGGCCCGCTAAGTTTTAATTCCAACGCCTCTTGGGCTGTGCCGTCATTGGTAATAATTATCCTGCTGTCCTTATTCATAGAAACTATTTTACCAGCAGCGATAGTTCCGATATCCCATAATTTATTATCCAATGATATGGATAAAACAGTATTATTATTCACCTTCCATGCCATATCCCTGATCATCTTTATCCAATAACCTTCACCCGGAATCATTTGATCTGACGGAGCGCATTTCTGATACCAAGGATCCACGTTAGAAACATATCGCCATACGCCGCTATAATCCTCGCCTAACTTTAGCGGCGATAACGCTTGTTCAACTGAAATCTCCTTATCTCCGGGACAGCCGATAGCATTCCAGCCAGCCTTAAGCACAACAGAATACGCATTCGGCGTTGTTCCGCTAATCGTCAGGGTGACATCGCCTGCGGTGTCATTCTTTACCCAGTAGCCTCTTAAGAATTCAAACTCGCTGAATTCCCTGTAATCAGTATCTGGAACAAAAAAAAGGTATTTCTTCTGTGCTGTATCATAATAGGCTGCTTTTCGGCTGGATTGCGGAAGCGCGGATAAGACTTCTTCTGCGGAACGCTTAGTGCCGTTAGGAATGGAGATATAGTTTAGGCCGGGTTTGAGTTTAATTTGGACATCGCCAGCATAAAGTGTAGCGGCTAAACCCAAAAAAGCGATAAGAAATATAATTATTCTTCTTATAAGCATAAAATCACATCTTCGGAGCGTAAAAATATACATATACTTCTGCGCTCTTACTGGCTATTCCACCGCGGTTATCCTTAACTTCTACCTTTACTGTATGCCTACCTTCGT
>CAKKQA010000082.1 GCA_919901925.1 Omnitrophica bacterium GWA2_41_15 | reverse complement strand
ATTTCATAGCCTTTGCCCAAAGAAGCGGCCAAGAGTTCGATAAATATCCAGAGTTGAAGGCGTGTTTAGACAGGCACCACCAGATATTACTTTCCAATTTCTTCGCGCAGACTGAAGCCCTCATGCGGGGAAAGTCCGCCTATGAAGCCGCGGAAGATTTAAGAAAAGAAAATGTGAAGCGGAGAGAAAAAGGCCCGCCGGAATTAACCGACGAAGAAATCGCCAGGCTTACGCCTTTTAAGGTTTTTAAGGGCAATCGCCCGACCAATTCTATCCTATTTAAGAAGCTCACTCCTTACACGCTCGGCATGCTCATCGCAATGTATGAACATAAGATTTTCGCGCAGGGCGTGATTTGGAACATTTATAGCTTTGACCAGTGGGGCGTAGAGCTTGGCAAAAAACTTGCCAGCGGAATCCTGCCTCAGCTTGAGCTCGATGTCGTTGCCGCGGGGCATGATTCTTCTACCGCAGGGCTTATTCATGCTTATAAGGAAATGGCTATCGGCTCAAATAGAGGAATGAAAAAATATGTTGTGCCTGCTGATGAATTCGGCGTATTTACCAGCCGTAAAGTTGCTGAAGAGATAAGGCGCCTGCAGAAAGAACTTAAGCGAAATGTTAATATTGTATTTGCTACCGGCAATACCATGATTGAATTCCTGCATCGCTTAGCAGAAGAAAGAATCGATTGGATGAGAATAAACACCTTTCATTTAGATGAATATAAAGGGCTTCCCACGGATAATCCGCATTCTTTTGCTTATTACCTGAATTACCATCTTTTCTCAAAGGTTTTATTACCTCAAGAAAATATTCATTATATTGACGGAACTAATTCTAACGAGGATTTACCTAAGTATATGAAAAAACTTATTTCTTCCGGCGGCGCAGATATTACGATATTACGAGTGGGGAGTGATGGGCATTTGGCTTTTAATGAACCACCGCGGTATTCCCGTTTCACCAGCTGTATACAAGAAGTAAGCCTTAACGAAAGCACTCTTGTTAGTAATGAATCTGATTATTCAGGTATTCGCCAAAATCCTTATGCCTATACAATGGGTATGGCTGATATTTTTGAAGCAAGATGTATCTTTTTCTTTGCCAACACGAAGAAAAAAGCAGAGATAATAAGAAAAACTTTTCTCGGGCCAATTAGTGAAGATGTTCCTTCTTCGATGCTTCAGATGCACCACAATCTCACAGTTATTCTTGATATAGAGGCGGCTGTTTTATTAGGAGATGAACAACCCTGCAGTGTTTCTTCACCGGTTGATACCGGAGCAATCGTAAAAACAATTTTAAGCAAGAGTGATTTAGCCGTGCATGACGCGGAGGCTTTATCCGCTAAAACGGAAAATGTTTTTGGCGCGGATGGTTCTTCCGTAACCATGATTTTGTCAGGGGATGTTCTTAAAAACAGCCAGGATAAAGGTATCTGGCAGGTGGCTTATACTTTTGATAGCGATTTTGAGGCTGTCGCAGCTTTGGCTGGCGATAAAGATTGCCAGCGGTTTGCTTTGAATTTAGCGGGAGTTAGATTTTATGAAATAGAAAAAGAGCACGAATATAGAATAAGGTCTATGAATATTTTCGAAGAATCAAGCTACCTTGCTGAGCAAGCGGCTTTGAAAGCTCTGTTATGGTTTAATCCGCTTAATGGCGCTTCAGTAGTTATAATTAGGAAGCCTGAATCCAAGAAAACTAAAGAAGAGATTTTGGCGGCGTGGGCAAAGTTCTTGATTTCCGCGGGGATATTGGGCAGAAATCTTATTGTAAAAACAGAGTTAGGGACAAATGAAGTTGATATGAATACTATTGAACGCGCTGGCGAAGAAATGCGCCAGAGGCCTGAATATAATAGCCTGGCTAAACCATTGGCAATGTCTAGGACAGCCGAAAAGAATGGCTGGCCGCATAGGCAATGGCCGTTTACTGCTAAAGGGATTTTAGAAAGCACATTGGCTTTCGCGCGTTTGTTAAGGCAGAACCGCGGGAAAATTTCCAAGTTTGGAATTAGTTCTTATGAGCTTGTGGATGTGATGATCGACGGGTTTAATGAAATCGGTTATATGGTGGCTTCTGTTTTGGTGAATGAAGATAGGGATTTGGGCTTGAGATTGATCGGTGTTTCTTCTAAAAATTATGCTGTTTATGATGCGGGCGGAATAAGCGCTGATGAATTGCAATTATTAAGGCAGGGAGAAGATAATTTTAAAAATGTGGATTTAGAAGCTTTCTCAAAAAATGCGGCCCTTGTTTCACGCGGACAGATGCTTTCCCAAAGAGCGGATGTCCTTATTACCGCAAATCCCCACAATTCTATTAACCGTTCAAATTTTGGCATGTTAAATGTAAGCCTGATTATCGAGGCTACCAATATAAGCATTAGCCGCTCGGTGCAGGGGCTGTTTGAAGAAAAAGGTATTTTGGTTGTGCCGGCGTTAATCACAAACGGCGGCGGAAGTTTTGCCGCGGCAGAGGAATATTATCATTCTCAAGTAAAAACAGTTATGCGCGCTCCTGAATTTGCGCGCGAACATATGTATCATCTTATCCGCGGAAATGCTAAGGTCCTGGCTTGGGTTTTCTTTAAGATGTGGATGGACAATCTTTTAGCCGGCAATCTTCAGACAATGCATGAGACAGCCTATGCTAAGGCGAGAGAGATTATGCAAAGAAGAAACGTGTATTTGTTAAAACCCACTCCGGCAGTTATTGAGATCGCGGAGGTAGAGGCGATAAGGAATGTCCCGGAGAATATCAGTTGGCTGATCGCGTCAATCCTGCAGGCAAGAAAAGACCTTATGTTTTCTGACACGGATGTTACTGTTATTAGAAGCATGCTTAATTCCCCTTATATTTATGAACAGGAGCTTGCTTGCTATATGCTGGGTGAGCTTTATTGCCGTCAGGCGCTTGATGATTTGGCAGCCATTGCCGTTGATGCTAATAGGATGGATCCGGTTAGGAGTAATGCCATTGAGGCATTAGGTAAAATAGGAGGCGAAGAAGTTGTCAGCCCTCTATTAAGCATAATGCGGTACAGCCATAAGCCAGCCCTGAAACAGCAGGCGCGCTGGTCTTTGGAAAGGGTGGTTGCCAACGTCGACTATTTCTTAAGGGAAGACCTGAGCGATTTAACCGCTAAAACAGTAGCTGTCAGCGATGCGTTTGTTGAAAAGACGGCGAGAGACATTTTATCCAATTGGCAGGCAGGCCTGTCAAGATATAGGCTAAGGCCGGTGTTAGTAGCCGTAACCGGATTTTCAGCTTCCGGGAAAAGTTATTTTAGCAAACAACTTAAGCAAAAGCTTGAGCAGCTTAGGGGCGAGTATGCTATAGACGGCGTAATGCCTGAAATAATTCATTTTGAATTTGATGATTATCTCTTGCCTAAAGAGAAGAGAAGCTCACAACTGCATGTTTTAGGCATGATGAACGCGAGGCTTTCTGAAAGATGGGTTGGCAAATGGGAGTTTCCGCTGTTCTATCGGCACATAAGGGATTTATTCGCGGGCAAGCCAGTAGAGAAGCCTATATTTAATCAGGTCACCCGGCAAAGAGAACCTAAAACCGAAAGGATCAACCCGCATAACGCTATCATAATAACGGAGGGAATTTTTGTTCTTTCGCACATTCCCACCAATCATTGTTATCATTTTAAGTTCTTTGTTGATGCCTCTCGTTCGTTGCGCGTTGCCCGCGGCATAGAAAGATATTTAAAACAGGGCAAATACGCGGAATTAAGCATGCTCGAAGTTGAAGAGAAAGAATTCCGTAAAGAGCAGACAGAGAATCTGCCTATAATCCAGCATGAAAAACCGCAGGCAGACGTAATTGTTTCGTCGGATAATAACCCGGTTGCTGATTTTGTCCCGGCATTCCAGGCGGCAGTTAAACTTTTCGCAAAAGAACCCGGGGGAGCGCGGTTAAGTATCCAAGAGAGGGAGGGTTTCGCGCTGCGCCATTTTGGAAGCGCTGATTTTAACGGCATCAGGGGCTCACCGCTTGAAGAAATAGTCCTTACACGCCTTTATCAGAATATAGTTATAACCCCGAACACCCCTTTATTCAAAGCAATTTCCAGCCTCATCGTCAGGCAAATGCAGGAAGATTGGACGGGCCTATCTTCCGCGCAGAAACTTGATTTCATCGATTCTTCAAAAGCAAAGCTCGATCTTAATGACGAAGGCATATCTCTATTGAAGCGCTGTATTATAGTTAATACAGCGGATAGCGCTGTCGCCTCCTCTCCTATAAATGACAGTGAATATGGCCGTTTCTCTCCTGCTGAAGAAGCTGAAATCATAAAATCTTACACTATGACACAAGATACAGATGTGGATGAGCTGGGTGATTCTGCTAAGCCATTTGTTGATGCCAGAGGAGAAAGCCGGAACTTATACTATGTTTATGTGGATACGCGAAAGCACACGGTAAGGCGTATTAGCTGGAGTGCGTGGAAGGATTATCCAAACAGATTCTATCATGGCAGAAGAAGCTATCGTGAGGCGGAATACTGCGGCTTAGGAATTTATAACGAACAAGGAAAAGCTGATGACGCGTCAAATCGCATGACCGCTCAAACTATCGCGAAGGCAAAAGAAGATGGCCGCGTTAGGCAGTTGGGAGATTTTCCCGAAGATATTTTAGCAGCCATTGCTGGCCAGGATATATTAGGCTCTTCTACGGAGAGTATCCGTGTTATTATCCCCGAATCTCAAAATTTGGCCAGGGCTCCGCCGTTTATTTGGCATGAAAATCCCGTTCGTTTTGTATCTGCTTGTGTATACGAAGGCATTATTTACCTGCCCCTGCCGCTTATCGCGGGTATTTTAAATAATAATCAGCCTACTCTTCTAAAAAGAATTATTAATCACGAATTAATAGATCAGGCAACTAATACTGAAGATTTTGTTGAATCTCAAATGTTGGCAAGAGAACTTCAGGCCGCTTATGAGCAGACGGGAAAAAATGGCAGATGGGTGGTGGTTCCTATGGTGGGCGTTTGGTGGCAGGAACACAATGGAAGAGTTTTATTCGCTCTTGACTATCCCGTAGTTGTTGATATTAGTAAGGTAGTTACTTTATTAGCAATACATACTGGTTATCGTAATGATATGTGCGGCGATACGGACCAGCGCGCTTTAAGGCCGATATTGGATATTATGGAAAGAATTGAATTTGATTATGTTTTTGAACATGAGTCGCGGGATTTTCCCTCTTATTTAGAATCTTATCATAACGGCGTATTAATTGATGATGATATGAGGCAAACGCATTGCCGCGGGCGATACTATACTCCGGGTTTAAAGGGCAGCCATTTTGTAATAGTAGGCGGAGGATATGAAAGATGCCATTGGAAAGCAATCAAACATTTAGTAGAGCAGTTAAAGCTTTCGATGCCGCTAGAAGATAAAGATGCCGTAATTATTACTGTTCCGTCTTTCGCGGTATATTTTAACACGGAAGGTTATGACAGCGGGGATAGCTATATGTCTTCTGATATCATAGGCAGAGACGGAGGCTTTACGGAATATTATGATTTAATTCGTGAAGCGGGCCTGTCGTATAGAATAGTCAGGGTAGAAGCGGGTAAAGTTAATTTTCAAGAAAGTAACAACCCGAATCCGCGGATAGAGTTTCGCGTAATTGATGATATTGAAACATTGATTTACTCTATGCCGCTAATGCCAGGATTTCTATATTCCACAGAGCCATCCGCGCGTATTGTCCCGCCTTTTGTCCGGGATGATTGTGTGAGGCCACCTCTCGTTCGTCAGTTCTTTGGCGGATCATCCAGCCCTGTTGCGCTTGGCGCGGTGAAGGGAAGTATAAAAACTGCCTTTACGGCTTTATTTGCTACTGCTATTGCTATTGTTTGTCTAAACGCGTGTTTGGCGCTGGATAGGGTTTATGTGCTGTATAAAGCAAACAGCGGCGTTGATATTGGAAAATTATCAGAGGCAATTGTAAGAAGTTCGCATATCTGGTCAAATGAAACAGGGTTTACCGGTTTAATCAAACATTACACGGATAAGTTGTCAGTATCCGCTTCCGGAGCCTCTCCAGAGCATTTTGGTATCTTACAGCAATTAAGCGATAAGTTTTCCGCTGCCGCGGATAAGGCCGGCGTTAAGGTTGTCGAAATCGCAGCGGCAAATAATCCTGTTGTAATAGATAACCTCAATCATGGCCATCCGCCCGTGACTCATTTCATACAAGGCCTTTTACAGCAATTACACAATCCTTGGTTTTTTGCAGGGTTGGTGGTATGTTTATTTTTAGTGTTTGCCGCCTTTAAATACGGATTGCCAAAGTTAAATAGTCGTCGTCAGAATCTAAAAGCGCCCGCGGTAGTTTCAGAGATGCCTTTAACTGGTGAAGCCCAAACGCGGGATGCGCAAGTTCCTTCATCAACGGATATTAAGAAAGCTCCGGCTGTTCCCGCAGTTGTTGAATCAAGCCAGCAAGCAGCGGCTGAAATAGAGGCTGCCGCAACGGATAGGCAGGAGAAAGCCCTGCCTAACGCCCAAGCTCCTCCAATTTTGTCTCTACTTGAAATCGCGCAAATTCCAAATAAAGATATACATAAATTAAAGAAACACATTATTACCGCGCTTGAGATGATTTTTGGCAAAGATGCTATAGAACCAATCCTTGATGTTGAAGAAGCGCCGCGCAACTTAGTCATCAAAGTTAAAGGAAACAACTCCCTCCCCAAAATTGTCCTCAACGCCCATATGGATATTATTGAGAAGCGGCATAACTGTAATATTATTATTAATGGTAAAACCCAGACTGTCAGTGGAGCTTTAGATGACCGGGCAGGCATTGCCGCCATTATTGAAGCATTGGATATTTTCCAAAAGAAAAATATTGCTCACGGTGAGATCTGGTTGGTTTTTACAGATCAAGAAGAAGGCTCAAGGCATCTTGGCGCGGAGAAATTAAGCAGACATCATGAAATATTTGATATGGCGCATTTAATTATTACAGTTGATGGCCCATTAATATGGGATGAAGATAAAGATTTGTCTAAATTAACAGAAGAGGAAGAAAGAAGCCCTTGCGTAGTTGCTAAAGCTTATAATTTGAAGGAAGGCGATAAACGCGTTAACGCATTGCGGGAAGCATTTGAGTTAATCAAGCAAGAAATTGGCATCAGTAACTTACGTTTTGCCAATTCTGATGGAACTGGTGATCACTATGTATTTAGAGATAAGGGCCTGCCCGTGATTAATCTGCGCGCTCCCCATACAGGTTGGCATGGTCCATTAGAAACCACTGATATTGAGAGCCAGTTAATCCCAATGTCTGCTTGGTTAGCAGAGATTATAGTCCAGTTAAATG
>CAKKQA010000081.1 GCA_919901925.1 Omnitrophica bacterium GWA2_41_15 | reverse complement strand
ATGCCGCCCCATAACTGCTCACTTGGTTCATCTGGGAATTCTTTTTTCAAGACTTCTTTGATTTTTGCTTTAAATAAAGCGCAGAGTTCTTTAAGGTCTTTGGCGTTTAAGTCTGTATCGCTCTTTGCGCCTCTTTTCTTTTTCATCTCTGACATTATTCCTTCAAGCTGTTTACGGATGCCTCTATCGTTTTCCGGTTCGATGCCCGCGGCCTTTTCCATAACTACGTCGGAATACATCATGATCAGGCGTCGGTAGGCATCATAAACAAAGCGTTCGTTGCCGCCGCTTTGCTTGATTAGCCCGGGAATTGTCTTTTCAGTAAGCCCGACGTTTAAGACTGTTTCCATCATTCCGGGCATTGATTTTCTTGCTCCTGAACGCACCGAGACTAATAACGGATTTAAAACATCGCCGAACCTTTTCCCCATTAATTCTTCGATTCTTTTTAACGCCTTATTAGCCTCTTCTTTGAGGCCTTTAGGATAAGTCCGTTTGTTTTCGTAATAATAGGCGCAGATTTCTGTGGTGATAGTAAAGCCCGGGGGAACGGGTAAACGCAAGTTTTTATTCCCTGCCATTTCCGCTAAATTGGCGCCTTTGCCGCCTAAGAGATTTTTCATGCTTTCATTGCCGTCCCCTTTACCGCCGCCGAAGAAGTAAACGTATTTTTTTGCCATTACTTTTAAAACCCTCCCTTTGATTTAAGCGACCTGTTATTTAATTTACGCCTGTCATCGAGATTAACGTCATTGCGAGGAACCCTCGCTTGATATGTCTGTGACGAAGCAATCACGTTTTTAAGTGCGGGATTGCTTCGTCGCCTCATTTAAGGCTATGGCTCCTCGCAATGACAACATATTAAATCACAATTTATCAATTTAACTTTTCTTCAAAATATTCTTTTAATTTTTCTATTGATACCCTATCTTGTTTCATCGTGTCTCTGTCTCTGACCGTAACCTGTTTGTCTTCCAGAGACTGGACGTCAACTGTGAGGCAGAATGATGTACCTACTTCATCTTGCCTGCGGTAGAGTTTGCCGATTGCCGCTGTATCGTCGTAAACGCAGGTGATGTTTTTGTTTAAATCAGCAAAAATCTTTTTGGCTAATTCCACGATTTCCGGCCGGTTTTTTAAAAGCGGCAAGACAGCGATTTTAACCGGCGCTAATTCCTTGGAAAATTTTAATACGGCCCGGGTTTCTTCTTTTACCTTTTCT
>CAKKQA010000080.1 GCA_919901925.1 Omnitrophica bacterium GWA2_41_15 | reverse complement strand
AAGTTATCCCTATTGATAGAAACATGATCACGCCTCATTTAGCAGGAGAAGCTTGTGTGGCAGTTGAAGATATGCGTTTATACGCGAGAGACGGAACTGTCCGAGGATTCCCAACGATAGTAAACAAGTCAAGCAGGAAAGTAACTTATTACTCGGCAATGACCGCGCTTGACAGCGTGGAATTCGAAAGATTGGCCGAATTAGCTATAAATAATCCCGGCGCGGATTTAAACTGGAATTGGACGCCGCCTGTAAGGTTGATAGATGAAGGGCCTTATACTAAAGTAGATTACAAAAACTTTGTGCCTTTTGGCAATCCTTCGGAAATCAATGGAAGAGAATACCATCTGGCATTCTGGCGTCTGAATAACAGGAAATCTAAAACCTCTGACATAATGCTGGCTGTATCAAGAAATAGATTAGCCGGGCCTTGGCAAAATGTTGGCTTGTGGAAGTCTCTGCCCCAAGAAGTGGCATGGCACGGATTATCCGCGTTTGTCGCGGAGATACCTGATTTACAGATACCCGGTTTACCTAAATTACCGCCTCTTGAGATTATGCTTTATCATCAGGCATTCTCTGTAAACGGAGTAAAGATATATGTTGTTATGCTTTATCTGATAGATAGGAATAATCCTTTTAGCACAAGCGAGCCCAGTTTGATAATAGAGCCGGACCCGAATATATATTATGCTTACGGAAGAGAACCATATAAGGTGGCGCAGGGGGATAATTTGCGCGTCACCAATTTACGCAATCAGGGATACAGGCCTTATGAGGTAGAAGGATGGGTTCCATGGGCGTTATATACCTGCGGCGGGATTATGACCGGTTTTAACAATGAGACTGGCAAGTTAACCCTGGATATTTATTATAGCGGTTTGGATTCAGTGGTTCTCTGGGCTACGGCTGTTGGCAGGATTCTTGCTTCGTCGCCTGCAGATGCGCTCGTCATTGCGAGCCCCAAAGGGGCGAAGCAATCTCGTTTTTCAAAAAGAGATTGCTTCGTCGCCTCATGCAGGCGAGAGCTCCTCGCAATGACGAATTATTTAGCCTCGTCACCGGTTAAGAGGATATTGGATAATGGCGGCGCTGAATCATATAGGCGAGGGCCTATTTCATTCAAGATGTTTGTGATGATAGTGGGAGGTGTAATCGCGATTTTAGCGGGAGGTTTTGTTTATTTTAGTGAGATTAAGGAAGAGCCTTTGATTATTGATGAAATCATCAGCCAATGGCGGATGTATGGTATTATTCCTCTTGGAATTTTTGTCGCGGGATTTTTCGCGGGAAGATATTGGTATCCCAAATATTTAGCGGGTAAGAAAGCAAAAGAACAGGCGCGAGAAAAGAGAAGAGATTTATTCGAACGCATAAAAAGCGCCAATTTTGTTGTATTTAACAGGTTAGTCAGAGATAATCGCGATTTTATTATGGCAGATAAAGAGTTGCGCGATTTAGTCGCCCAACGGCACGCTGAATTTCAGGCGGATAAGGAAGCAGCTAAGAAAAGAACTACGGAAATAAAAGCATTAGGAACTGCTGTTGTCGAAGTCCCGCCAACTATAGTAATTCAAGCGCCTCTTGCGCCTGCGGAAACAGCTGCTCAACGCAAAAATAGGCTTAGGCATTCTCAACGTCTGGCAGGACAGGCTCCGCGTATGCCTGTCGAACAACTGCGGTTTGATGGCCTGCAGGCAGTGATGCCTTTTGATAATCCGATTACAGCTTTGCCTGTTAAGCCTGGCCAACCTGCAGCAGAGCCTTTAGTAACAACTTCTATATGCAGACAGTTAACATTCCCATATGACGCATTGGTGTTGTTGGATGAGAAAGACGGTCAATTCCGTCTGCCGCGGGATTTATTCTCATCATTGCCATCACCAGTGCTGTCTTGGGCAGAGCTGACGGCAATGACAGACAGAACAAGAGATCCTCCTGTTAATCTTCCTGCTACAATCAGCAAAGACACAACGCCAGTAACTCCAATAGCCGTGCTGAACATTAATTATCAATATATCTTGAAGTTAGCGAAATATTACAGCCATCCGGTTTTATCATTGCCGGATTATAGCGACCCGGAAATTAGAGAAGTATTGCGCGCGCTTTACCGGGTTTTAGAAGAAGATTTTGGCATAGATATTAGTTTTGTGTCCTGCGCGGGAAAGAGGGAATCTTTTGATGGCCGCCAGCATATCTGGATAAATATTGAAACATCCGATCCGCAATTAGCGAATAGATTTTTATATGAAAACGCTTATGGGCATCAAGGGCCGAAGAAAAGCGGTATCCTGCTTAACCGGATCAATGGGGCTTTAGGCAGAAGGATCAGGCGCGCCGGGATTATTGTTGATTCGGGAAATTTTAGAGAAGAGCGAAGAGTGGATTTGCGCGCAGAATGTTGCCAAGCGGTAACCGATGCCCTCAAAGATGGCGGTTCATATTTTGTATTCATTTATTCTATACCTGAAGAAAATATAGCGCGCAGGTTTTTCGCGAATATCAGGCGTGATTTAGGAGGGCGCGGCGAGATCACCTTTTCTCAAGCTAAAGAAACCGGACAGCTATATCAGCGCAGTATAGAAGTAAGGCCGGTGAATGAGCAGGTTTATAAATCTGAAGAACCGCCTGTTTTAAAACGGCGAGAGGCCGTGGCCAAAGATTCTAAAAGAAAGCCAAAAAGAAGAATTGAAGAAGAAGTAGAGCCTATTCCAGCGCGCAAGCCGCGCAAACATAGAGATTACAGAAGAGATAGAGAATTAGAAGAAGATCCTGAAGGGCTAAATGAGGTTGCGGTTAATTTGGCGCCGTCGCCTACCGTGGTTTCATTGTACCCTCGCATAGCTGATATGCTTGGCCTGCATAAAGGTAAAGCAGAATTGGTGGCTCGGGCATTTGTTAATAATCCTGAATTAGACAGTAGCGACAAAGAGCAGGCACAGGCGATTCTTTTGTTAATTGAAGATGGTATGAATCCGCACGATATTATTTGCGATGATGTCTGGGAATTATGCGGCCAGCCAGCTTCATCACCAGTTGACTTGGGCACTGCCGATCGCTTGAGGATAGAATATTTTGACTCTTATAAAAGCTTGGGATTTTTCAGCAGGTTTAACAACTGGGTATATGAATTGAAGATTCACCCGGCGCAGTCAGGAAATCATAAAGTGAGGGACATTGAAATTACTGTGTCTTGTTCAGATGCCCCTTTCCCCGGGCATATCTTAGCCGGGATAATCAGGGATTTATATATAGATTACGACACAATAAAAATCGCAGGTATGGCTATCCCTAATTACGGGCATATATTATTTTTACTGCGCCATTACGGCTTGTTAAACGCGGGCCTGCCTTTAGCTTTAATAGCGCTTATAGATTATACGCGCGAGGGCTTTCCGAATATCACTTGTGAAATTATTTTGCTACAGGACTGGGCGCTAAGAAGGGGAGAGGCTAATCAAGAAAAGTTACTGCGTGAACAGGTTTTCTCCGGGATGAATTTTAAAAACGGCGAAGTATTCGCGGCGTTTAGGGAATTTATCTCAAGCCTGATGCCTATCGGCACAAAATTGCTCTGGGAAGGGCCGCATGTATTTGGGCAAAGAATTTATAGTTTCGGGAAAGAATATAATTGGACTAATTCCGCGTTGGTAAAGATGATGCGCACGGTAGGGTTAGAAGGCAAAGACGCTGGCGATGTAATTGAATTCGTCAAGGTTTCGGAACGCTTAAGCCCGTGCCCTCCGCTGGCCTTTCCTGTGAGCTGGATTAATCCCAAAAGCCTCGGGCCATACCTATCTATTGCCTCCAGCCCTGCCGGAAAAAATGGGGACAGCGCCCAATTTTCCTCAATCAGAAACGCCGTTTCCTCGCCGGCGGAAGAGTCCCGCGAAAAACTCCGGCGGTATAGGGCGGACAAGTCCCATCTCGCCCAGGGGTTGGCGTCGTCGTCTATATTAACGCAAAATCCGCTGGAGTTCTGCGTTTTTATTGCGGCAGGAAGCGTATTTATTATCTTGGTTAGCATTATAATGGAATTAGTTAGACAAATACGGCGGGCAGGATTTAGCAAGCCACAGAGGTTTTCTAACTTACCCGTTCAGGCTATGCTGCCTTTCGCAGAGCCTGTTTTGCCTGAAGTAGAATCTTTTTCCCGCGATTCATTCATGGGGGCAGTGGGACATTTCGGATTTTTCTATGTAGAGAATATAAGAAATCCAGGAGGGTTTATTTACATATTGTGGCTTCCGGAGGTGTTTAGGGAAGGGGTTATTAAGGAAGAGTATAAATCACAAATAAGGGGCAAATTAGCAGGGATTATTAATGTGGAACGAAGAAAGCATCAAAGGTTTGATCTGTGGTTTAAAATAGACATTTATTTTCCTGTTGGTTCTATGCTTTGGTCCGGGGTTAATGCGCAAGTTATAGCGGAAATAATTGATTCTATCGAAGGAAGCAGAATGTTTTGTATTAAGTGTGGAAAGATAAGAGAGGGATTATTGTCTGAAGAGTCTGTAAGCAGAATTAGGGAAATTGCGTCTTGCGCCTCTTCACCGGCGCAGGAAAGAAAGTCACCAGTCACCAGTCACCAGTCACCAGTAAAAGAAGAAGTTGGCGCGGTGGTGGTTGGGCTTTTGGCAGTAGCAGCGCTTCCCGCCCCTGGCCCCTTCGTTTCGTCGCCGGCATCGTCATTGCGAGCTGTAGGGAACGGTTTAAAACCGTTCCCTACACACTTAGTCGGCGAAGTAATCCCGCCCGCCGCCTCCTCCTCGCCGGCGGATGCGGTTATGGCCGCTAATTATATTGAACACACTATAAAAGGTGTTGCTAAATCTACAAATTTAAGTTATTTGATAATGGCGCGAGGGTCCAGAGGGGAGCATTTAGTCACATTTAATACAGGGAGGTTCGAATTAGATAGCATTGCAAACTACACAATAGAACCTGGTAGTCCTGTGGATGTTATTTTAGAATATTTAAATAATTTTCTGTCTGGTAAGACGCTTTTCGTACACCAAGAATTTTTATATAAGCCTGAATATTTACCGGGAACTTATAAAGAGCCGGTATTATATAAAGGATATATTTTATTAATCATGTCCGCCGGACAAGAGGTGATTGGTTTATCAAATAGCGCGAGATGGACTGTAACGCTAAAAGAATTTGAACCATTGCGGCCGTTTACTTCGTTTGCAGAAGAAAAAGAGTTTTATAGGATAAGGCAGCGAGGCGTGGCATCTGGATGGGGTAACGTTCATGCTGAAAAAGGTATGGGTGGAGCATTAGGGCTATTGAACTCGGTTCCATTTCTGTATTCTAACCACTTTTCTTGTTCTGGCGCTCCACTTGATCATTTACCGCTTAGTTTGTATTTACCAGATAAATGGAGAGAAAAATTAGATGAGCGGGGTAATTGTGGATATGTCTTTTTAGGAGTCGATACAGAGCATCCAAGATACAATGATTTTGTTAACGCCTTGGTGGCACTAGACGATGTGGAGATTATTGATTCCGGATTATCAGTCGTGACGAGGAGGCTTAGAGTAAATGTCCCGCAAAATATCATTAATTCAGATAAGGAAACTTACCAACGTTATATTGAAGAGAAATGGCGGCAAGTTGGACAGGTTGCAAGAGTATTTATTCCGGATGGACATGGTCAATCAACATTGCTAGTCAGCTCGCCGGTAATTTTGCGAAAAAATGGAAAAAATGGGGACAGCGCCCGATTTTCCTCAATCAGAAACGCCGCCTCTTATGTTGCTGGCGCTGTAGGGGCGCGATTTATCGCGCCCGAAGAAGAAGAAATTGCTTCCTCGCCTATTAATTCCGGCGTTTTTGTGGCGGCTGCGGTTTACTGGCAGGTGTGGAAATTAAGACTTCATCCGAAAAATGAGAATATCAGAAACGCGGTACAAATAAGCTTAGGGGGAATGGGCCCGGGGGCGATTAAGCACATGGCAGGATGCCTGCAAGATTCGGATACTTCTATTCGCAGGTTCACCATAGAGGTTATAAACAGTTTTAAAAATCCGCTGGCAAAGGTGTATTTATTGAATGCGTTGGTTGATGGCGATTTAAATGTCAGGGAAGAGGCGTTAAAAGGTTTGCGGGGCCTGGAGATCTCAAAAAGTGAATTGACTGCCAGGTATACAGAGATTTTAAATTTAAAAGAACCGCAATATAATCCTGCCCGTCAAGAAGCGGCAGAGCATTTGCGCGATTCGGATGAAGCTATCGCGCGTCAGGCTTTATCTGCCGCGCTTTTAAAAGAAGAAGACGAGCACGTCTTGGTGGCAGTGCTTCGTTCTCTGGGTAAGTATTATGGCCGTAATATTGCCCGCGGCAAGGTGGAATCTATGGGTGCCGATAAAAAGCGAATAGCTGATTTGCTGGATCATTCAGCGGTGTGCGTGCGCAGGGCGGCAGAGGGCGCGCTGAAGATTTTGGGAGCGACACAGGAAGAATTAGAGCCGCAATATTGCCGGATACTAATTGATCCTGATTCGAACTTTTCCGCCAGAGAGCATGCGATAAGCAGATTGGAAAAATCACAGAGTGAACAAGCTAAAGCAGCCTTGCGGGCGGCTGCGCTGGATAGCCAGCAGGAAATAAAAAGGGAAGCGAAAGAAGCATTGGCTCACAGAAACAGCAGCCCTGTTTCAGCCCCGGCGCAAGGCACCGCAAATCAGCCCCTGGAGCTGATTTGTGGTAGCGAGGCTGCCTCTTCGCCTGCATCCAGCCCGATAAACATTACGCGCACGTTTATCGACAAGAATTTATTGCTCGAGGAAATAAAGAAAGTGGAGTCTTTGGAGGGTTTATATTCATTAGCAGTAATGATCTTGCAGGCAGGCCATAAGCCGGAAATTATGGGCAGGCTGTTGGCTGAAATCGCGGTATCTTCCGGCGGAGCTTTACAGGCGCAAGTAGAGGTAAAGATTAACGATTCAGGCTTTAGTATTACCTCCGGACAGGCATGTTGCCTAATGGCACAGCATTCCGGAGAAAAAGTCCTGAATAGCTATTGCGAAACAATTGAAAAATGGGAAAGGGCAATGCTGGCGGTAAGGACAATATGGCACGGAGGGGCGGAGTTTGATTTTGAGGGCAGGGTAGCAAGCGCGCATGCTAGTTGTTTTGAAGAGTTAATGCATGTCTCTAAAACAGGCGACCGCAAAAGAGGCGACCTTTTGGCTAAAGAAGTTGTTAGGGCTGAACGGATGATCGAAGATATAAGGAGGTTAAGGCAGGATGTAACTAATGAGGAAGGCAATCCTAACGCGTGGTTGCGCAAACTGGAGGTTATTCACCGTAATGTTTTAAACGGTTTAGGGCAAACGATGCCGGAGTCCGCCAAGACGCAATATGAAGATGCTCGATTGATTATAGAGGATAGGATAGGGTTTGGCAGGGGAAAACCTTCTAAGAGAATGAGGCTTAAGATTAAAGACGCGCTGCTTAAGGCCCATATCCTTGATAGGTTTAAGAGGATAGGGTTGAACGAGGCAGAGTGTATCAGTAATCCGTTAAGGCTTTCAGTGGCGTTCAAGAATATTATAGATAACGCAATGGTGTTTGCAAGTACGTCAAGGGATGCGCAGGGATTTGTTGTGTTTGGGGTGGCTTTGTTAATCCATAGCGGCAATGGAGGCTGTCCGCTAATGGTAGATATATCCGACGACGGCCCGGGCATCGCCGAAGAATATTTGGCGCAGGGCATTTATCCCGGCCGGCCCAGGGTTTTCGATTATCGTTTCAGCAAAAGGGCTAATGGCAATGGTTTCGGCTTATGCGAAGCATGGTGGGTAATTAAGGAACACGAAGGTGAAATCAAGGTAACTTCAGGAAGGAATGTAGGAGCGTCTTTCTTTGTGCGCCTGAATCCGGCAAGCTCACCGGCTGAGGCAACCACAAATCAGCTCCAGGGGCTGGATTTGCCGGTTCAGCTTCAGGAGATAAACAGGCCGCACGCAAGGCCGGCGATAAAGTTAGCTATCTTTGATTGGGACGGGACCATATCGAAAATCCGGGAGAATTGGGAAGCGCTTATGTCAGCGTTGGCCGCGGCAATTATTAGTGGCGTAGTACTTGAGGAAAAGGAGCTGGACGATATCGTGCGTTCAATGCTCGCCGGAGAGCGCATCGATAATTATCGCCGCAATCCGGCGGTAGAGCGGCTGATAGGGACAAGGCGGCTTAGAAGGCAAGACTTGGAATGGGCATACAATATGATTGAAAAAAGTAAAGGCCTTCCTACACCGAAACAGTTTACCGCGGCTTGTGATGAAGCCAAGCGCAGAGGTAAAGGATTAATTTTTAGCTGGGGATATCGATATGGCAGAGAGAGGAACAGGCACTATCCGTGCGGAAAACACATTGATGTTAATGACGCGGTAACTTGTTTCACCGCTTACTATAGGGATTTGTTGGTTCAGAAAGTAAGAAATGCGCGCCTCGATAAAATAGAGCGGGGAGAATCAAGCGCGGAAGATTTTTTAGTTGCCGGAGGCGTGGAATTTTTGCGCCTGTTAAGACAGCGGGGCGTGGAATGTTACATTGTTACCGGCTCGGATACGGAAAGCGTTCAGCAGGAAGTAGCCAAATTGAATCTGGGTGACGCGATTTCCGGGCTTACAGGGTTTGAGCTGGGGGTTGATAGGAATTTGCTGAAAGATAAACTTCCGATTATTGAGGCGCTGATTGCGAAAAAGCGGGCAGAAGGTTTGATCCGTGATAACGCCGAAGTTTTAGTTGTCGGCGACGGCAGGGTGGAGATAGAGGCCGGGGCGCAATTAGGATGCACGACGATTGTTTTGCGTTCATTAGACAATATGAAGTTATTTGATGATATTATTCTTAGGCTTAATCCTACTTATGTGATTGCGGGCAGTTACGCGCCCGCGGAACCGTTAGTTGAATTTCTACTGGCGCCATCAAACCAAAGCCTCCCGGCCCCGGCCGCGGTTATTGCAGAACCCAATATTCCATCTACCCCGGAAGAACTTTCGCGAGTAGCCTTTAGTTTGTACAGGCATGATAAATACAAAAGGGCAATTGTTCTTTTGGAGGCTGGGTTAAGGAAATTTCCCGGAGAATCTGAAATCATTATGATGCTTGCGCGTTTTTATCGCAGTGCCGGCCGCGACGAAGATGCGGATGTACTTCTGGCAAAGCATGAGGAATCTTCTTTGTCTGGCACAGCACAGGATGAACTGGCGGCGGAATTCTTGCGCGGCGCGCCCGTCTCCTCGCCGGTATCGTCATTGCGAGCGACCGCGAGCGAAGCGTGGCGGGAGCGAAGCAATCCCGCTTTTAAAATCGAGATTGCTTCGTCGCCGATTATCAGGGACAGTCCCCTGCGGGGACAGTCCCTACAAGGGCTCCTCGCAATGACGAATGCTATTGTTGCGTCGCAGGCCGCCGCATCCTCGCCGGTTGACTTTCAGGGACAGTCCCCCTTCGCCCAGCTCGAAGAAAAACTAGTAGGGCTTCGGGGGACAGTCCCTACGAATCCGTTGACATTAAACGAATACAGGGACCGCTTAATTGAACAGTGCCGCGTCCAAGATTCCAGCGGCTTACGAATTGACTGGGATTTGCAGGTTTGGGATAATCAGGAATTTAACAAGCAGGCCGCGGCAGTAAACGCGGCGATAAAGTATATGTTTGTCAATAATAACGAATTTAGCCCCGCGGTTTTATCCGCCGCCGCGGCTTTAAAGATAGAGATGATAGAGCATTACAGCATTCCGCTTAGCGAAGAAGGATTTAGGCATTTAGATTCTTGGAAATCCGAATTAGCCCGCGCGCCGCCCGGAGAAATAATCAAAATCCTGCGCCAACTTTTATCCCCGCGTGAAAAATGGTTTATTCCTTTCTTTTCTCCTGCAAGGTCAAAATTATTCCGTCGGTATCATGAAAACGCGAAAGCCGCACTGCCTACCTTTGGTTGTTCCACCCAATGCGACCATTGTTCTGAATCCAGCACAATTTTAGTCAGCTCTATGGGTTGGCCATGGCTTAAGGAACTGAAACAAAGAGAGTTTGTGTTAGATATATTTAAAAACGATTTTATCCGGGATTATTATGATTTTGTGTTTGATTATAATGGCGCCAAAGTAGTTGAGCTTTTTGGCCCGTCTTCAGTTTATACATCAGGGGCAGATATCGGTTCTGTGGGGGAAGCGGCTTTAAGGGAAATCAGCCTTTCTATATTTATCGTCATAAGCATTGCTCCCAGCGCCTGGATGCGCCGGCTGGGGGAACAGAGGTATATTCAGGCTATGCGTAATGTAGTCGAAATATGCTTACAAAAGGGATATGAGATTAAATTATATTGTTACGATTTTACCCGCGCCCGGGAAATTAAAGTTATGAATATCAGGCGTATAGTTAGTGCTATAAAATCTTCAGTTGGAAAAATGCCTGATGTCTGGCAATATATTTCTCCTGAAGGAAGGTTTTGCCAACTGCGGAACAGAGGGGTTAGTTTTAAATTTCCTAAAGATTGGGTTTATGTTTATCCTTCCCAGAGGTTTATCAAAGAAGATAAAGACAGGCTTTACGCTTTGCCGGACGGGTCAATTATTTTGGGAGTGGCGCCTGCTGAAGGAAATGTCGTTAAGAGATATGAATTGTTAGATGGCTTTGAGCCTTTAACCGCGAATCCTATAGGCTGTTATACTTGTAAAATCGCCTGTCCCGGAGGCCATCAAGATGGATGTTCCGGAAACAGTGAAGTTTTTAAACGTTGGGGCCTAACAGAAACAGGAGGGTTTCCTGCTTCCTCGCCTCTCGGAGCAGTGGTAAGAGGAGTTTTGACAGAGCGAATATTTGCTCTTCAGAGCGGGCAGGTTATTAATAACGATGACAACGAGTTTCAAATAGATGTAAGGCAAGATGATTACGGCTGGCCCGGAGTTTTAGTTGTGGCGAAACATGGCCAAACAGACGCGGCTTGGTTAGCTTTGGCAGTGGATGAAAAAAATCGCGCGGTTGAACAGCGCATTTTAGCTATAAATGGAAAATATCGCGGTAACGACCTTCTATATAGATTAGTTAGGACTGTAGCTAGCGCATTACCAGAAAAAACTGCATGGGAATGGTTTGATGATAGGATGGCTACAAGGACAAGTACGGCTTTGCACGATGCAGGATTTAAGCTGTGTATGTGGGAAGAAGTTCATGAAGGCAAGAAAGGGCGCCCGGACCCCAAAATATTCGTCTATTTTAAATTTTGCGATATTGCCGGCCGATATAGAAGAAATAATTTTTCTTGGTTTTACGAAGCGGAATTAAGAGCCTGCGCTGAATTTATTCGGAGATTAGGGATAAAAGAAAATGAGCGGGTTTTAAGCGTAGGAACCGGCTGGGGCGGGTTTATTCAGCCGGGCCTTTGCGCGGCAGAGTTAGGGGCAAGCGTTTGGGAAGTAGAAGCGCATCCCTATGCGTTAGAAGCAACACGGCAATTATCCGCCAGGCGGTACCCCAAGCTTTATGCTCTAGTAGAAGAACGTATGCATCATGTTTGCGCGGATATTTTGAAAAATAAAGATTTGGTTTCACCCGGTATTTATGATTACGCGTTTTTATTTAATTTACTGGATGATCAATACGAATTAGACAGCGCCTTGCGCATAATTGATAAAGTAGTTAGGTCACTCAAAAATGAGGCGTCCTTGGTAGTAAGTACTATATTTGATAGCCAGTTGTATCTTGCGATGGTTGAGGACTATTTGTTTAGAAATAATATTAGAATAATTAGCAAGGAAGAAGCTTTCTCTATGGGTCATCCTCTTGGAGTGAAAGCGGCAAGTTACAGAATTGAGAAATATTCGCCTACTGAAAATCGAGGGCTCCTCGCCCCGTTAGAAACGGAGTTTCTGACGGGGCTCGCAATGACGCCTGATAACGCCTCCTCCTCGCCGGCGGAAAGCGAAGAAAAACTAAAGATATGCGCAGCAGGCGGTCACTCTTTGCATAGTAATTTAAGAAAAGCTTTAGGAGCGATAATTGAGATATTGCGGTATGGATTTAGCGCGGTTAAATCAATGTCGTTGGTAACAATAATTTTGCTCTTTGCGGCTACAGCGCATTCTAAAATAACATTATCATCTATATCTCTGCAATCACTGATTTTAATCTTAGGTTTAACTATTCTTGCCGCCTCTTTAATAATAGAGAGAAGATGCCTTTGGTCTGTTTTATTGATGCGGTTGGAGAATTTTTTTCGTGAGCATACTTCAATAATTTCTATAAGTAAAGGCTCAGAAATAACTAGAAAAAACCTTTTTTCAATTATTGCTTCTATTATTGGCCGGCAAGAGCCGTTGAGCAGGCCGTTGATAATTATATTAGTATCAATTACTGCGGTAAGCATGATGTCTGTGTCTTACTTTTTGGCAGGCTTGGCTAATTTCTTGTTCGGAAATGGGGTATTGAACACCTTTGCGGTCAATTCTTTTCAAAAGGGCTCTGAAGCGCTCTTGCCAAGTCTTCTTTCCCAAATCTTCAACCAGGCGTATTCTTTCCTGCGGACGCAGGCGGCTTATTGCTGCTTCAATTTGCTTGATATTGACTTCAATATTTACGGTAATCATAACAATCTCCTTCTAACTTTTGTAAGTCTACCATTTATAATCGGTATTGTCAATAAAGAAAGAAATAGCGTTAGTCATCAATTAGCCTTCTCGTCGGTGGGCGTTTTGGGACAACCTGTCAACGTAGCGGGCTTGATAAATCAAGCCCCTACAGACATGCCAGTAGGGGCGCCATCCCTCGCTTCGCTCGGGACAAGTTTTATGGCGCCCGCAGAAGAAGATATTGCTTCGTCACCGGTTGACTTTCAGGGACAGTCCCCCTTCGCCCAGCGCGGGGAAAATCTGGTAGGGCTTCGGGGGACAGTCCCTACAAGCCCGTTGACATTAGCTGAATATAGGGATCGTGTGATTAAACAGTGCCGCGCACAAGATTACAGCGGCTTACGCCTCGGCTGGGATTTGCAGGCTTGGGATAATCAGGAGTTTAACAAACAGGCGGCGGCAGTAAACGCGGCGATAATATATATGTTTGTCAATAATAACGAATTTAGCCCTGCGGTTTTATCCGCCGCCGCTTTAAAGATAGAAATGGTAGAACATTACAGCATTCCGCTTAGCGAAAAAGGATTTAGGCATTTAGATTCTTGGAAAGCCGGGTTAGCTCGCGCGCCGCCCGGAGAAATAATCAAAATCCTGCGTCAACTCTTATCCCCGCGTGAAAAATGGTTTATTCCTTTCTTTTCTCCTGCAAGGCCCAAACTCTTCTGCTTTTATAATCGAAACGGTAAATTTGTCCTGCCTGCTTTTGTCTGTTCTCCGGTTTTTGAAAAAACAAA
>CAKKQA010000079.1 GCA_919901925.1 Omnitrophica bacterium GWA2_41_15 | reverse complement strand
TTAGATTAAAAATGCGAAAACGAGTAGTTATAACCGGTTTAGGGATATTAAGCCCCAATGGCATTGGCAAAGATGCCTTTAGCGAAGCCACATTCAAAGGCGTTTCGGGCATTAAGCCGGTTACCTTGTTTGATGTTTCCGCGTTTAAAGTTAAGAACGCCGGCGAGATAAGCAATTTTAATCCTTTGGATTTTTTGGAAGCAAAAAGCCTGCGTACCCTTGACCGGGCCACCAAGCTGGTTAATTCCGCCGCAAAGTTAGCGCTTGATGACAGCGGATTTAAAATCACTGAGGATAATACAAACAGCGTGGGGGTTGTTCTGGGCACTGCACTGGGAAGCATTGCCAGTATCAGCGGGTTTGATAGAGAGGCGCTTAAGGAAGGCGTGCGTTTTGTTAATCCCGCGCTTTTTCCTAACACCGTAATAAATTCTCCTGCCAGCCAAATATCGATCAGGTTTAAAATTAAAGGTTTTAACGCCACCATATCTACAGGGCTTACCTCGGGGTTAGACGCTATAAATTACGCGGCGGATTTTATCCGCTTAAACAGGGCAAAGGCAGTGCTGGCCGGAGGCGTCGAGGAATTATGCCTGGAAACTTTTCTGGGATTTTATAAAACCGGATTTTTGGCAGGGCTGGAAGAAGGTAAGGTTGAATTATCCTGCCCTTTTGACAAAAGAAGAAACGGCATTGTTTTAGCAGAAGCCGCGGCAATGCTTGTGTTGGAAGATTTGGATTCAGCCCGAGAGCGTAACGCCAATATCTACGCGGAAATTTTAGGCGCGGGAAACGCCTTTGAGCCATACAGGATAAGTAAATACAAAGTAACCGGCAGCGGGTTGAAGAAGGCAATGCGCCAGGCTCTGGAAAAATCAAACATTCAAGCAGGCGATATCGATTATATCAGCGCGGGCGCCAATTCTACTGTCGGCGGAGATTTGCTGGAGGCTTTAAGCATTAAAGATGTTTTCGCTTCAAAAGCAAATGTTGTGTATGTTAGTGCTATAAAATCTATTGTCGGAGAAAGTTTTAGCGCTTCCGGCGCGCTTGCGGCGATTAGCGCCTCAAGCGCGATCAGTAGGCAGGCAGTGCCTGCGATGATAAACTATCAACAAAAAGACCCTATGTGCGATTTAAATTTTTGTGTCGGGCGGGCAATTGAAACAGAAGTGAATAATGTTTTGATAAATTCTTTCGGCCCTGCCGGCACGAATACCAGCATGGTTATTACAAAGTACAAGGAATAAGAGAAAGGACCAATAAGATGCTTGATATCCAGGAAATTTACAAAATCTTACCTCAGCGTTTTCCTTTTGTCATGCTTGACAGGGTTACGCATTTAGAACCGGGAAAAAAAATAACCGCGATCAAAAATGTCAGCATAAACGAGGAGTTTTTTACCGGCCATTTTCCCTCTAATCCGGTAATGCCCGGAGTTTTGATTATAGAGGCGATGGCACAGGCCTCGATAATCCTTTTTCACTCGTCAGCGCCGAAAAACGCGCAAAATAAAAATATGGTTTATTATCTGGGTTCGGTAAAGGTGAGGTTTTTGCATCCGGTTATTCCGGGAGACCAGCTGGAAATAACAGTTGAACCCATAAAGGTTTTAGCAAATATAGGCATCGTAAAAGCTCATGCAAGGGTTGGGGATAAGCCAGTCGCCGAGGGCGAAATCAGTTTTGCCGCGAAATAACTAATTTTTGTCATTGCGAGGAACCTTTGTCGGCATATCCGTGACGAAGCAA
>CAKKQA010000078.1 GCA_919901925.1 Omnitrophica bacterium GWA2_41_15 | reverse complement strand
GAGAGATTGCTTCGTCGCCGAGTTGCAAATAGAGGGCTCCTCGCAATGACGGATAGAGGGTTTATCGCCAGGACGGATAGCGGTAACGGGCGCGATGAATCGCGCCCCTACAATGGGGTGTTGGGCGCGGTGGTGGGGACTATTGGAAATTATTTGAATATGGTTTTAAGGCAGGTTTCAGCAGTGAGGACTTTAAACGGTAAGTCCGGCCTGCGAGTTATAAAGTGGCGGTTTTCGCTAATCAGCGCATCGGCTCCAACCCATTCAGTGTACGCGGCAATAAAGGCGTCGGCCATCTTTAGGTTCATAGCCTCGTATTTAGCGCCGATATCAAAAGGGACCAGTGAATCTTTATCCACAACGGTTAACTCCCTAATGAATTTATGGAATTCGTGTATGGATGCCAGGGGAAGATTACGGCTTACTTCTTCAAAGATTGTTTCGGGAATGCGTATGGTATGGAGGCTTGGTTTATTGAGAAATTCATCAAGGAGTTTATGCGCTGGCGTTTCGAGGGATGAACCAAAAGCAAATATGTATTCATTAGAATCAATGACGAAGCGCAAGTTTTTCCTCCCAGAGCTTCTCTCTCGTCTCGCGGAGTTTCTTAATGGCTTCTTCTTTAGACATTTTAAATATAGGGCTAGGATGTTTAGCGACCATTTCTCTAAGTTTTCTCAAATGTTCCATTGCTTTGCGGGTATTTTTATACATAGATTTTCACCTCTTCCTATAGAGAAGCTTACTATATTTTCTTCTAATCGTCAAGTATTTGCTTTCGCCTCAAGCCCTGTTGGGATACGAATTGAGATTGCTTCGCCGCCGATAGGCAGGGACAGTCCCCAAAGATTTGCCAGACAAAGTCGGGGACAGTCCCTACAAGGGCTCCTCGCAATGATGGGTAACGGTAACGGGCGCGATGAATCGCGCCCCTACAATGGGGTGTTGGGCGCGGTGGTGGGGATGGTTGGAAATTATTTGAATATAGTTTTAAGGCAGGTTTCAGCAGTGAGGACTTTAAACGGTAAGTCCGGCCTGCGAGTTAGAAAGTGGCGGTTTTCGCTTACTAATACATTGGCTCCAACCCATTCCGCATATGCCGCAATAAATGCATCCGCAGGCTTTAACCCAAGAGATTCGTATTTCATTCCTAGTTCAAACGGGATAAGGATATCTTCATCTATCTGGGCTGTTGGTTGGACAATCCTTATAAATTCTCCAAAGATTCTTGTATGTACATTGCGTCTGACTTCATTTATTACTGTCCGTGGTATATGGATGGTGTTGGTGGGGTATGATTCAAGAAGAGTATTTACTAAAACTTCCGAAGGGGGATTATCAGTAACACCTAACGCAGCGACAAATTCATTTGTGTCAAGAACGAAGCGCAAATTTCTCCTCCCACAGTTCTTCTCTTACTTTCCGCATCTTTTTGATTGCTTCTTCATGGGACAGCCCCTTGAAGTGAGAAGGCAGGCTTTTAGACAATTCCTTCGCTCTTTGCAAATGTTTTTTGGCTTCAATAATAGCTTTTTTCATGGTTTTGCGCCTCTTTCTATGGAAAAGCCTACTACATTTTTCGCGTTTCGTCAAGACAAGAAGATATATTCATTGCTATCGAGAATGCAGAGCAAGTTTTTCCTCCCAGAGTTTTTCTCGGGTTTTGCGGATTTCGTCAATTATTTGTTGTTTGCTCATCCCGCGGAAGCGCGAATGGGCTTTAGACATAAGCCGCCTTATTTTGTCTATTCTTTCCAGAGATTTCTTGATATCTTTTTGCGTGGTCAGACGCTCCTTCCTAATGATAACCATACTATACTTTTTTCTAATCGTCAAGTATTTGCTTTCGCTTCCAGCCCGGTTGGTGGGGAAAGAGAGATTGCTTCGTTGCTGTCGGGTGCAAAAGAGAGATTGCTTCGTCGCCGAGTTGCAAATAGAGGGCTCCTCGCAATGACGGATAACGGTAACGGGCGCGATGAATCGCGCCCCTACAATGGGGTGTTGGGCGCGGCGGTGGGGACGGTTCTAAGAGTATCCGGTGTCTTCGGCGCGGCCACAGCTGTTTTAGCTTCCAGTCCAGTTGATGCGCAAGAAAACCTCGGCGCGGTGATGACGACGGTTTTGAGTGAAGCAGGGCTTTCGGATTCGGAAATAGGCGCGCTAATTGAATATTCAACAGGATTCTTTAACAGGAATCAGCATCTATTCAAAAACACGCTTGAGGATTTCTTGATTTCAGTGCTTGAGCCGGGAGATATTGTAATTAACATGAGAAGCAAAGGAGAAGATTATCGGCGTTTTGAGGGGCAAGATAGGGCGCATATGCAAAAGATATATCATCAATATTCCGCCATACAAAAAGATTTCATAAATCAAATGGATGTTGATTTGCGCCGGAAATTGTTTGCCATCAAATTATTGCGAGGCGGATATCTGCGCCTGGTTTCGGAATTTTTTGGCGGATTATATCAAGATAGCATAGGCAAGAGTGTTGAATTGGCTGATATTCAAGACTTTAGCTCCGGCAGAGGTGTGGATATCGGGAGAGCAACTTATAAGGTTACCGTAAGGTATTATATAGGAGGCTTTGCCAGGCATTGCTCTGTTTATTTAAAAGGAGCGGGTAAAAAATATGCGCAGGATAGAGGAGAAGGCTATAAATATTACGAGGAGTTTTATCCTCGCCTGTTAGGTTTAGCCGGTCTGCCTACTATTAAAGTAAGGTTTTGCCCTTTTGACAACCATCCTTATATGGCAGGCGTGAATATTATGCAAGAGATCCCCGGTGAGGATATTCGCACGGTTCTGGATGTTTCCGAAGAAGGCGTATTATTGCGTCTGGAATATGAGGGCATAATGGGAAAGGTTGTGGGATCCTTGGCGCGCCATGCTGCCTGCGCTGATTTGGTGCTGAAAGGAGACCGCACTGCTGTACAGAGGTTATTAGAATATACATCGAATTATCTGCTAAGCATTCCTGAATTGGATGAAGTTAAAGTTTACGCTTTGGATGAAGATTGGCTTTTTAATGAAAGCATTCAACCGATGCTTATTGATGTAGGCAGGGGCAGTATTGAAATATCTTTTATTACTGCGCTTCCTAAGGAACAACGCAAGCTAATGCTTGATTTATACACACAAGAATACCTATCGCAGTGGGAAAGGATTAAAGCAGAAAGGCGCAGGATCCTTGCGTTAGCCGCGGGATATTTTCAGGATGGCTCAGAAGATCTCCGGATAATAAGGGCTCAAATTGACGCTAGCCCAATGGAGACATTAGGGCAATTCGTAAGGGCTTACGCAGAATATTGTGTTCGTAATGGATTAGCGGAATCATCTTCGTCGCCGGTGGGAGGCAATAACCTCGGCGCGCTGGTGGCGACGGTCTTGAGGACTTTACTTAGCCGTAGAGATGACCTGCCGCGCAAGGCTGATGTGGCGATAATCTGTGGTAATGACAAAGCGGAAACATTTGAAGAAGCCGCAAAGTTGTTAAAGCTGGGAATAGTAAACTATATTTTTGTTACTGGCGGCCACGGCAGGCTCACTGTTCCTTTGATTGAAAGTTTAGTCAGAAAATACAATTTCCCGGCGGTTATTTCAGCAAATGAAACAGTAAATGCGCAGAATATTGATACAATCCTTCCGGAATTAAAGGCGCTGGATAAGGAAAAGAGATTAAGGGAGAGAGTGGCCGTTAGCGAAGCAGAATTGATTACACAATATTTAACGCAAAGATGCGGTGTTGATGGGGCGCGCATCTTAAGAGAAGATAAATCAACGAATACCCCGGGTAATTTTATTTACGCCAAGGAGGAATTAGAAAGGTTAAGGCAGGAACAAGGCCTTTATCTTAGGGATATTATTTTTATTCAGACTCCGTTACAGCAATTCAGGACGGATGCCACATTTAATATGGTTTTCCGTCAGGAATTGCGTTCAGGGTTATACCGTAAGGCCGCTAGCTGGACAATAGAAGAGGATAGCCAACAGGAAGATATTGATACGCTTGTTCAGGAAATGTGGAAAATAATTATTTATTCCGCTAAGGGAGATTTATTGCCGCAGTTTGGCGCGGATATGCCGGAAGACTTTGTCGGGGGATTAAACTCTATTCCTGCGGAATATTGGAAAGCGGCAGGGGAGTTAACGCGTCTTTCTGCGGATGTTTTAGCGTTAAGGAAAATAGCCGAGGGCGCCGGGCAAAACCAGGAAACTTTAGCCGATAAATTATCCGGCACAGAAGAGTGTATTAAGGAATTGGTTGAATCGGTTTACAGCAGTTCGCCGGTGGGGGGAAAAGAGAGATTGCTTCGTCGCCGAGTTGCAAATAGAGGGCTCCTCGCAATGACGGATAATGTTAGCGGGCGCGATGAATCGCGCCCCTACAGAGGGGTGTTGGGCGCGGTGGTGGGGATAAAAGGCGGGATTGCTTCGTCGCCAATGCAAGAGAAGGCTCCTCGCAATGACGAAATATCGCGGTATCAGACGGCGAGAGAATTATTGCGCAGGTATAACCAGGAGCATGTTTTGCGTTTCTGGCCGAAGTTAGAGGATTGGCAAAGAGAAATCCTTTTGGCAGATATTGAAAGAGCGGAGTGGGAGAAAGTCGCCGGTTTATATAACCGGCTGGTAGTAAATAACGAATCCCCGGTATCCATACCGGAAGAATTCCGCCCGGCGCAGGCAATAGCTGATCTTCGCGAGGAGGCGCGCCTTGCCGGAGAAGAAGTTTTAAGAGGCCCGTCGCCTGATGTTTATCTGTACGCCTTATTAGTTATGGCCGGCGGCACTGGTTCGGGCTTGAAATTTCATCACCCCAAAGGCATGCTTACTTTTAACTTGAGCCAAAAGACTTTATACCGCAATTATGTAGAGATAGCCGAGGCCTGCGGCATAGCCTATGGCCATGATGATATGATTCCTTTAATCTTCGGCGTCAGCGATGACACCGCGCAGGAAACCAGAGAATATTTCTTGGCTAATAATTATTTTGGGCATGAGGATAAGATTTTATTTGTTGACCAGCAAGTCTTGCCGGTATTCTTCCGCGAGCTTACCGAGAAAGACCTTATTGACGCAGACCCGGCAAAAGAAGAAAAGAAGCGCCAGGATTATGCCGCATACTTGAGGATGCTTGAGCAGGTGATGCCTTATCCGGCGCGTGATGGAATGGTGATAATGAAAAACGAATACCAGATTTATTTTGGCGGCTCTGGCCATGCCGATGCCTTTGATTATATCCTCCAGCGCCCGGATGTGCGGGATTGGGCAAATAATTTTGGCGTTCAATACGCGCATTATGCCAATATTGATAATTTGCTTAATGTCGACGCTATCGGCGATCCTTATTTTGTCGGCGAGCATGTTTTAAGCGCGGGCGTTCATCAGCCGGGTAAAGCGCATATAAGTTTAGTGCTTATACCGAAGGACAGGACCGAACGTTTAGGCAATGTGATTGAGGTTTATTCGGGCGATAGATGGGAACAGACAAGCATTGATTACGGCACGCGCAAAGATATTGATAAGGCCTGTCATATTGGAGACCCCTCTTTGAGGTTGGTCAGCATTCATACTTTACTCGGGTCAAAAGAAACCTTTTTTACCGTCGCCAATAAAGACGTCAATGTCCATATCGCCGGCCAAGAAATCAGTTTGTTATGTTATAAGTTTGAAAGCTCAAGCGGCAACAAAGAGCGCGATGGGGCTTTGGTTTTGCGCGACAGCGACGAGGTTTTCGCCTCCATCAAGAAGCCGTCCGCCGAGGCTGATTACGAAACTTCGGCATCCGCGCAGGCATTGATTTCAGGCTATTGGGAAAAGCGCATCCGCGCGGCATATCCGGATGCGGCCTTGCCAGAGGCAGCCACTATCGAACTTTTCTGGCTGGCAAGGTATTTAAGCCCGGATGCGCTTAAGGCAAGATTAGAAGAAAAAGGTTTTGCCGCATTGATAAAAGAAAACAGCGGAATACTCGTAGGAAGTTTTGTTTCCAGCCCGGTATTAGAAGGCCTGTGGAAGCTCAATATGGCGCAAGGCCCGCCGGCGAGAGTATCATCGCCTGTTTTAAGCGCCGCGACAAACAACCTTTGGGGGCAGAGAGGATTTTTAGCGCTGGTAGATTTGGATGGGATACGAAAATATTGCCGCCGTATTTCTGACGTAGACTACACAGGTTTGCGGGGTATTGTTGTTACCGCAAAAATCTCTAAGGATAGCTCCGGCAATATATCCGCGCACCTTGAATATGCCCTCGGCAGTGAATGGCTTTTTGCTGACGATAGCGAGCGTTTCCAGCAGGCGATAAAAGACGTAATGAAATATTTCCCGCGCAGTATTCCACAGAATGGGATTCCATTAGAAATCCCCCTTATCTTATCTTACCGTTTCAAGCAATTAGCCCGTTGGAGCAAACAAGGCCACATCAAACTTAACCGCTGGATATTAAACATTCATGCCAAATCAATTAATGAAGAGTTTGTAGGTTTTGTGCTTGGCCATGAAATAGACCATCATCTTCATCCCAAAGATTCCGAGATGGCGATAATTGACAGGACGCTAGATCGGCTGTTATATGAGCGGCCCGGAGTAGAGCATCAGCGGGATAGCCAGCTTAAACGGATAGAAGCCATTATAGATGCCTTATCAACATCAAGGGCGAATTTTATATATTCAGAATGTTGGTTAAGGCTCTTAATACGGTTTAGGGCTAACCTTACAGTTCCGGAAGAGGATCGGCAAGATCTGACAGAGCTTAAGAGGCAAATGGAGGAGTTATCCTGGAGCGAATACACAATGTTATCACAAGAGACACAGCTTGACTATAGCAGGAAAATAGCCGGCGGGTTAACAGCCAAAGAAAATAATCCCGTAAAAGGGCGCATCCGCATGTATCTTGAGGCTAGGAACGATATTGAAAAAGCAGTGGTGATTTTTGACGAAGACAATAGTGAATTGATGGCTATGTATAGGCAGAGGGGCAGTAAGGCATTATGCGCTATAGCGGTGTCAATGGGCGGGCTGTCAACGCGCTCTGGCGGCTCAATGCACGCCGGCTGGCACTTCCCGGAATGGCTGGACGTAATAGGAGGGTATTTGTTTGCGGAAATAAAGAAAGAAATGGCGCGGTTTGCCCGCCGGGTTTACGTGGAAAATGCAGGGGGAGAAAATATTGTTTATCCGATGGTGGCAATGGGCTCTCCGATGAGGGTAGAAGAGATAGCCGAGGCGTTAGGCACAAGCGATGATGATATCGTAAGCAATATGTGGGAAAGCGGAAGATATGTATTTGAGTTGGACGAATGTTTAGAGGGATATTTATTTATCCAGCCGGTAATGGCGAGGATGGCCAGAGAAGGCGCATCGTTAGAGTTAAGCGATGGCAAATATATTTTAAATCCTACCGGCCACTGGGATTTTATCCGGATGCTGGCAATATCAGGGGTGCTGGGAGAATTACAAAAGGCAGGGGTGGAATTGATATTTCATTCTAATATGAATAATCCCGCGGCAATTCTTACAGATGAATTAAAAGGGGCGTTTTTAGAGGAGATAGACAAAGCCAAGGCTGACGGCCATGTGCATCCGGTGAGTATGTGGCTGTTAGGGGAAAACAGGGGAGAAAAAGGCGGGCTGTTATGCGCGGTGGATTACGCTGATAAAACAAAAGGCAGGGTAGTTCAATTAGTGGAAGGCTGTGCCTTGACGCCTGAAGTTAAGGCGTTGATAGACGCCCTAACCAAGAAAGACGCGGAGTTAACACCGCGAGACATAGCACTATTAGCTAAGGAAAGCATAGAAGATACAAGCGCCGCAAGCAGGATAAAAGAGTTTATCGCCAGGTTCCCGTATTTTAATACCGCCAGTTTTATCTTGTCAGTGGAAGGGTTGATGCGCCTGTTTAATTTACAGCCCCATTATCAAGAGACTTCAGGTTTTGACAGTGTCATAGAACGGGTAGAAGCTGTTACCCTAATGATGCCGGTATATATGGACACTAAAAAAGACGGCGGCTCCGGAATGGAAGGGATTCAGTTAGAGAGGATATACGGCGATTTGACTACGGTTGCCCATGCGGTATTCCTGGTCGTTAACAGAGATGCCCACTTCTGTCCGGTGAAATCGCAGGAAGACGCGCGGGATTCTGAAAAAATGGCCCTGCTTGCTTCTAATGTCAAAAGGTTCCTTCCTGACGATCGAAGTTCATCGCCGATTTATCAGGTAGTTACTACAGAGAAAACTAATATGCGTGTTGCTGAAGCTGGACAAGAAAGTTATTTGAGCGTTTCAAGATGGGAGAGACGTTGGTTGTGGGCTTTAATTATATCCTTGATTTCTGTGACGTTTCTTTCCACCCTGATGAGCCGCAAATCTATTTCGGTTACTTTTTCCCATGTTCTGGCAGTTGTAGTTTCAATTCCTTCCATCTTGTGGTTGGTAGACTTGATCTCATCACCGAATACTTTGAATTGGCTCCGTAAATCCTTAATTAATGTGCCGACTTCGGTTGTGGTGAATGCGTCTTTAGGTTTTCCGGATTCTCTTTTCATGGAAATTATATTAAATTGGTATACTAAATTTGTCAAGACAATTTTAACTCCGTTAGTCCCATGCACGCCAGTGGCGCGGTCCAGCTCGCCGATGGCAGAGCAGAAACTCGACGGGGTGGCGGCGGTGAAAACAGAAAGCGCATCAAGCCCCGCATCGGACTTAGTCACATTCAAGACTCCATGCGGCGAAGTCGTATTAATTGTGCCGGCTGATGATCAAGAAGTTTATGGGCAAACCCATAAGATCAAAGCCGAAGATTATCTTGTAAAAAAACATTTATCGGCTGTTTGGAGCGGTAGGGTTGTTCCTGTGTGGGGGCAGACAGTAACTCCAGAATTGATCAGATCCGTAACATATGCAATCGTAAGCCGTCACCCGAGAATAGCAGAGATTATGGATGTGTCCGGGGCAGAGGATGAATATGAAAGGCTTGTTCAAGAAGCTCTGGAGTTGGGCATACGGATGGAAAGATTGATCCAACAAAGCCTCTTTAACATAGCGTTAAGGACCTGCGGCAGGGCAGAGTTAGAGCTGATTGTAAGTAAATTACAAATTTGTACCATGCAGGAATTGGATATAGATGAGGCCATTAATACTTTGATAGAAGAAAATGAGCGTCAGGCGCAAGTCAGCGGCCGACCGGTAACGAAAACTGATTTGTTTGCCGGGATGGAAGAGATGGTGAGGCTTTACGCGCAAGCCGCGATAGATACGCATATTTATTTTAACCAACACGGGTATGATTTTGACGGAAATTTATTGGTACATCCGGTATATGACGCGGTCTGGCGGGCAATGGAAAAAATCTCTGTGGATATCGCGCAGGAATATCTGAAAATGTTTTCTGGCGACCTGCGTTTTCATTGGGCCCACCGCGGTAAAGGCAGGAGGGCAATATATCTTAATAATGAAGAAGGAGCTATTGCCGCATATAAGTACGCGCTTGATTTATTGAACGACAGGGATTCTGTGTTTATAGAATTGAACGAGATTGCAAAATATGGTTATTCTGTTGCTACTGCGGTTATGGCGGCGCTAGAGGCGGTTTCATCTTCGCCGCTGGTGGCAAATTGGTTAACAGTTAACAGTTTACGGTTCACAGAGATAGCCTCAAGCCCTGCGGGAGAAGCTGAATGGGATTTAGAAGCAAGCGCATTTGTAAATAAACTTAGCGAATATGCCTTCTTAGAGCATGGCAGTGAAGGTGATTTCTTTGCGCAAGTTGCAGAAGAAGGAATTGAGATGACTTTAGGAAACTTGCCCGAGACAGTTGGTTTTTGGGTTAAGGTATATTTTGAAACGCTTACCGGAAGAGATGAGGCGAAACTTCAAGATATTTTTGATAGGATTGATAGAGAAATACGGGCAAGAGCTGCAGCAGGTGGAGGTTTTTATTATCCAGATGAAGCGTTACGTCAGGAAGCAGAAACCATTGCAGATAAATGTATTGCTGCGGCAAGGCAAGAGATGGGAGAAGCCCCTTTAACCGAAAAGTGGGTTATGTCTATCGGGTATAGGGAATCCTTATTACCGAGAAACAGATTGACAAGAAGAGTTGTTGTTAGGATTATAAAAGAAAAATTAGAAGTGAAAGCAGGCGCTTCAGGGGTCACCGCGGCCTCGTCTCCCATCAGCGCGGTGGTGGCGGCAGAGGCGAGAGAAGTTTCGAGCCCTGTGGCAAATAATGGAAGGATTAGACGATTTGTCAGTGGGACTATCGCTTTATTGACCGGCGTAACACTTTTCGGCTGTGGAAGCAATAAGCCGGGAGTCAGGATAGTTCAAGATGGTACGGGTTACGCATGGATAATTAATGGCCGCAGGGTTAAAGTTTTGCCGGGAATTATTGATCAACCAGTTCCTGACGGAATGCATATTAATGATTTTATTGGTAACTCTGCTGGTTTATATGGAGCACTGTTAGAGCCTTCCGCGGGTGGATTAGGCCATGCTGAAGCTTTACATAATAGGGGCATACAGGCCAACCGTGTTTATGAATTGGCTACTAATAATCCGCGGGACATAAATGGCGTGAAGCATATATTTACACAGACGGCTAACAAATATGGCATTGGCCAGCTTTTAGGAAATTATTGCGGCCTTTATAGCCATCCTAATGATGCGGGAAAAATCAAGAGCGATTTGATTAGAATGGTTAGAAATTACGGAAGTCAGCCGTGGACATGGATATATTTAATCGGTAATGAGAATAATTATTATGTGGATGGAAAATTAGGCAAGCTCATTCACCTTACATTAGAGCAATATTATCAGCTTATGGATGAGTTGGCTATGACAATAAAAGAAGAGGAAATATCTCAAGGAATTAGCCCGCATCCTGTATTTCTTGGAAACGGCGGGATTAACCCGCGGGAAGCGGCGCTTATTCGTTCGATGAAATATATCGATGGCGTAGGTATGGTTGCGTTACCGCAGACGCCGTGGGGAATGAGGGGATTATTAAGAGCGGCCAGAACAACCGGCAAGCCCGTGATTATCACAGAGTTTGGTATTCCTTCTGATTTAGTCGGCGAACAGGGACAACTTGAATTTGCCGCCCGTGCTTGGTTTACAATGACGCAGGAACCTAATTGCGTTGGTGGATTCGTATTGGAATACAGCCGGGAGAAATGGAAAACGCAGGATAGGGGCGACTATAGCATAGAAGGCAAACCCGCAGTGGGATTTTTAGATTACGCGCGGAGGCTTTCGGTTAATGATATACCTGCAGAAATAAGGCCGGCTAGCAAATCCGCGGAGGATTTATTAAAGGCAATTACACATAATGCCGAATTAGCAAACAATAACGCGGTTATAAAATACGCGGAAGAATTAATTAGGAAATACAGCGATAGTAGAGAAAGCAAAGTACGCCATTACGTCGGAGCGGCATATTATTTCTTAGGCGCGGCTTACTATGAAAAAGGCGGCATTGAGCAGGCAAGGGCAATGTTTACAATAGTTATTCAGAAATATCAATTTGCAAAAGTAAGGGATGATTATGGGCGTTGGATGTGGTCGCCTGCAAAGGCTATTGGTACGGATTTCCCCGCGGATGTTCAGCCTAAAACTTCCAGCCCCGTCGGCGCGGTGGTGGCAAATTGGTTAACAGTTCACAGTTCACGGTTCACAGAAAAAGTAAGCTTATCTAGTTCGCCAGCAGGGGTTGAGATTTTAGAAAAGAGATTGCTTTGTCGCCAACATTCAGGGACAGTCCCCTGCGGGGACAGTCCCTACAACGGGTTCCTCGCAATGACGGGTAATGGCGTGGGCGCGGTGGTGGGGACGAGGTTAGGTTGGTTTCCAAACTTTAATGTTTTTGACGCGCTCAAAGTCGGAATCGTTGGTAGCGATGTCTCGAATGCGGTGTTGGCGCATAATGGCCAGATTCAGAGAATCGTTAGTCAAAAGCCCGTAATCTTGGTTTATGGTTTGAGCAACAGAGAAAGTTTTTTTGGTCAGGCTCCAGACGCATATATTCATTTTAGGGATGGAAGAAATTGCCTCTTTGGCGTGGATAAGCTGGCGAGTATTCTTATGATGGGTTTTCAGGTAGGAAACCGCTTTATGAGGAGGCAATTTGTAGGTTTCGATTGCTTCGGCAATCATAAGCCGGTGCCACACTTCAGCTATGACAATGACCGACGTGAACCCGGTTATCTCTTTGTTTTCCGCGCGGGTCAGCAATTCGGTGCAAGAATCAATCGTCCCCAGGAAATGATAAATGAAGATATTGGAATCGATGAAAATCCTTTTGCCGGAAGGCAGGTTGGGCAACATTTAGTTTTCCAGAGCGCTAAATTGAGAGGATTCGGCTATGAGTTTGGCGAGGGGATTGCGGATATGGATAATGGCCTTAGTGGTTTTGGCAACACCTTTAAGAATTTCAAGCCGCAGTTCTACCCTTTGATGATTCATCAAAGGCAAACGCCTTATAGGGCGGATAATCCCTTCTTCGTAAATACCTTGCACAATTTTGACCATGTTTATTCACCTCTTTCCAATCTTTTTTCCATCGTTAAGAGTATAAATGTTTTCTTGGTGGCTGTCCAGGAATTTAAAACTGTTGGCTTTCTCCGCCAGTATAGCAAGGCGTCTTGCTTTGAAAGAGGATTCCCATTCTTTGCGTATTTTGTTTTCGTAATATCTTCCCTTTGGGAAAGTTTTGTCCAAAATACCAAAGCTTTTCCTGCGCGCATAGAATTCTTTGCGCGCTTTCGATATTTCTTCAGAAATTTTCTTGTCAGAAATGTGACTTTGTTTGAAATGCCTCCTTATTCGACTAACAATTTTATCCAATTTCTTTATCCAAATTGTATTTTTCATATTTTTTCACTTTTTATAATGACGGCTGAGATTGATGCGGTTTACTCTCTTATACGGAAGTATCCACCTCTCTCCAGAACAATAAGCCTGCCTTTGAAACTTTCTTGTTTCGTAAAAGTTTCAAATAGTTTCTCTAAAGAAGACATGATGTCTTCGATATATGAAGGATGGATTTTTATTCTGATGATGCCTGAAAGGTCTTTAGGAGGGAATTTTAAAGTATTAGCAAAATGCCTGTCTTGGGTTAGAAGGATGGATTTCCTTTCTTTGGCAAAAGCGGCAACTTGTTCGTCAGATATGCCTTTTGGACAACGGGATGCCTTATGGCCTTTTTTATTCAGCCAAGGGATTAGTTCTATAGGTATGTTCTCGTCAATAAGGAAATCCAATTTAGGCCTCTACGGGATGGAAGGGAACGAACTCCGCGGTTTTGATAATCTCGCTGGCATAATGTATGGCGGCTTTAATGGATTTTTCAGTCAGTTGAGGATAATAACGCTTACGGATTTTAGGGATAGAGACGCCGCCTTCGATAAGGTCCAAGACCAAATAAATGGGTATACGGGTTCCTTTAAAAACAGGATCGCCTCCGCAAATGCCGGGGATACAGCTTATATAGTTTTTTATCGTCATTCCTCTTCACCTCTTTCTACAACAAAACATACTACACTTTTATCTGTATGTCAAGGCGATTTTGGATTCGCGTCAAGCCCTGTTGGCGTAAAAGAGAGATTGCTTCGTCGCCAAATTGCAAATAGCAGGCTCCTCGCAATGACGGATAATAGCGTTGGCGCGGTGGCGGCAGGGATGATATCGTCTAGCCCTGCCAAGAGAGAATTCAATATAACTGATTCAGCCCCTGAATATTTAAAATTGTATGTTGGCGCGGATTTTTTTGAAACAGTAGGCCAGGAAATAGGAGCGGAAGCAGCGGCAACTTTGTTTGAAGCGTTAAGCAGAAGAATTGAGGGTATGCCTGACAAGACAAGAAGAGAATTACTGCAACAGGCAACAATCAAGGGGCAGAAATTCCCGTCAAGATTCCAGCTTCTTTATGGCCATTTAATAGACCTTCAGGCTTGGTTGTCGTTGGAATATGGGCCGAGCATTAGGCTGGCTTTACCGGAATGGGACGGACAAGCTCCTGACGCGGTGATAGCAACAGCTTTATCCATCGCGAAAAAACAAAATGAAGGTTATGGCAAGTTTGTGGAACAGGTTTTGCCTCAAGAAAGGCTGCGTTTGTCTATTTCTGGATTAAGGCAGTATGCTTTAGCAGGCAGTGAATTAGAAGATGCTTTAGTTAGCACCATTGTAGATGGCCATACTTACGCCGCCTTAAGAGGAGGAATATACGCGCTCTTGAATCGGGCTGCTAGAGATAGGGCGGATATCCTTCCTCTGATGGAAGAATTAAAAACCGACTTGAAAGCCATTACCGAAGGCAAAATGTCCGAGCAACAGTTTACCACTGCGCTTTTTGTGGCAATACACAGTTTAGCAGGGCATAAGATTACAAAACGCGAATGGATTAGAGTCTGGGAAAAAGACCATCGTTCGGCAAACAGGGTGACTTTAGATACACTTTATGTAACTTTGTGGACTATTATTGTTATGGGCTTATATACTAATGGGCTATATCCAGAACATGCGCGTACTTTTGAGGAAATTAATCAGGGGATGATAGCCGCTTTTATACAGCATGCGCAGATTGCCGGAGTGCTTGGATTCCATTATTTGGGAGAAAAAGTTTACGTTCCGGCAAAAGAAAAGAGCGCTGCTAAAGGACGCTGGTTAGCCGCTGGCTATAGGACGGCTTCTGATATAGCAATGATAGATCATCCGCAATTAGTGCCCGCGGCCATCTCTGCTGAACACATGGCGTTCTACACAAATAAGACAATTGAGATTGCCAAAGAAGGCAAGGATCCGGAATTTGCGGTAAATGCAGAAGGGAAATTGGTAATCGGAGTAAAAGCCAATGGCCAAGATGAATTAGTTCTGCCTGAATCAACGGATAATCAACCTACAGCAGCCGCGCAGGCAGAAGCTATGAAAATAAGGGCTTCCAGTCCCGCAGGTAGTTTTTCTTATGTGGGTGGTGTAAGTTTGTTGTCTATTCTTTTTGACCAGAGAAAATCTAATATTATTAGCAGGGCATTGAAGCATCAGGTGCCAGAGAATGCTTTGCGGCAATTTTTATCCCAGGAGCCAGGGATAGTTGTTGAAAAAATTATCCATGAATTAAATAGAGATAGAGACTTAATTTTAGAAGCAGGCAAGGTAGTAGATAGCCATTATGGCTCTCAACAAATTGGCGAGGTTACAGCGGTTGCGTTGTTAGAAGATGCCGCAATCTTAGCGCAATCCGATCCTTATTTGGCTTTACCGAGATTTTTACTTCAGGCTTTTCTTGACGACACATCAATTGCGAATGTTTATAGCTCTCATAAGAGCAGGAGGCGTCTCTTAGGGCAAGTATCTAAAATATCAGCATTTGTTATCGCTGGGCCAAAGTTAAATAGAGAAGATGTTAGGGATACAAGAGATGTTAGGGAAATTAGGGAGCCTATGGAGGTTATAAAAGAAGATAGGTTTGAGGAATTAGCGTTGATGATTTGGGAAGATGATGGCGGAAGAATTGGTTCGTCGCCAGTGTCTTTAGGCGCGGTGGTGGCAAATTGGTTAACAGTTCACGGTTCACGGTTCACAGAGACAGCCTCAAGCCCGGTTAGGCCGCTTATTACCGTTGCTATCCCGTCGCGTTGCCAGCGGCCGGCGATATTGGAAGTTATTGAGAGAGTGCAGGCGCTCGAAATTCCAAAGGAAATAATTGTTGTGGTTGACGGCGTGGGCAATGCCGAACCGATAATCCTTAGCCAGTTAAGGAAAATGGCGCGCGCGGGCGAAGGCTTCATTGTTGTGGAAAATCCGGTAAACCGCGGGAAAGGATTTGCCCTGCGCAAAGCGATAGATATCGCAAGGGGAGAAATTTTTGTTACTCAAGACGCAGACGGAGAATATTCCCCTGAAGATATTTCATCGTTAATTGCGCCGATTGTAAAAGGTGAAGTGGATTTTGTTTATGGCTCGCGCCTTTATGGCCAAAAGCAGTGGCCGCCGAAATTTGAAAATACCTTAAGCGGGATTGCTTATTATATAGGAATGTATGCAGTTTTATGGACGATGCGCGTTTTATTTTTTAGAAACCTCACTGATGAAGGCACGGGCTATAAGTTAGTCCGTACTGATATTATCAAACAGCTTCGATTAGAGGGCGAACGTTTTGAATTAGAGCCGGAATTAACTGCCAAGCTTATCCGTTTAGATTACAGGTTTGCCCAGCCGCCTATTCACTATCAACGCCGCACTTACGCGATGGGCAAATCGTTCGGCTTAAAAGACGCGTTACAGGTAGTTCCGGTTTTGCTTAAATACCGCTTGATGCCCAAAAGTAATTTCTTAAAAAGCTCTTCTCCTGTCCTAGCGCAAATATCTTCTATAGAAAATATAACCATAAGGCCTTTGGATAAATTTCATCCAGAGCGTGATTTGGAAGGTTTATCAGCGGTTTTTGACGCTGTCCAACTAAGGATAGGGGCCTGCAGGCAGGAAGAATATTTAGCCGGCACTTATGTTGCCGAGGATACCGAAAGTAAGATAATCGTTGGCGGTTTTCAGCATATATTTAGCGCGGGCTTTGAGCGTCGGGGTTATTTTGCTGTGCATCCGGATTATCAGGGCAGGGGCTTGGGCAGGCGGCTTTTTGAGGCTATGATTGAAGCCGCGGTTAGGGCGGGTTGCGCAAATATTTATATAGTTTCCACAGAGGATGCTTATTCATTTTGGAGCCATATGGGCGCGCAGTTATATGATCAACAGCCTATCGAGGGTACGCATAGGTATATGGCCTACAGGATATCTTCCGGTGAATCCGCCTTATATAGGAATTATGGCAACGCTACTTTAGTCAAAATGGTATTGTGCCGGGTTCGCAGTTGGAAAGATGATATAACAGAATCAGCGGATAATACCCGCGGGATATCGCCAAACGCGGCGGCGCAGGAAATCGCGCGCCTTTTTGACAATAAACTTTGGGGTGAGCTTGAAGTTATGTTTAATGCCGGGCAGGTAAGCTTACCGGAAGTTTTGCTGGAGTTAGCGGGAAATATCTACCGCCATAGCAACGGAGGCTCAATACGCGTTTCATTGGTTAATAATTCCGGAAGGCTGGCGCTTGAGATTTTTTCCGAAAGCGAAGGAAGTATTAGTTTTACGGATTTATTTGTTTATGGCGATCACTTGCAAGATTATTACGACGGAATTGGCACGCCTCATCGGGGGATGGCGGTTTTTACGGATTATGCGGATGAATTAGAGATAAAATCAACAAATGGCTCAACTCTTATCAGCCTCTTAAGGCGGCAGAGAGGCAAAGAATTCTCGGACGCGGCAAGAAAAGCAGGGGTAAATATAAGGGGGATGGAGAAAGAATTTGAAGGTATACGCCTACATATATTACAGCAGAAAGATATTAATCGCGGGCGAATAGAATTTATTGCTTTGGACACAGGGACGGCCGGAGAATTTTGCCGCGGCCTATTACGGGAAATCAACGGGGATAATTTAGGCTCAAGCCCTGTGATTTCGGAGCTTGGTTGTTTAAAAAGCGTATATTGCAGGAATGGAGATAGTTCGTCAGTTACGCTTGGCGCGGTTATTGAGCAAGCGTTTTCAACTAATGAGCCGCTGCGGAGTAAATTTAAAAAAGAGGAATCACCTGCCGTGGCTGGTGGGATTCCTTTCTCCGCAACGGCTTCTTCGCCTGTTCGGGTAAGATGTTCATCGGGGCTAATTAGTGTTTTATTGAGCATTGCAGGGATGGCTTT
>CAKKQA010000077.1:4874-8122 GCA_919901925.1 Omnitrophica bacterium GWA2_41_15 | reverse complement strand
TATATAAAAGGCAAAAAATATATCCTCAACCGGCTGATAATCGACGGTAAAAAATACGGAATGGGGAGCATGGCTGGGAATTTTTGGCGAAAAAGGCTTGACAATAGGAAAAATCTGTCATTCCCGGCCTTAAGTCAAATACAAATTTACCGAAACGCTCAAAAATCCTTCTCTCCATAGGCGGTAGTTTTAAAGCATCAGCAATCTCTCTCCTGGATAAAAGCCTGTTTCTTACTACCTGCGAAAGAATCCTCTCTTGCGACAGTTCCAGCCAGCGTGTTTTAAAAGTAAGCTTTGGATCCAAAGCCTCTAGTTTGGCATCAAAATTTCTTTTCTCTTCGCGCCTAATCCGCCATATATAAACATTCATATCATTGCACCTGCGCAGCCGTTCTCTATCAACTTCGGCGGATGGCATCTCGCCGAATTTATTCCGCATAGGCGCGTAACATAAGGCAAAACGCGCGTTCAGATGAGGAGAGCCGATGCAGTAAAAATCGATATCCGCGCGCCGTTGCCCTATAGGAACCCAATAGCGCGCGTAGCTCCAAGGATTAATATTAATATTGTTTATAGAATAGTGCGCTGGATCGCTTGTATAAAGGTTAACGCCGAGTAATCCACTTTCACCCATAGAAAATGGGTCACCCCTGCTATCAATATCGAGAATAATCCCGGAAATTTCCTTAGGCGCGCGCAATTTTAAATGCTGCGTGTGCGTAGACCGGATAAATTCAACATTGACTACGCAAGGGATCCCCAAACGATCGTTCTCTATGTTTACAGTTACATGATCTTTAGACGGCATTATCCTTATTACTGTCTTTCTCTTATTACGCATAAAAAATAACCCGAAGAGAATACCTAACAAAACAACCGCCGCCGATATTATTTTCATCCGGCGCGCGGAAATCCTTGTTCTAAGCCATTGCAAAATTTCATGCGCGCTTATTTCTTCTCCCCGCGCATCCACCGGCGAGGAGGCGGCTGGTTTTTGTTGAGGCTGAATTTCACCATAATTTGCACCGTCAAATGTAGGATATTTTGTGTTGACATATCCAAATATATGGGGTATATTTTTTAAAAGGAGATCGTATAAATGTCTAAAATTATGATAGAACCTAATATCCAGCAAATCAGCCAAGCGATTGAAAGGCTGCCCGAAAGAGAAAAGCTCCGCCTCACGGAGCGGCTGGAAAGAGAAACTATAGGCATGCGCTGGAGAAGAATCATTGCCGATATAGACTCCCGCCTTAAAAAATTCCCTATCTCTAAGAAAGAGGCATTGCAGGAAATACAAGCCTACCGCAAGCAAAAATATGCTCAAAGCTGTAATTGATACGAGTGTACTAATCTGCGGATTAATCAAAAGCCCATCCTGCAGGAAAATAATCAAGGCATTAGAGAAAAATGAATTTATGCCCGTAGTTTCTCCCGATATGTTAGACGAGCTTATCGGAGTAATTAGCCGGCCGAAATTCCAGCATATTATTGACAGGGCAATTGCCAGAAGGCTCATAGAAACCCTAAAATCCCAAGCCCTATTAGTTAAACCGTCTCTTACTGTTGAAATAATTAAACATGACCCCTCTGATAACCGTTTCCTTGAAGCCGCGATAACCGCTAAAGTTGATTGCATCATTTCACTTGATAACGATTTGTTAAAAATCGGCTCCTTCCACAAAATCCCAATCATAAAACCAACTAATTTCTTAGCAGGACTTAATAAAGACTGATTCTTAGCTTTATTGCCTGTATCAGCCGCGTGCGGTTTGTTTTCAATGAAACTGAAAAACGCCGGCGAAGAGGCAGCTCCATTTGTAGGGACAGCACACTGTGCTGTCCCTACGCTGATGTCAAATATCTGCGCCAGCGATGAGGCGGCGGGCGCCGGAGAAAAGACAACAGCAGGGTTTGAAGCTTGGAACATATAATAAATCACGCCCGGGACATCCAAAGGTTCACCTATAGACGCGCGCAGGCCGCATTTTCTAAACTCTCTTAATATTTCAACCCAGCTAGTAGAAAGATTCCAAACCGCTGCCCGGCCTAAAGGATTCCAAATAGCTCCCAGCCCCGCGGAAAAACGTTTTAATGCCTGCCCATCATAATCATTATCCCAGAGCGCTTTTAAACTTTTGTCTTGATAACAACTACCGCTCAGGCAAAACGTAGGCATATTCCACCAAACCCAGTCAAAGAGCTCATCGGGATATGCCGGGATACCATCAGCGGAAACAATATTATCATGAACTTTTACCTGTATATCAAACCCGCCGATTCTTGCGGAGGCGCGGGTATTGGCGGCTTCGAAAGGATTGATTCCCGCGGAAAATACTTCCTGCCCATTTATTCCGGCTGAAATCCATGCTTCATATCCGCATCCGGGGCCGGCTATCAACCCCCTGCCTTTAACTTGTGGATTATAAAGCCCTATACCGTAATATAGATTTCTGGCAATCTTGCTCTCTATTTCGGCGGCGTTAAGGTATACCGTGGGGAAAGCCGGCAGGATAATCCGATGATAACGTTCGTCACTTGAGCGGAAAACCTTTTTTAAGAAACCGCCGCTTCCTAACAAATCCTTCGGCCCAAAAACAACAACATCCGCCATGCCGGTAAGCTTGTTTAACTCAATCTGGCAATAACGCCTATCCTGCGCGGCATTCAAAGAAACAATATTTTCTTTTTTGACTCCGCTTTGCGTTTCCTGAAAATCGCGGTACGCCTGTATTGCCGCTTGATCGCCTTTCCACCGCGCCAAGAATTCGCGCCAATAGCTTAAATCTTTTATTGATGTATCGAGATAAAAATCCGTTAAATCAAGGAAAAAATAAACAGGTTCTATCCCCTTGTTTTCTAGCGGTAATGCATTCTCAAGATTAGGAAAAACGCCGATCAATCTCCCCCGATAAATCAGAAAATCATAAAACTCAACCCCTCCCAACTCATCAGCCAATAAGCCAAAACCTATTTTCACAGTTGTTCCCGGATAAAACTCGCTTTCAGAAGGCTTTCTAAAGGTATAAACCTCCAAACCCCCGCCTCTGAAACTAGCATGCCAATATCTTCTTCGTTGGCAAGCCAGAAAATATTTTTCTAATTCCAGGGCTTCCAATATTTCATCGGCAGGCGTCCATCTTTCAGAACGCAAAACAGGAAATGCCCCTTTGCCTTCCGCCGGTGACGAGGAGGCGGGCGGGCTGTTGGTTTTTTCTATATGAGCAACCAATATGCCTTCCCTATCA
>CAKKQA010000077.1:0-4774 GCA_919901925.1 Omnitrophica bacterium GWA2_41_15 | reverse complement strand
TATATATAGGAAGCGGGGAATCTTTCCCGTTTACATTAACTAAAGCCCCTAAACCCGCAGTTATGGCGGACGGCGGCGCAACCGGGCTGGAGGATTTTTTTCCGCTACTGTCCGATTTAGCGCCATTTGTTGTTTCTTCACCGGAACTAGAAATGCTTTGCGGCGTGAATATGCCCTGCCAGAAAGCGAAAATCTCTTTTTCGTATTTATGGGCAATCAACTCAATAAAATATTGGAACAATCCGAATGCCGCCAAGTTAACGCAAAACCCTAAAATAACTTCCGGCGCCCGAACAGTTCCTCCCAGCCAGGCCAAGGCCGACATTATACCGCTGAAAAATAGCGGCAAATAAAGCGCGCCCAGTTGAATTTGAGCCCGGAGTTTAACCGGCGACGAAGCGACAGTTGACATATAACTTATAGCATGACTGCCGTACAAACAACTCGCTATAACAGCCACGTCAAGATTACAATTGACAAGATTATTTAAATATGCTATCTTTTCTCCGATGGCTGAAAAAACCCGCCGGATAGAATTAGGTAAATTCTTCTTAGACATATCTAAATATGTGTCAACCGTGGTTGTCATTGGAAGCCTTGTTTCGGAAAAAGTTAATTTGAGCGCTATATTATTAGGGTTGAGTATTGGAGTGATTTTCGGCATTACCGGCTTCCTAACGCTGCCTCCGGTAGAACCCGAAGAAGAGGAGTAAATAAAATGTCCAATTTTGAAATTGCCCTTATCGGTATCGGCATCATGGGGCTGATTTTGTTTATTATTGCCAAGGCCTCTGAACATCTGCGCCCGAAACATAAACACGCCTAGAACAAACCATCCCACCATCCCAACCCTGTTCAGAATCGGACAAAAAATAATTAGTGGTTTACGATCGCAAACCTCATCTGCGGTAACCTCGTAGGTCAACTTTGGTTTTTCCCCCGCCGGCGAAGAGGCGGCGGTAAACGGGCTGCTTGCTTTATATATTCCCATCTTTTCAAACGCTCGAATCAGATTTTCTTCTATTGTGTCAATTTTATCGCCGCTCGTCCAATCAGGAGACTGACAAAGGACAATTTCCTGTATATCCAAAGGAGAAATAATCCCAACGATTTCGGCTATTGCATCCTCAATCTCTATAATAGATGCCAAATGTTTGGGCCACAACGCTGATGAAAAATAATCATAGTCTATCGTAATAATTGCCTTACTGCCCCTCGCGCAAGGGATATTACGAAAGGCTCTTTCCCTGATCTTCTCTCCTGACAAGGCGTAGGAAATAAACCTGCCAAGAGATACGAGCGCGGGAACAAATTTAGGCAGCCGCTTAACCTGCCTCTTCGGCTTAATCCAGATTACCTCTTGAGCCTGCTTATTGGCCAATATCCACCATACCCAGTTCCCGCTGGTAAGGCGGTATTCATCATGTTCCTCTGGAATTAAAGAATCACAATGCGCGTCAAAGTTTAATACTGTTATCCCTTCTTGTGCTATAAAATCAACTACATATCTATGATATTCAATTATTCGTAAAGCCTTTTTTACCGTGGGTTTTTCTTGTCCGATAGCCGCGGACACCGGCGAGGAGGCGGCGGGCGGGCTGTTGGTTTTTTCTATATGAGCAACCAATATGCCTTCCCTATCAGAAGGCAAGGCATAGCTATTATAAGCGCTTGATATTAAACTTGATTCTCCGAAAATACCGCTCTTAAATCCACCCGCGCTGTTACAACTTAATACCGGCCTGCCATAATGCCAATACGCGCAATATGCCAATGCTCTTGATGACATCCAAGCGGGCTCTCTGCGCGTGCCGCGGGGGACAAAAGATGGAATAACTAAAACGTCCGCTTGCCTTAACAAATCTAAATTGGCGGAATTTTCCAGCCAGGAGCCCGCGTCAGAAAGATTCGCTTCCCGGCATATAAATAACCCTATATCGTAACCTTTAAAATTGAATATTCTCGGCGAGGGCTGAAACTCGGGCAGGACAACATAATTTCCTTTTGCGGCCGTGCCGGGGATGAAGTATTTCTTAAAATATAATACCGTGCCATCGGGCATAAACAGGCAATAAACCCCGAAAATATCCCAGCGGCGGCTAACTTCTTTCTTAACAAATAAGCCGTAGCCAATAGCTGCTGCCGTATCTTGCGCTGTCTTTTGAATATACGGCATAACTTGCCGCCAATCATAATCAACAATGGCGCCTAAACCCGCTCCTTCCATCATCGCTTCCGAAACACCATATGGCTGTGTCTCCGGAAAAAATATTATCGAGGGAGGAGCTAACGCGTAATACGCGTAATAATCCACTAATCCTTTTAACCGTTCCATATCCTCTACAACCATCCTGCCGCGGCCTATCGGCGTATGCAGTTTCCGCATTGCCACTTGCATTGCCGCTAAACGCAAAGGATTTCGCGCATCCTCAACCGGGTAAGGGGTATATATAGGAAGCGGGGAATCTTTCCCGTTTACATTAACTAAAGCCCCTAAACCTACAGTCATGGCGGGCGGCGGAGCAACAACATCATCCGCAGGCGAGGAGGCGGCGGGGCGTTCACCATTAATAACAGGATCTAACATCAATCCGAAAAAAATCCTCCTCGCCTGCTTATAAAAATCTACCGCCGCCATTTTATCGATTTCGTCCATCCAATTCCACAAACTCTCCCAAATAGTCCGTTCCACTAAATATGACGGAATCATACAGCGCTTGAGTTCTTTCTGAAGCCCTTCCAAATTATCTAATATGATTTTCAGCCTTTGCTCTTGCTTATGGATAACGCAATCTTCAAAGCTCAATATCCACCAACCGGCTTCCTGAACTCTGTTATCCGCTATTGACCGTAATCCCCCGTCTATTAATTCCGTCCAAAAAGTAGGATTTCTTTGCAACTGCAGGCAAAGGCCTAATTCATTCCAAAAGGCATCTTCCTCTACAAATGCCTTTAGAAAGGTTATTTTTCTGCGCAAAGCGCGTAAACATCCCCCAAGAAATAACTTTACGGGTGACGAAGCCGCAGAGAGAAATGATGACAGCTTTGTTTTTTCGTGCTTCGCCGGCGACGAGGCGGCGGGCTCTTTTGTCATCGCGGCGCCGATGGAAGGAAATACAGTTACCGATATCTCGGTCAGCCCTGGTTCCTCTGACTTAAAAATATCTTTCCGTCCGTTATTGTATCTAACGCCTGCTCCCCGGCTTACTACTTTCAATGTTATGTTCTTATGCTTTAACGCGAGCCTGGAAAGGCCGCTCAAGAAAATATGCCTTACCCGGCCTATCTCAATCGCGGGCAACAATGGGTTAAAATTATCGACAGCATCCGGAACGCTCATGCCGCTTCCATAATCCAAAGAGGTAATTCTCACGCCTATCGCGCCGTCACGCCGGATTTTCTCAATACGTAAACTAAAATTTACTTCCGGATATTTTCTGTAAACATGTTCATATAAATTCTTTTTCAGTTCGTTAATTAAGTACCATATAAACTGCGAAAGGCTTGAAAATACTTCAGGAAAAACTCCTTCCTCAAAAAAATCATCATACAAAATAATGTTTTCCCCTCCCAGGAATGCCTTATTTTCCATCATCTTACTAAGCGCTATTATTTTGCTTTCAGGGAATTCATTTAAGAAACCTTCTTTAGGCATAACTACGCTCGCTAAAACAACTGTGCCTGCTTCCTTTGCCCGTGACTGCGGCGAGGCCTTGCGCGGCGAAAGCCACCGCCTGAACAGAGCGCTAACAGGGCTGGAGCAAAAAGGGGCCAGGCCTATTTTTGAAGCGGGCATAGCGGTTTTTACCGCCATAAACGCCATATTATGCCGCCTTAACGCGCAACTCTTCGATGGAAGAGAATAAAAATTCCACCAAAACCATTGAACTCCCAGCTGGCTGACAGTAAAACCTAACTCCTCTAATAAATTGATAAAATGTTCCTTTGGGTAGGTCATCTTTCCAAGGTAACACCCAAAAATGTTAAACGCCCAAGATTCAAAGTTATCCGAAAAATACAACACGCCCTGCCCGCTTAATACCCTGCGGCATTCAAGAAAATATTTCCGGATTGCCCGCTGGCTGGATGCTAATTTATCTTCATCCGCGTAGGTCGCATTATCGTCGCTGTCAGTATAATAAAAACTGTACACCGATTCTAACTGGCTGACAACCATAGAAGAAAGCGCCAAATCAACCGCGCTATCATCGACAAAACTAATACCGTTAAGAAGGTCTTGTTCTACCAACCTGACTTTTCTCCTTAACGATGAATCTATGCCGGCAACTGCATCTTTAGGCAAGCTTATATCCTTATCCACGAGAACAACCTCGGCAAACTTCTCTGCCAACTCAACAAGAGGAATATCCTGACATTTACCCGCGCCTAAGACTAAAGCTCTATTATGCTTTTTACATCCATTTATCGAGTGTACTATCAATTCCCTTGAATATTGAAAATGCTGCTGGTGATAACCTGCCAGATACCTATTTATTCTATCCCGAACAACTTCTTCATTCTCCAGGCCTTCTACCCACGGAAAATCGTTCCCGTCAAAACATCGTATAGGATTTCCCCGCATCTTCCCGCCCTTACCCGTTATCTCCACCGGCGAGGAGGCTGCTGTTGTAGGGACTGTCCCCGAAGGGGACTGTCCCTGAAAGTCGGCCGGCGAGGAGGCGGACGAGGAGCGGATAGCACGCTGTAAGGCTTCTTGTTCGGAAGTAACCGTGTCATTGCGAGGAGCGACAGCGACGAAGCAATCTTTAAAGAT
>CAKKQA010000076.1 GCA_919901925.1 Omnitrophica bacterium GWA2_41_15 | reverse complement strand
TAACGCCTTTTCCGCCGCGGCTGGTCATACGGTATTCTTTTATCTGCGTGCGTTTGGTAAAGCCTAATTCCGTAACCGTCAGGATAGTCGAATCAGCCTGCGGTATTATCATATCGATGACTTCATCTTTCTTTGCCAATGTCATCCCTCTTACTCCGCGAGCGCCTCTGCCTACATCGCGCACCTGCGATTCGGCGAACCTAATAGCCTTGCCCTGGCGGGTGCCAATCAACAGTTCTTGTTTTCCGTCTGTCATCTCTACGTCAATAAGCGCGTCGTCCTTATCCAAAGTTATTCCTATGATTCCGCCTTTGCGCGGATTACCATAAGCGTCCAGGCGCGTCTTTTTAATGGTGCCGAATTTGGTGACCATAACTAAATATTTATCCCCTACAAATTCCCGCACCGGGATCGTAGAGCTTATTTTTCTGCTCGGGTCTATCTGAAGAAGATTTACTATTGACTTCCCCTTAGATGTCCTGCCTGCCTGCGGGATTTCGTAAACCCTTAACCAATGCACCTGGCCCTGGTCGGTAAAAATAAGGACCTGGTCTCTGGTGGAAGCGACGAAAAGGTGTTCGATAAAATCCTCGTCTCTTAATTCCGCGCCGGTAACTCCTTTGCCGCCCCGTTTTTGCTTGCGGTAACCGCTCACCGGCAGGCGCTTGATGTATCCGCCGTGGCTTATCGTTACCACCACATCTTCCTCGGCAATCAAATCTTCGATCTCTAATTCTTCGACTTCGCCGACGATATCTGTCCTGCGTTCGTCGCCGTATTTTTTCTTTAATTCCTCAAGCTCATCTTTTATAATTGCCTCTATTTTTTTCTCCGAAGCTAATATCACCCGGCACATTTCTATTTTTTTAAGTAATTCCGCGTATTCGGCGTCGAGCTTATCGCGTTCAAGCGCTGTCAGCCGCTGTAACTGCATTTCCAGAATCGCCTGGGCTTGTATTTCTGACAAGCCGAATTCTTTTATTAAATTTTCTTTCGCGGCCGGGACTGTTTTGGAAGTTTTAATAACCTTGATTATCCTGTCAATAAACTGCAGCGCTATTTTTAACCCTTCCAGAATATGCGCGCGCTTTAAGGCCTTGTCCAATTCAAACTGCGTGCGCCTGCGGATGACTATCTTTCGATGGCCGACATAACAATCCAATATCTGGCGCAAAGACAAAACCCGGGGGCGATTATCCACTAACGCCAGCATGATGATTCCAAATGTTGTCTCTAACTGCGTGTGCTTAAACAGCTGGTTCAAAACAACCTGCGATTCGGCGTCGCGCTTAAGCTCAAAAACAATGCGCATTCCGTCTTTATCCGATTCGTCGCGGATATCCGAGATGCCATCAATCTTCTTATCTTCGACCAGCGAGGCAACCGCTTCTATCAATCCTGATTTTTGGACCTGATAAGGAATCTCCGTGGCAACAATAAGGTCTTTGCCATTTTTCTGATGCTCGATAATTGCCTTGGCGCGGACAGTAAGTTTGCCCTTACCGGTGTTATACGCGTCTTTTATGCTGCCTTTGCCGCAGATAATTCCTCCCGTCGGAAAATCCGGCCCTTTGACGTAACGCATCAAGTCTTTAACTTCTGCTTCCGGATGGTCTAAAAGATAAATTATGGCGTCGGAAATTTCATTAAGGTTGTGCGGCGGAATATTAGTTGCCATGCCGACCGCGATACCGCTTGAGCCGTTTACCAAAAGATTCGGCAGGACCGCCGGCAGCAAAAGCGGCTCCTGCAAAGAGGCGTCGAAATTGGGGCCGAAATTTACCGTATCCTTGTCAATGTCGCGAAGCATCTCATCGGAAATCGCCGCCAGCCTGGCCTCGGTGTAGCGCATAGCTGCTGCTGAATCTCCATCGACCGAATTATGTACAAAAACTCCCGTGGCTAAAGCAAAATTATGCCAAGTATCTATTGTTAAATCATAGACATCTTCTTTTTCCTTAATCGTTTCGATCCTTACTATCTTGTGATTATTTTTCTGCTTAGCCTGAATTACGACATCTTCGAAATCGGAAAAATATTTTAACGCGGATTCTATTCTGGGCAGGCCGCTTCCTCTTTCTTCTTCATAAAGCATTGGCGTAACTGTATCATTTTTCTTTAATAAACCGCGCACGAAACCTAAAATCTTGCTTTTTATTACCCTCTCTTTATATGCCGGGTCCTGCCATTTTTGCCTCAAGGAAAAAACGGCCTTTTGGGATAATTCCCGCATTAAATTGTGGTTCTTTTCTAATCGAAGCCGATTCCCCTTAATTATTCCCTGAATAATTTTTTGGCGGAACTCCTGATCCGCCCATTGTTTCTTCGCTTTTTCTCTATGTAACTCCCTGGTTTTTGGATTTTCCCAAAGCTTCTTCGCGGCATTCTTGAAATGATCCGCGGAATATTTTGCGCAATATTCGGGGTCATGCCACAAAAGTTTGGATCTTTTACATGCCTTCTGACGGTATCCATTATCCTGCCACCGCTCTCTGCCCAAATCAGACATCCTCTGCCTATGTTGCGGATTTTCCCAAATCTTTAAAGACGTCTTTCGCGTAATGCCTGCGATAAATTCCCTATATTCTTTATCTTGCCATTTCTTTTTAAGCTCTGCTGATTTTAATTTGCTTAACAAATCCCTAAACTTTTTTGTTTTCCATAAATTCTTAAGATTGTGCTTTGAGGCCTCGATAATCTTTTCTCTATAACTGGGATTTTGCCAAGCACGGCTGATAATGGCGCTCATTTTTCTTCTATAATTAGGATCCTGCCAATTTTTCTTATTCCTCGCTGTCAAGCGCGAAGAAATTATTTGCAGATTTTTAGGATCCGAGAAGAATTTTTCCCTGCCTTCGGCAATTCTTTTAACATATTCGGAATCCGTTTTATGCCTGATGCCGGCAATTGCTTTATGAAGCTGCCAATGCTCATTCCATTGAATTCTTTGTATGTTATCTGGGTTATTATTAGCTTTGTTAAAATCTTTGTGATGCCTTATTTTGCCTGCACTTTTTTTATAGAGCCGTTTGTCTATATTCCATTTGTCTGCTAAATGATGGCTAAAATCCCAGCTATTTTGTAAAGGCTGATAAATCATTTCATAGCCTTTTAAATTGCGGTCTTCCTTGCCATCGCAAAGCTTGGCATATAAAGGCATCAAAGAATCACGCGGCTTAAGTTCTTTGGCTTTTCTATAAGTTCCATCTTTTAACATAAAAAGATGGTCTGGCGTACACTTGATTTCTTGCTCATTATCTAAAACCACCTTAATTATTTCCGCGTTTTTACGAGTTACCATGGGGTCTTTAATTTCTGCGATTTCTATTTTTTGTTTTTCTAAATTGTAGGTAAATGTATAGTTTTTCTTACCCTGGCTATCCTCACACACAAGCTCTTCAAAAGAAAGATTTCTCCCATCTGTGAGCTTAATTTTTGTATCCTTTGTAAAACAACCGAAATTCCCCTGTCCTTCGACAAGCGGATAGCGTAAAGAAAAATTCTGCGCCATCCTAACAAGGGTATCATACACAGCAACATCGCCGTGCGGGTGATACTTCCCGAGCGCTTCTCCGACGATACGCGCGCATTTTTTATACGGCTTAGAATGGTCCAGGTTTAAGTCCTGCATCGCGAAAAGGATCCTTCTGTGCACCGGCTTAAGCCCGTCGCGCACATCAGGCAAAGCCCTGCCCACGATTACGCTCATCGCGTAATTCAAATAAGAATCCTTTACTTCATCTTCGATATAAACCGGTACTATTTTTTCGTTACGGGTATACATTTTCTATTTTTTCGGCTCCACTGCCTCTTTTAACTTGTTATACAACACCAGCGAAATCGCTGCCAATAATGGCACAAGGACTAACCCCGCGGCAAACTGAAAAGATTGCGCGGCAATATCAAAGCATGTTTGAGAAAACTTTTTAAAGATAAGCGAGAATAATACCTGAAGGATTACAAATATGAGCACTGCCAAAAAATTCAGGCAATATGCGCCTACCACCGGCGTCACATATTTCTTTACAAGCTCATGGCTTCGTTTTAACGCGATTACCGGCCCGGTTTTTTCCGCCACGCAAACAACGCCTCCCAAGGAAAGGCGGATAGCAAAATATACTATCGCGAAAAGACAGGGGATTGCCGATACCAGCATAACTATAATGCCCAATATTGCCTGCTTGATTGCCAGGCAGAAAACCCCCAAAAGAAATAAGCCCGCCCCCAACAATGATATGAGGGCTAAAAACAGTAGGAATAAAACCGTGTTCCCCAAATAAGGCAAGATATAATTTTTAGCGTCGATGATGTTTTCTATAGCGCTGTTACCCGGCGCCTGCGCCTTGATATTTATTAAAAGAAAGACGATGACCGCCCACATCCCCGCAAACCATTGCAGCAGCGAAACCGCCCCAAAGAAAATCTTCTCCACGCTTGTCGCGTCATTGGCAGGAAACAAAATCGCGATAGAAATATTAATTACTAAAAGCGGCGCGTAAATAACCAGGTACGCGCCGGAAAGAGCAAAGAAATTCTTCAGCCAAAGCCCGAAGCCTTCTTTAAAAATTCCCACAGGGTGTATCGCTTTTCTATCTTGAGGATAAATTATTTGCATCGCCCCTCGCTTCGTTCGTGCCCTCGTTAATAATCTTTGTAGGAGCGGCGTGTCAGGCTACTCGTCATTGCGAGGAGCCTTTGCTTGTTACTCGGCGACGAAGCAATCTCTTTTTTAGATGCGAAAAAACGGGATTGCTTCGTCACAGACGCGCCAAACCAGGGTTCCTCGCAATGACGATGCGATTTAACACAGCATAAGCATGCTGCCCCTACATTATATATCCAGATTCTTAACCTGATGGGCATGTTCTTCGATAAACTGCCTGCGCGGCTCGACCTGATCGCCCATCAAAACCGTAAACATTTTATCTACCTCAACCGCGTCTTCCAATGTTACCTTTAAAAGTGTGCGCTTTTCCGGATCCATTGTTGTTTCCCAAAGCTGATGCGGGTTCATCTCGCCCAAACCTTTATATCTTTGAATATGCATGCCTTTTGTCGCCTGTTCCTTTATATATGCCAAAACTTCTCTAAGCGTGGAAAAGTTTTTCTCTTCTTTTTCTTCCATTATCCGGTATAATGGCTTAACCTTCTTAACTGCATCGTCTGCTTTTTCCTTTGGCGCGCCTGGCAGCTCCTGAGCATAAGTAGACATGTCTAGCCCGAACTTTTCGATCTTGGCGATTAACTGCTCAATTTCCTGCGCCTCAAACAACTCTAAAACCTCCAATTCAATCTCATTGCCTTCTTCCTCGGTAAGCTTTGCCAGCTCCTCGTCAGAGTAGATAAACTGGTACTTTCCCTCCACTTTTATCCTGTAAACTGGCATTTTTTTGGTCTTTGGGTGTCTAAAAGTGAGGTATTTTAAGAAATTTACTCCCTTTCTGTCTAAGTTCTTACCTGTTTTTTCTAACTCGGCCAGAAATGACAACAATTCCTTAAATTGATTGTCTGTAAACGACTGCTTATCTTTTAAAACCATGAATTTACATCCTTCACGGCCTAAATCTAAAAGCATTGCCTCCATTTGTTTTTCTGTCTGAATATACTCTTCGCGGATGCCGCGTTTTATTTTAAAAAGCGGCGGCTGGGCAATATATACATACCCGCCCTCGACTAACTTAGGTAACTGCCGGTATAAAAGAGTTAATAGCAATGTGCGGATGTGTGAACCGTCAATATCAGCATCAGCCATAAGTATCAATTTATGATAGCGCAGTTTTCCAATGTCGAATTCCTCGCCAACGCTTGTGCCCATTGCCATAATCACGGTACGGATTTCTTCGTTAGACAAAATCTTATCCAGGCGCGCCTTTTCCACGTTTAATATTTTTCCTTTTATCGGCAATATAGCCTGAAACCTTCTATCCCGCCCTTGTTTGGCCGACCCACCGGCCGAATCGCCCTCGACTATATACAACTCGCACAGCGCCGGGTCGCGCTCGGAACAATCGGCTAATTTTCCCGGCAGCCCGGCGGATTCAAGCGCGCCCTTGCGGCGGGTAAGCTCGCGCGCTTTTCGCGCGGCCTCTCTCGCCCTCGAAGCGAGTATCACCTTATCAATGATCTTGTTGGCAACCGATGGGTTCTCTTCGAAAAATCCGGCCAAGGCATCGAACACTGACGATGCCGCAAGCCCTTCAACCTCGGAATTCCCCAACTTTGTTTTTGTCTGGCCTTCGAATTGCGGATTAGGGATCTTGATGGAAATAACCGCGGTCAACCCTTCGCGCACATCATCGCCGGAAATCCCGATATCATCTTTTAACAGATTCTTCCCCTTGGCATATTGGTTTATCGCCCGGGTAAGCGCGGATTTAAAGCCGGATAAATGCGTGCCTCCCTCGATGGTATTTATATTATTGGCGAAAGAAAAAATGTTTTCGGAATAACTGTCGTTATACTGCAGGGCCGCCTCTATGCCTATGCCTTCTTTTTCTTTTTCGAAATAAATAACCTTATTGTGCAATGGCGTTTTGCTTTTATTCAGATATTCCACGAATGAAACAATGCCGCCGGAAAACTTGAACTCTGCCTTTTTTTCGTTACGTTCGTCGTTTAAGGATATTTCCAGGCCTTTATTTAAAAACGCCAGCTCTCTTAAGCGGTTAGAAAGAATGTCATAAGAATATTCTATGGACTTAAAAATTTCTTTGTCTGTCTTAAAGGTAACCTTAGTTCCTGTTGTCTTGGCCTTGCCGATTACAATAAGCTTCGACGCTGTTTTGCCTCTTTCGTATCTTTGGTGGTGGATTTTTCCGTCGCGCTTGACCTCTACTTCCAGCCACTCGGAAAGAGCGTTAACCACGCTGACGCCTACGCCATGAAGCCCTCCGGAAACTTTGTAGGCATCGTGATCGAACTTACCTCCGGCGTGCAACATAGTCAAGACTACTTCCACGGCAGGTTTTTTTTCGTTCTTATGAATATCGACGGGTATGCCGCGGCCGTTATCCGTAACGCTTACGCTATTATCGGTATGGATAACTACGTCTATTTTATTGCAGTAGCCGGCCAACGCTTCGTCAATGGAATTATCCACGACTTCGTAAACTAGATGATGCAGGCCGCGGGTATAAGTATCGCCTATATACATCGCTGGCCTTCGGCGCACAGCCTCGATGCCTTCAAGCACCTGGATTGTGGTCGCGTCGTAAGCGTGCGCGCTTTTTGCCTGCTGTTGTTCCTTAGCTTCTTCTTTCATATATTTTGTTAGCCGGTTCGCCAGTTATTCTTCTTCGCCATTCAACTTGCAGACAATGTTCTGCTTCGCGCTTCATTATATTAACCCTTGTAGAGCTTCGCAGAAACTATTCCTTCGAAGCTCTACAATAGTCAGCCTATTTAAGAGCGAAGAAGAATGGTATGGCTTCGAAGGAATATTCACTGAGGAGATAATTCCTCCGAAGCAATACCAGAGCTTTCTATTCGTTTTGCGAAGGAGAATAGCCGGTTTTCCGGTTATTAAGGCGGCCAACTATCATTTTTATTTCTTTAATGATGTTTTCTCCGGATTTTTCTTTGATGCCGGACAAGATTTGCCTTTTTTTCAGGTTTAAGGCGAATTTCCAGTTAGGTGAATCCACCCTCAACAACAAAACCCCATCCTTAATGCCTTCTATTTCCGCGTGGCCTCTTTCCTGAGCGCTTAACACTGCTCCTAACGCGTCGCTTATTTTCTGTTGCGGGCCTGCCTGCTTAACAGTTAGCTTTTGCAGAACCTCTTCTATGGTCTTAGCTATTGCTTCCATGATTGACCCCGCCTCGTGAAATACGCAGAAACTTCCCAAGTAAATACTAGTAACAGTTCAGCTCTTGGAAGCCGCCGCCGAGTGTCATTGCGAGCGACCGCAGGGAGCGAAGCAATCTTTAAAGATTGCTTCGTCGCCAGTGTAAACGACAGCTCCTCGCAATGACACGGTTACTTCCAGAAGCTGAACTGTTACAAATACTATCGTTTCCGGCGGGGTTATCCGCCGAGAACACAGAGAAAGCGGATAAAAAGTAATTGATTATATCATGTCTTCATTGGTAATACAATATAAAGATACCCTTCACTGCGGATAACGCCCGGCTTTTCTGAATCCGAGATTTCCAGTAAAACGGTTTCGCTATGGAGGTTCTTTAAAACATCTATTAAATATGCCGGGTTAAAGCCGATCGCTAATTCTTTTCCTAAATATTCTGTTGTCAAATCTTCGTGCGATTCTCCCACATCAGGCGTAGACTTAGACACAGACAGCTTATTTTTAAAAACCTCCAACTTAACTGCCTGATAATCTAATGTTGATAGTAATGCCGCTCTTTTTAATGCCGCCATGAAAGTATCCCTATTAACCCTTATTTTATCCGGCACCTCATTGGGTATAACCTGGCGATAATCCGGAAACTCTCCCTCAATTAAGCGCGAAATCACCCGCACGCCGCCCAAATCAAAAAGGGCCTGATTTTCTTCTATGATTATATCGGCGCTTCCTTCTTCTTTTAAATTTCTATTTAACTCGGTAATTGTTTTGTTTGGAATTATTATGCTTATGGGTTTTTTAATACTCACTTCATTAGCCTTCTCTATTAATGCCAGCCTTCTTCCATCAGTAGCGATAAAATATATTTTATTATTCTCTATTTTTAAAAGTACGCCGTTTAAAACATACCGGGTTTCTTCACGCGAAGAAGCAAAGCTGGTTTTTAAAAGCATTTCTTTTAAAACCGCTTGATCTAATTTGATAACTTCTTTATCTTTAAATTCGGGTAGTTTGGGAAACTCGTCTTTTGGCATACCCATTATCTTAAACTCACAGCTTTCTGTTTGTATTGTTACCATATTATTCTTTTTTGATGTTATGATGACCTGGCCGTTGGGTAATTCCCTTACTATATCCGCGAATCTCTTTGCGGGAACAGTGATTGAGCCTGTTTCCACAGCTTCCACAGGATATTCACAGGATATTCCTATATCTAAATCTGTGGTTGTAAGCCTCATTTTATTATCTATGACCTCCAAAAGTATATTCGATAAAATCGGCAAGCTTACCCTTGGCGTGACTATATTTTGGACGATTTGAATGTTTAAAAAAAGTTCCTCTTTATTTGTTTGTATCTTCATTATTCCTCCACTTTTTAACCGTAAATAATTTTACTATTATTATTCTTTTAAATATAAACAAATAGTATTGGTAGTAGCGTGCTTTAGTTTGTGTTGAAAACTTTTTGTTTGGACTTTATTTGCTTACAACAAACACAAAAACAAAAACAATAACCTGTGAATAACCCTGTGTATTATTGTTTAATAACCTGTATTATCTTTCCCACCCTATTTTTTAAATCTACATCTTTTCCCAACAAAGCTTTAACTTTGGCGCAGGAATGCATCACTGTTGTGTGGTCTTTTCCGCCAAAAGCGAGGCCAATTTCCGGCAAAGACAAGGTTGTTAATTCCCGGGCCAAATACATTGCTACCTGCCGGGCCAGGACAATCTGCTTATTTCTTTTATTTTCCCTTATGTCATCAGAAGCGACATTAAAATATTCACCCACCCTGTTTTGAATTAAATCGACAGTAACAGTTTTCGAGGTTTCCTTAAAAAAATCTTTTAAGACGTTTTTTACCAATTCTAAACTGATCGGCTTTGCCTCTAGCAGTGAATATGCCACAACACGGATCAGCGCGCCTTCCAGCTCGCGGATATTAGTTTTGATAATTTCCGCCATGTAAAAAATAATTTCATCACTGACCTTGATAGGCTCATGCTCGATTTTTTTCTTTAAGATCGCCACCCTCGTTTCAAAATCCGGGGGCTGGATATCCGTAACCAGCCCCCAGCTAAAACGGGATACAAGCCTCTCCTCCATATTGGGAATATCTTTTGGGTTGCGGTCCGAGGAGATAATAATTTGTTTGTGCGCGTCGTAAAGCGTGTTAAAAGTATGGAAAAATTCTTCCTGCGTCGCTTCTTTGCCGGCAATAAAATGGACATCGTCAACAACCAGCACATCGGCGTTCCGGTATTTTTGCCGGAAGCGGCTGGTGGAGTGGTGTTGAATCGCGTCGATCAGTTCATTTGTAAATTTTTCCGACGACAGGTAACATATTTTCGCCGAACCCTTGGTTTTTTGCACAATCATCTGGCAGATTGCCTGCATCAGGTGTGTTTTTCCCAAACCCACGCCGCCGTAAATGAAAAGCGGATTATAGGCCTTTGCCGGCGCGTCAGAAACCGCGAGCGAAGCCGCGTGGGCAAAACGGTTGCCCGGGCCAACAACAAAATTATCAAAAGTAAACCTTGGATTAAGGTTAAACAGAAGAGGTTTTTTTTCTTCCTGCGTAAACGTTTCTTTCGTCCGTGTATCGTTAAGGCCGGCGGGGTCAATATCAAAGTCAATGGTTATCTTTTTACCGCATACTCTTTGCAGGGACGCTTCAATTATCGCGGAGTAGTTTTTAATCAACCAGCTCTTGAAAAAATCATCGGGAACGCATAGTGTTATGCCGTCCCCCTCAGACTCTTTCGCCTTTAGTTTGCTTATCCACGCCTCGTAAGCGGGTTGCCCTATCTGTTCACGTATAATATCGCGAGCCTTAATCCAGGCAGAAGTTAGTTCCATAAATTTTCCACAATATCCACAGATTATCCACAAGCGTAAAAAGCACCCTTTTCTTCTCGCTGTGCTTGTATATTACGCGTGTTTTTGGTGTCCGTTAATGTGTGTGCTAGAAATTACGCGATTGCGCTACTTTTGTGGGATAATTATAACAGGAAAAAAAGTTTTTGCAAGCAGAAAATTTCCGGTTTGCCGCGGGAAAATTTACAGGCGAAACACAACGTATATATAAATTAAAACGTTATGGCTGAAACAGAAATATATGGATTTTATTTATAGGCCTCCCGGCGCCTGACATCGATACAATGGCGGGCGCCCCGAGATCAAAAAAAATCGCCAATTATAAAACGAGGTAATGCGTCAGTCATTGGGGGATTCTGTAGGGGCGCGA
>CAKKQA010000075.1 GCA_919901925.1 Omnitrophica bacterium GWA2_41_15 | reverse complement strand
GTATATCCTCGGCTCGACCCCAAACAGGAATGTCATAAGCGCACACCGGCCAGGGCCACTTCTTGTGCCTTTTACAGCGCTCGTCCGAACCGTTTTCGTGATAAAAACTAACCACCGGTTGCCGCGTATAAAACGACTGCCACCGGACTTTGTCGTGTCCCAATATTCCGTCCACGGTGCCGAGCTCATGGCATAAACCAGGAAGCGCCAACTCATAGCTCGCCTCAAGCCGCGATTCCATGGCACTAATCAATAATTCTCTCGTGCAAATCAGCAAACCATTGCCCGGACGCGGTTTATGAAAATAAAATGGCCTCCCCCAGGTAAATAAGTGCCAACGGTTCAAATTATAAAAATATCCTTCCTTAGTTGGACGAAAAGCAAAATGCTCTTTTGGATACAGCGTGTCATCATCCGCCATCGCTATAAAAGGGGTGGTCGCCAATTTTGCTCCCCGCAACATTTGACGGTATATGTTAGCGACTCCGTACTCGGTCTGAATTAAATTAATTCCCCAGTCTAACGGCTCTTTTGAAATAGTAATAATCGGATTGTCCCCGGCCGCCTCCAAAAGTTTTTGCTTGTGAAACTCGGCCCATTGCTTGGGAACAAGATTCGGGGTTAGCATTATAATTGTTAAGTCGGCCATATGTTTAAGATAATTCTGTAATAATCTTTATTAATTTTTTTAAATCCAATTTTTTCGTACAATTTCTTTGCCGCCGCGTTATCTTGATTAACAATCAATTCCACGGAGTCTATATTTTCTTCTTTTGCCAACTTCAGCGCTTCATTGAGCAGCATTGTCCCGTAACCCCGGCCGCGATGCTCTTCTTTCGTCAAAACACTATCTATTATCATGACCTTTGCTTTACCATTATTATAAATCGTGCAAAGGCAAGAACAAATGCCTCCTATGGATAACCTGGCTTGCCTGGGATTCCCCAGCCACTCGATTTCTATTTTTTCTTGCATAACTATGCTATCCTTTTTTATTCCTATCAGATCGTACGCGCCACCACAATCTTTGCCATATCTGTCTTCTTCAAAAAATGCATCTATAATTTGGATACCGTTATCCGACAGAAAACCCGGTACTTCTTGATGTGGGACCGGTAACCAGACATCCATATGGGGCACATTTCCCTCCGCTCCCCAGCACATAAACAACATTCCATTTTTCTTTAAATGTTTGAGGCAATTCAACATTGATAATCTCCATTCTGGATTATGTTCAAGCATCGCAAAACAC
>CAKKQA010000074.1 GCA_919901925.1 Omnitrophica bacterium GWA2_41_15 | reverse complement strand
ACAACTCGTAATTCCTTCTATCTTTCAAAGCTCCGTCGGCATGTATGCCGGATTCATGGGCAAAGGCATTGGCGCCTACGCCGGGTTGATTTATAGGTATCGGCACTCCAAAAGCGTAAGAGGCGTATTTGCAAATTTTCCATGCCGCTTTTAAATCAATCTTTTCATCCAGCATATACTTGCCTTCCATGCCGCTGCCGTATTTTATCGCCAAAATTACACTGACTAAATCGGCGTTGCCGGCGCGTTCGCCCATGCCGTTGACACAGGTATTTATAAACGCGTCAACCCCGACATCAACAGCTGCTTTTGCCCCAGCGATAGAATTAGCCACAACCACGCCAAGATCATTATGACAATGCAGTTCGATAGGCAAGCGCACGCTTTTAGCCAGCGTTTTAATCCGGTCGTAAATGCTAAACGGCGTGTCATACCCTAATGTGTCACAATAGCGGATCCTATCAGCCCCCGCGTCTCTCGCGGCAAGAGAAAACTCAATCAGGTAATCCATCCGCGTCCTCGAAGCATCTTCGGCGTTTACTCCTATGGATTGCGCCCCTTCTTTTTTAGCCAGCTTTACCGCTTCAGCCATTTCTTTAACTACCGATGTGTGGTCAAGCTTACCCTTAAACTTATGGACGATCATCTGATCAGAAGTCGAGATGGAAAGGTTTACGAATTTTAGTTTCGGGACCAGCCTAAAGGTAGCCTTTACGTCATCTCTCGTCGCCCTAAGCCAGCCGCTTAAGCGTATAGGAGAAAGCGCGCTCTTTTCAGCCAGCTCAAGGTTCGCGTTTAAATAATTAGTTTCGTGGCGGGTAACGGGAAAACCAAACTCCGACTGGAAAACTCCCATCTGATTCAAATAGTAGTTTATCATGGTTTTTTCCAGCTTCGATAAACAGATCCTTGATGTCTGCACGCCGTCACGATTGGTAACGTCAATAATATAAATTTTTGGCTGTTTCATATCACACGCTCCTCATGTATTATTCAAAAGATTACCTGCCTTTAATCAGTATAAGCAAAATTCCCAACCCGAAAAACAAAGCCGCGGTCAAAAGCTTGACTAACCCAAGGTATTTCCGGCTAAGTTTTGAAAAACTTTCAGATTTTACGCCTACAAGCGCCGCCAGGAATACAATGACAAGCGGCAATATAAACATAAAGTTATAAAGTAAAAGATATACCAGGGCCTTAGGCCTTAAATCAGGGTCTTTAAGGACATAAACAACCGTCGGTAAATACGTCTGGCCGGTGCATACTGACTCCAGAAGCGACACCAGAAAACCGCTGATTAAAACCGCAACCACCAAATCTATCAAAGCCCTGTTTTTGTCGCGTGAGGAATCCTGAATTATCTTATGTATCTTGTTTTTAATAAAATCCGGGAGCCTTAATTTTATCTTTTCCGTGTCATTTGTCTTCTTATATATGTACCAATCGTAAACGCTGTAAGCCCCAAGGATAAAAGCCAGATAAGCCACAACAAGATATATTATATCAGATAGAAGCAAAAACGGCTCAAGCGTGCGTATAGCCTTAAACAGGCCGACGCCCAATAATATATAGGTAACAAATACCGCTGTTATAAAGGCAGTGCCTAAAACCAAGAGCTCTTTTCTCTTGTAACCTACAAAAGACAAAAATGAAATGAAAAAAACCAGGACCGTAAACGCGCAAGGGTTAATACCGTCGATTAAACCGGCGCCTATCACCGTCAATGCCCCTAAAGACAAGAAACGTTTTTTGGTATCCGCGGCAAACCTTTTCACATCAGTAATAAGCTTCAGGTCTAAAGACGGACTGCCGGGATCGTTTGAAGCTATATAAATGTGACGCTTAACCGCGCCCTCCATGCCTGAGGTGTTGAAAATAAACTTCACCTCAATGGATGCTGACGGAGGCAATCTGGCCTGCTTTTTAGGAAACACAATAGTTGTACAACCGCAGGACGCGCTGATTTTCTTAATGGCCAATTCGCTGTCGCCTTCATTACTGATTATGAAAGAACGGTTATAAATCTGGCCTTCCTGAAGGGCCCCTAGATTATACTCCTCTTCGCCGCAGGATAGAGAAATTTTTCCTGCAGCATTAGCAGAACTAATTAGAAGAGGAAAAAATGATATAAGAAAAACTAATATTTTTAAAAACATTCTCAAACAGATATAAGTACTTTATCTGTGCTCATCTGTGTCTATGTCGCCTGACTTGAGTATCTATGCTAATCTGTGTTTCAAAGTTTGACTAACTTAACAGAGAGTATATTATCCAGTTTCTTAATCTGGCTTAACATCTTTTCCGAAACGGCATTATCAATATTCAAAGCTGAAACCGCTTTTCCGCCCGGCTTATCCCGGCCAAAAGTCATTCCGGCAATATTGATTTTATTCTTTCCCAGAAGCGAGCCTAAATTTCCGATTACTCCGGGCTTGTCCCAATTCTCTAAAAAGAGCATATAGCCTTGAGGTATTGTCTCAACATAAAGGCCATCTACATTGACGATCCTCGGCTCGTTATTAGTAAAAAGCGTGCCGGCAACCTTATGCTTTTTACCTTCTACCACAAGCTCAAGAGAGATCAAATTAGTGAAATCCTCTTCCTTTTCCGCTTTGGATTCAAATACATTAATGCCGCGCTCTTTGCTTAGGCTTTTGGCATTTATATAATTGACTGTTTCCTGTAAAATAGGAGTGAGCAGGCCTTTTAATATCGCCATAGTCACAGAGCTTAAATCATTTTTAATAATCTCTCCGGTATAAATTATTTTGGCCTCGGAAGTCCTGCCTTCAAAAAGCTGAGCCGCCAGGAGCCCTAATTTCTCGCCGAGATGGACATACGGCCTTAAAACTTTAAACGCCTCCGCGGACAGGCTGGGGAAATTCGCGGCGTTACGTATCCCTTTGTTTAAAAGGGCGTCCCGGACGCTTAAACAAACCTCGATAGCGACATTGACCTGCGCCTCTTCGGTGGAAGCGCCTAAATGCGGGGTAACTACCATATTTTTATTTTTTATTAAGGCGCCGGTGAAATCAGGAGGCTCCTTTTCAAAAACGTCTAAAGCCGCTCCGGCGACTTTGCCGGATTCAAGGGCTTTTAACAATGCCGCTTCGTCAATAATCCCGCCGCGGGCGCAGTTAATAAGGCGTACGCCTGTCTTCATCATCTCTATTTGCTTATCCGAAATAATATGCCTTGTGTCGTCGGTCAAAGGCGTATGCACTGAGATATAATCAGACCTTTTAAATAAATTGGCCAGTTCAACCGTTTCGATGCCCAGCCTTTCGGCGACTTCTTTAGACAAAAAAGGGTCAAACGCGATAATCTTCATCCCGAAAGAAGCGGCTCTTTTAGCGACTTCCGCACCGATGCGGCCTAAACCGACGATACCCAAGGTTTTACCGTAAAGCTCAACCCCCATAAACTTGGAGCGCTTCCATTCGCCTGACTTCAAGGAAGCGTCTGCCGAAGGGATGTTGCGGGATAAAGCCAATATCATACTCATCGTATGCTCGCATGTGGAAACAGTATTGCCCGCGGGAGAATTCATCACGATGATTCCCCTTTTAGTCGCCGCAGGCAAATCAACATTATCCAAACCCACCCCTGCCCTGCCGATGACTTTAAGGCTGGAAGCGCTCTCTATAATATCAGCCGTAACTTTAGTAGCAGAGCGCACAATAAGCGCGTCATAATCTTTGATTATGGCCTTTAGCTGGTCGGCTTTTAGTTCTGTTTTAATATCGACGTGGAAATCTTTGACTTCTTTTAAAATCTTTATCCCTTCGTCGCTTAACGGATCGCTGATTAGAATTCTCATAGCACACTCCTATAAAGAACTTGGAACTTGGAACTTAGAGCTTGGAGCTTGGGGTTTAGCTGCCCCGCTACGTTCCAAACTCTAAGATCTAAGCTCTAAGCTCTAAGTTCTAAGCTCCTACCTTAAAAACACTTCCTGTGCTGCTTTAACCCCTGCTCCTAATTCAAACTTATACCCCATTTGGGACAAAACTTTTTCTAAACATGACAGCCCTAAAATTATATCGAATTCGTTGATATAACCCATTGTGGCTATGCGGAAAACTTTGCCTTTGAGTTCAGCCTGTCCGCCGGCTATTGTTACGCCATAAGTATCGCGCATTGTTTTAACCAGCTTTTCTCCGTCGATACCAGCGGGCGCGCAAATCGCGGTTATCGCGTCCGAGGCGCAAAGCTCATCGGCGTATAATTTCAAACCCAATGCCTTGGCAGCCGCCCTGATTCCATCAGCCAATTTCAAGCTGTAATTAATGATATTTTCTAATCCTTCAGCCTTCATCATCTTCAATGCCTCATTTAAAGCAACCACCAAAGATACAGAGGTGGTATATGGCGTATCAGTTTTTTCCCAAGCCGCTTTAGCAACGCGTAAGTCAAAATAATAACGCGGGCTTTTGGAGGCGTTAATAAGCTTCCATGCTTTTTCGCTTACACTTATAAAACCAAGCCCCGGAGGAAGCATCAGCCCTTTCTGCGAGCCGCTAACCACAACATCCACTCCCCAGTCGTCAGTCTTTAAATCTAAAACCCCTAATCCGCTTATGGCGTCAACCGCTAAAACCGCATCGGTGTTTTTTAAGCTTTGCGCGATTGCCTTTATATCTGTAGTCACGCCCGTGGAGGTTTCACAAAGAGTCGTAAAAACCGCTTTTGCCTTGGCCGCTTTTACTTTAGCTAATATTTCTTCGGATTTAACCGCTTTTCCCCATTCTACTTTTATAACTTCAGCCTTAATTCCATACGCATGGCAAATCTCAGTCCATCTTTCACCAAACTTTCCGCCTTCTACGGTTATTGCCGTATCGCCGGGGGAAAGCAGGTTTACAACAGCCGCTTCCATCGCGCCGGTGCCTGACGATGAAAAAATATAAACGTCAGATTTCGTCTGAAACACGTATTTTAAACCCTCAACCGCCTCTTTCAATATTGCCTGAAAACCCGGCGTGCGGTGATGAATCATAGGTTTTGCCAATGCCTCTAACACCTGCGCGGGAACCGGCGTCGGCCCCGGAGTAAGTAAGTAGTTCTTTTTCATAGTTAAAAACTCCTTCTTGCAATCACACAGATATCATTCTATCTGTGCATAATATCTCTGAAACGAGTATCTGTGTATGTTTGTAATACGCATTTTGCACGAACATCTGTGCCCATCTGTGTCTTATTTTTTCTTCTTTCCCTCAAGAACCTCATCAACTAATCCATAGTTCTTAGCTTCGTCGCTTGACATAAAATAATCCCTATCCGTATCCTTTTGGATTTTTTCCAAGGACTGGCCTGTATGATATACAAGTATTTCATTTATCTTGTCGCGTAAGCGCAGGATTTCTTTTGCCTGTATGGAGATATCCGAGGCCTGGCCCTGCACCCCGCCCCAAGGCTGATGTATTAAAACTCTCGCGTGCGGAAGGCAAAAACGTTTTCCTTTAGTACCGGCGGTAAGAAGAAGAGCGCCCATGCTTGCGGCCTGCCCGACGCAGTAAGTAGCCACGTCGCATTTGACAAACTGCATGGTGTCATATATGGCAAGGCCCGCCGTTACCGAGCCGCCGGGAGAATTCACGTAGATGCTGATATCTTTTGAGGAATCTTCCATCTGTAAAAAAAGCATCTGGGCGATAATTAAATTAGCTATTCCGTCGTCAATCGGAGTGCCTATAAATATAATCCTGTCTTTAAGCAGGCGGGAGAAAATATCATACGCCCTTTCAAAACCCCGTGATGTCTGCTCAACTACCATCGGAACTAAAGTCTGTCCATATATTCCCATAACGACCTCCTGTTTAATGAATAAAACGTTGCTTGTTAAAATACTATCAGAATTACATCAGTCATTGCGAGGAACCATCGCTTGGCATATCGGTGACGAAGCAATCTCTTTTTAAAAGCGGGATTACTTCGTCGCCTCGTGTTAACGACAGCTCCTCGCAATGACTATAATTATTTCTTAACAACTTATTCGTAAACCCAGTCTGCTTCTCTTAACAATAATTCAACCACTCTTTGCGACATATTATCATCATGCGGGATATTTTCCTTCTTCGCGATCTCCTGCATGACCAAAAATGTTTTTACCTGCTCTTCGGCATCAGGAAACAGTTCTTTTTTCAATGTTTCTTCCTTCAACTGCACCTGTTCTTTAGTCGCGCCGCCTCTTAACATCTGAAGTTTCGCGCTATTGGCCAATTCCTCAAGCCTGCGGTTGATTAACGCCCTCGGTATCACAACATCGACTTTAACAGTCAATTGTTTTATCAATTCATCCTGCATCTTATAACGCTGGTCATTTTCTTTTTGCAGAAATAGCTGGCGTTCGATTGCCGAACGCAAGGCTTCAGCCGACAAATAACCTAATCCCCTGGCAAATTTATCGTCTATATTTTCTATTCTGTGCAGGCCTTTAAGTTCTTTTAAAGTCTTTTCTATTTCATCCTGCGCGACTGAAACTTTTTTATATTTAAGCTTTAATTTCTTATAGTCCTTGACTTCGAAATCAGGGACAATCTCAACGGTAGCCTTAAAAGACAAGGTATTGTTTTCTAACCTGACATCGCTTATTGCCGGCAGGTCAACCGCGTTTATCTTCTCCTTATCCACCGAATCCTTATACACATCGGGTATAAGATGCTTGATGACTTCTTCATCCGCTAAGCGTTTATGATGTTTTTCCAATACATCCCGCGGGGCAGTGCCGGGACGAAAACCCGGGACCTTGGCTTCCTTGCCTATCTGCTCATAAACATCATTGAACTTTTTCTTTACAATATCTTCGCCTACTTCAATATCTAATTGCACCCTGGTTGGCTCTAGTTTTTTAGTTATTACTTTCACTTTATTTATCACTCGCTTTCTTATTTTTTTGCAATCAAGAAACTGGCCTTCGGTCAAAACTTTCAGCCAGTTTCGAAGTGGTATGGGAAAGTGTTTTATACTTTCCTGTGCCAGCCCAAATGTAGGGACAGCACAGTGTGCTGTCCCTACAGGTCACATTCTAAATTTCTCGCCCAAATAAATCGAGCGCGCTTGAGGATTATTTATCAAATCATGCGCTGTCCCGGAAATCAAAATCTTTCCATCTGAAATCAAATATGCCCGGTCGGTAATAGACAGCGTCTCCCGGACATTATGATCAGTAACCAGGACTCCCAAACCTTTCGCCTTGAGTTCCCTTATTATTTCCTGCGCCTCCGATACAACTATCGGGTCTATCCCCGAAAACGGCTCATCCAAAAGGATAAACGACGGCCTTGTAACCAGCGCGCGGGTAATTTCCAGGCGCCGGGTTTCCCCGCCTGAAAGTGTGTATGCCTTAGCTTTACGCAGATGCGTGATATTCAATTCTGCCAATAACTCATTAAGGCGCTTCTGGCGGACCTTAGGGCTTAAAGGCAGGATCTCCAATATCGCCATAACATTTTCTTCAACCGTCATTTTTCTGAAAACCGATGTCTCCTGCGCCAGATACCCTATACCAAAACGGCTGCGCTCATGTATCGGCAGATGAGTAATGTCCTCATTATCAAAGATGATCTCGCCTTTATCCGGAGGGACGATGCCCACTACCATATAAAAAGTCGTGGTCTTGCCCGCGCCGTTTGGCCCAAGAAGCCCCACGACCTCGCCGCGCTTAACAAGGATATCGACGCTGGAAACCACTTTTCTTCCAGCGTAAGATTTCTCTAAACCTTTAGTTTCCAGCAGGTGCATCTACCAGTTTCTCCTCGGAATAAATAACAAGGCGCGGCCGGCCTGTCAGAGTCATCCTCTTATCGCTGGCCATATAATTCGCCTCGTCGCTGTAAGATACGTTATCGCCTTTAACTATCTTTACGTTGCCGCTTGATTGGACCCGCAGGATCTTCTTATTTTTAAAATCAAAATACGCCTCCATCTTGTCGGCATACATCTGAATCTGTTCTTTCTGGTCGACCTTGACATTTTTGTTAAACACAGCCACTTCTTTCTCGTAATCTATCTCGAGCGGCCCATCGCAGGTAATTATTGTCGGGCCCTTAACTTCACCGACAGGGCTTTTTGGGTCTTGCGCCTCTTTTATCTCAACCTGCACATTATCTTTAAATTCCACTTTTTTTAAATTCGGCTGGCCTTCAAGCCCTTTGCCGTTTATCTTCATATTCTCTTTTTCGACATTAACCAAATCATTAGTGGTAACTTTTTGCGAAGCCCTGTCCCAATCAAGAGAATCCGTGGTAAGCTTACCGCCGGTTTCAGTAGTAATAACCACGTTATCCTGAAGATGCATCTTGCCGTTTGTTTTATCGTATTCCCCTTTATCGGCAACAAGGTTTATTTTATCTTCCTCTCCGAAAACATTGGCATTGACTTCGGTAAGCTTGACGATATCCGTAAAAATATCCGCTGAATTGCCCTTCACCTCCCAGGATTTTTTGCCTCTTTGGTTATATCCGGAAAGAGAAAAATCCACCATCTTTTGGTCAGACGGGCCCTCTGCATCAGTAGTGTTTTCATCGGGTTTAGAAGAAGCGGCGCTTATAACAAAACTGACGAAATTTAACAAGGCAAATATAATTAAGATTTTTTTAAGCATGTTTTTTTATTATTCTAACCGGCCAATCTAATTCATTAGCTTGTTTGCCAGTTACCCTGTTGGCCAGTTTGCCGGTTAAAAATTTTTTATCTTTTCAACTAGCTAACCGGCTAACTGGTTAACTGGCTAACTAATGATATATTTCAACCGCCTCTTCCCATTTCCCATGGGCTTTAAGAATCAACTCCGCTACTTCCCGCACGGCGCCCCTGCCGCCGGATCTTTGGGTTACATAACAGGCGGCATTTTTAATCTCCTGGCAGGCATTTGCCACAGCTACCGGAAAACCGACACTTTTTAACATCGACAGGTCTACCAGGTCATCGCCGATAAAACAAATCTCTTCCGCTTTTACGATGTGTTCTTTTAGAATACGCTCCAATACTTTTGTTTTTGGAAAAACATCCTCATAGAATTCCTCGACCCTCATATCTTTAGCCCGGTGCTTTATCGTCTTGGAGCCTTTGGCTGTAATAAGTATAGTTTTTATTCCCACCCGGTGAAGCAGGTATACACCCATGCCGTCGTGCACATCGAAAAACTTGGAATCACGGCCTTTAGAATCGTAAATAATCCTGCCATCGGTAAGCACGCCATCGACATCCAGAATAAGCAATTTTACCTGTTTTATTTTCTCTGTCAACTGTAAATTATCCATTCTTTAATATAGCCCTGCTATTTGTCTGTTAACCAGTTACCCGGTTGGCCGGTTTACCAGTTTAAATAATATTTTTTCTTTTCAACCGGCTAACTGGCAAACCGGTTAACCGGCAAACTACACCAACCCTGCTCTCAACAAATCCTGCACATCCAACATACCTACCGGTTTTCTATCCTTATCCACCACCGGCAGTTCGTCTATTTTTTTCTCTTCCAAAATCCGCGACGCCTCGACAGCCAGCTTTTCTTGAGTGATTGTCACGGGATATTTTGTCATAACATCCTTAACCGGCTTATTCAAAAGATTGCCGCGCGAATCAAGGTGCCGGCGCAGGTCTCCGTCGGTAAATATTCCCGTCAACCTGCCATATTTATCCACCACGGAAGCAGCGCCTGCCCTGGCTTCGGTGATCGCGCACAAAACAACATTCACCTTTTCCTCTTCATTAACTATCGGATTATCCTTACCTTTACGCATAATATCTTCAACCTTTAAGAGAAGCCGCCTGCCTAACGCGCCGCCGGGATGAAACATAGCAAAGTCTTTTTCTTTAAAACCTTTTTTCTCGACTAGGCAAACCGCGAGCGCGTCGCCCATTGCCAGCATCGCGGTAGTTGAAGACGTCGGGGCAAGGCCTAAAGTGCAGGCCTCTTTTTTCACCGCGACATCCAAAACCCAGTCGGCATATTTGGCTAAAGATGATTTTTTGTTTCCCGTTACCGCGATAATTTTAGCGCCGATTTTTTTTAACAAAGGGAGCAGGCTCTTTGTCTCCTCGGTCTCGCCGCTATTGGACAAAGCGATTACAATATCGTCTTTGGTAACCCTTCCTAAATCTCCGTGTATGGCCTCGGCTGAATGCAGCCAGACGCTTGGCGTGCCTAAAGATGCCAGGGTCGCGGAAATTTTCTGTCCGATGATCCCGGCTTTACCCATTCCGGTAACTACAACCCTGCCCTTACAGGCGCAGATTGCCTCAACGCTGTTGACAAAATTATCATCCAGCTTTTTTGTAAGCTCGGATACTGCGAGCGATTCTAATTTAAAAACTTCTTTCGCGCGTTTTAAGATATCCATGCTATTTGCTTGTTTGCCAGTTACCCGGTTGGCCGGTTTTTAAAAAACATTTTTTCTTTTTAACCGGCTAACCGGTGAACTAGCTAACTAACTTACCGCTTTTTAATATCTCCTTGCCGGTTTGTCTGTTCACCAGTTACCCTGTTGGCCGGTTTACCAGTTAAAAGTTTTTTATCTTTCAACTGGCTAACCGGTTAACCAGCTAACTAACTTACCGCATTTTCAATTCTTTTTACCTGTTTCAACAAACCTTCTAAATCCTTCAATGAAACCATGTTCGGCCCGTCGCAGAGCGCCTTATCCGGAGTTTCGTGCACTTCCAGAAATAGGCCGTCGCATCCAAAAGCCACTGCCGCCCTTGATAATCCGGCGACAAATTTTCGCTCTCCCGCGGAACAACTGCCCTTTCCTCCGGGCAGCTGCACACTATGGGTAGCATCGTAAATCACCGGATAACCAAAATCGCGCATAATCGCCAGTGCCCGGAAATCCGAAACCAGATTATTATAACCGAAACTCACCCCTCTTTCGGTAATCAAAATCTTTTTATTGCCGGTGGCCTCGATTTTTTTGATGATCGGATACATATCCCAAGGAGCGAGAAACTGGCCTTTCTTAATATTGACAATCCTTCCTGTCCGCGCGGCGCTGACCAGCAAATCCGTCTGACGGGATAAAAACGCGGGAATCTGGATAATATCCAAAACTTTTGCCGCGGCGCTTAAATCTTCTTTACAGTGGACGTCGCTAAGAATAACTAAACCGAACTTTTCTTTTACGGCCTTCAAAATCTCTAATCCCTTTTTTAGCCCCGGCCCGCGGAATGAATCCGACGAAGTCCTGTTTGCCTTGTCATAACTGGACTTAAATATAAACGGGATATCAAGCCTGGAAGCAATTTCTTTTAATGACTTTGCCATCCTAAGAGTAAACTCTTTACTCTCTATCACACACGGCCCGGCAATCAAAACCAAAGGGTTATTGCCGCCTATCTTTATATTATTTATTTTTATTTCTTTAGTCATTTTTTTATGTTTTCACAGACGGGTCGGATAAATCCGACCCCTACAGACGCACAGCATGCGTTAACACCTCTGTAGGGGCGCGATTCATCGCGCCCGCAAGCATGCGTCGACACATCCGTAGGGGCGCCATTTATGGCGCCCGAATTTTTATCCCGCCTGCTGTTTCTGCGCGATAGCCTTTCTTGCTTTTTCCATTGTTGGGACTGTCCCCGGACCCCCGTCAGCTCATCTTTGGGGACTGTCCCTGAATATCGCATTTCTTATCCTGAATGTTGTTTCTGTGCAATAGCTTTTCTCGCCTTCTCTAAATCTTCGTACGTATCCACCCCTATGGTGGAAACATTAGTTTCTAAAACTTTAATTTTAAACCCCGCTTCAAGGACCCTAAGCTGTTCCAGTTTTTCCAACTTCTCCAGGTGCGATTCGGGAAGGTTCTTAAAAACAAAAAGAAAATCTTTGGTGTAAGCGTACAAACCGATATGCTTGTAATAATTTATGCCTATAGACTTATCCCTCTGATAAGGAATAATCGAGCGCGAAAAATATAACGCGAAATCCTGTTTGTCCGTTACTACCTTAACCACATTAGGGTCAGTTATCTCGTGGTAATCCTCAATCTTTTTTTTCAAAGTCGCCATACTCAACGAAGGCGCGCCAGCAAACGGCCGGACAACACTGGCTATCATTACCGGATCGATCAACGGCTCATCCGCTTGTATGTTCACCACAATTTTTGTGTCGATAAAACTTACCGCTTCGCATATCCTGTCAGTGCCGCTAATATGGTCTTTAGAAGTCAGGACAGCCTTCCCGCCGAATGCCTCAACCGTATCCTTTATCCTTTTGTCGTCACAGGCAACTATTACGTCGTCGAGCATTTTGGTTTTCTTAGCGGCCTCGTAAACCCATTGAATCATGGGCTTACCCCTGATATCAGCTAAAACCTTGCCTTCAAAACGGGTTGAGCCAAACCTCGCGGGAATTACTCCGATGGCGTCCATGTCACCTCTCTATCCTCAATATATACGAAGTAGGGTTAAGGGCATTTAGAGGGTTAAGGGTAAAGGGTTAAGTGATAAGGAAAAAATAAAAACATTAAATGATACCTATTCTTTTTTCCCTTTTTGTCTTTTCTTTTTGTTCTTTCTTTTTGTCTTTTCTTTTTCCTTAACCCTTTACCCTTACCGCTTAACCCTTATCAATCCTCTCCAACAACTCATCCTTAGTCACAACCGCTGTGCCGACTTTACTGACGACAATGCCGGCGGCAAAGTTCGCCAGATGCGCTGCCTCTAAATTCCCGGCGCCGCAGGCAAGGGCCAAAGTAAACGTGGCAATTACCGTATCCCCGGCGCCGGAAACATCATATACCTCCTGCGCCACAGTAGGTATATGCGTAACCTTTCCGTTTTTCTCGAATAAACGCATTCCGTTTTCGCCCAAAGTGATCAATACTGACTCCAAAGATAAATCCTTTAACATCTTTTTTCCGGCCTTATCCATATCCGCGTCACTATTTATCTTAATCCCTGATCCGCCTTCTGCTTCTTTCTCATTAGGCGTGATGCAGGTAACACCCTGATAATACGAAAAATGGCTCACCTTAGGGTCAACCGTGATAATCTTCTTATGGCGTTTTGCTAAAGAAACCACTTCGGATAAAAGCCGCGGCATAACCACGCCCTTGCCGTAATCCTCAATGATTATCGCGTCGATTTCCTCGATTTTTTCGCGGACAAAAGATAAGACCTGCTCGAGTATGTTATCATCCACCGGCCCGTTTTTCTCGCGGTCAACCCTGACCACCTGTTGATGGTGGGCAATAATCCTGGTCTTAAGAGTAGTCGGCCTTTCGGCGTCTATAACTATGCCATTCGTATCCACATTCCTTTTTTTAAGCTCATCTGTAAGCAGTTTGCCATTTTTGTCGTCGCCGATAACGCCGGTGATTTTAGCGGCGCCGCCTAACGCCGCGATATTACTGGCAACATTAGAAGCGCCGCCGGGCATAAAGGACTCGGAATTGACCCAGACAACCGGAACAGGGGCTTCCGGAGAAATCCTGTCTACCTTCCCCCAGATAAACTCGTCAAGAATAAGGTCGCCGATAACTAACACTTTGGCTTTATGGAATTTTTGAATTATAGACCTTAATTTTGTTTTCATAGCAAATTTTTGTTTTTCCCTCTGTTCGGGCGCGATTTATCGCGCCCGAACAGAGGGGTTTGATAAATCAAACCCCTACAGGCATACCGCAACACCTCTGTAGGGGCGCCATTTATGGCGCCCGAAACACGCGCTATCACGCCATAAAATGGGTCGGATAAATCCGACCCCTACAGAAATACGCAACAATCAAATATATTCTACTACCGCCCTATGCAACAACGGCAGCATTATCTCGTGGTGGCCGACGATATAATAACCCTTCCCCGAATCCTGCGTCGGACGGGATACGATATTTGCCTGTGGGCGGTAATGATGGATCATGTCGAAGTTCGCAGTGGTAAAATTGTTTACCTTACCTTTTATATTTCGCGCCAAATTTAAAGCCTTCAAAAAAACTTCCGGCATGATGACCGCCGAGCCAAAATTTAAAACTACCCCGCCGTTATTTAAACCGCTTATTACATCTGCCAAACGATAAAAATCCCTCTGGCTTCCTTGCGCAGTCAGCCCCGCATCAAAAGACGGATGCTGATGAATTATATCCGTTCCTATAGCGACAAAAACACACACAGGAACTTTATTTTTGTAGGCATTATATAGGATACTTAAATCTTTATACTTTAATTTTGCGCTGTTTATTTTTGACGCTACCGAATAACCTAGCCCTAAACCTTCGCCAACCCCGGCTTTCACGGCAATGTTAATAAAATCCGCGGTTTCCCTGCCCATCCCGAATGAGCCGTCTTTCAAAGATGTAGCCACATCTTCAGATGTCTTGCCTTGAAAGGCTATTTCAAAATCATGGATTATCCCTGCTCCGTTTAAACAGACACAGGTGATTACTTTCTTCTTTATCAGGTCAATGATAAGCGGATTTAAGCCGCATTTAATCACATGCGCTCCCGCCATAAAGATAACGGGTTTGCCGTTCTTATGCGCCTTGACTATTGCCTCAACTACTGTCCGCAGGTCTTTTGCCTTTAAAATATCCGGCAAAGACTTCAAGAAATCAACGAAAGGTTCACCTTTCGTTGAAGGCCGGGCAAAATTCGACCTATCCACCTTGCTTGGACGCTTTAAAACCGAGTATGTTTTTACCTTATTTATGTCTATCATCGGAAGCTCTAATTTTATCACAAATTGCGGCTAAAGCAACCCAAATTTTGCCCAGATTTGCTATTTTTTCTCTAACCGCTTTGATTTTTTGACCAACCTATCAAAGTCGCTAATCCGGATAGCCTCTTTCTTGGCCCTGTATTTTTCAAATTCTTCTTCGGCCTTTTGAGTAGCTTGCTCCGCGCTTATGCTTCCGGCGTTAGTCAAAAGTTTGCGTTCACTTAATTTTAAAAATTCATCGAGTTTTACTATCCAGTCCGCCATTTTCATCAACCTGCCGTTTGTCGCCTGTAATTCCGCGAAATCAAGATACAAAGATACGATCAAATTAAGCTGTTTCAATTCGCTCTCGGCAAGATAATTTTTCGCGACCTTAACGTCCTGCGCAGTAATATAATTTCCCTTGAAGCTGGTAAGCCCCATTAATGGCTTCTTGACGTCGGCGCGCTTCGCGATAATTTCCGCGGCAGTATAACCATGGACCGCGTAATGCATCTTATTCTGCACAGTCGCGAAGAATTCTTTAGTCAATTTATCATCTTTACGATAATCAATGCTAGTAGCGTAAATATCCGTGACTTTCTGATAAAAATTGCGTTCACTACTGCGTATATCGCGGATGCGCTGTAATAACTCTTGGAAATACCGTGCTTTCTGCCCGCCTTGCTTAAGCCGTTCATCGTCCAACGCAAAGCCTTTAATAATATATTCTTTCAGCCTCTGGGTAGCCCAGATGCGAAATTGCGTCCCGCGCGGTGAATTAACTCGGTATCCGACTGAAATAATAACATCGAGGTTGTAACAATTTGTCGGTTTGGTAGAAAATTCGGAATTTCCGAATTTTCTCATAGTCTCGCCCTCCAAAAGCTCCTTTTCGCCATAGATATTCTTTATATGCTCATTAATGGTAGATTTTGATTTTTCAAACAGTTCCGCCATCTGATCTTGCGTAAGCCAAACTGTTTCATCTTCTATTGTTACCTGAAGTCTTGCCTGGCCATCTTCAGTCTCATAAATAGTTATTTTTGAATCTTCAGGAAGTTTTTTCATTTTATCCCCATCGCGTGCCGCATTTTCTGTAAACGCTTGACACTATAATTATATTTCTAACTCATCCAAGTTCAGACAGTTAGGTAAAACGTCTTTGTGCTCTTTTTTTATGCAAACGTTTGATGCTGGATTATATTTCCAACTTATCCAATTTCAGACAGTTATGTACTATTTCTACCTGTCCATGCACACTCATTTCCTATACGCAACAAAAGTCGGTATTAACTCCTGTTCAATTGTGAACGCAGTGCGTTCGCAATTGAATAAGTACGATAACACCAGAATTATGGAGACGCTACTTAATTACTCCATTCCTGACGATGATGCATTAAGTATTGTGTCCCTTTATTTCTGGACGGGCATCTACACTTCCCAATGCCCGCCGAAATCAGGGCCGATACGCTTAATATATCCAGCTTCCTTTAATTTCATAAGGTGCTTCTGAATCGCGGAAGTATTAATACTTAACTCTTCCGCCAATTCTTTTCTTGATATATGAGGTTTCTTTTTCAGTATCTCAAGTATCTTTTTTTGCTTATCGCTAAGAAGAATGCCCTTTCTCTGACCACCTGTCTGACCACCTGTCTGACCACCTGTCTGACCACCCTTCCCTATCCCCTCGCCTTCTTCCCATTTCGGGCGGTAAAAAACCACAACAAAGCCGGTCCTAAGCCGCTTGAATTCAACCTTGACACCGGCCGCGGCACATTCATCATGGATACGTTTGATGCCGCTTCCCCAGCGCTCGATGTCCTTGGATTTATACATCGTTTCGGCAATCAAGGGATTGCGCAAAATAGACTTCTCATGGCCGGTAAAGAAATCCTCCGGATTAATTTTGTCCGGGAAAAGCCCGGGATTGTAGATTTCAATGCGATCCTTGAATATCGCCACCTCATTACCTTTAGGGTTAAAATAATCCCGATGGCAAAGCGAATTGCCTACTGCTTCCGAAATTGCCCGCACTGGAATCTCCGGGATTTCTTTTCGGCGGCTTTCGCTTAAATCAGCCCGCCATTTCATATTCCCATTAGCATAAACCTCAG
>CAKKQA010000073.1 GCA_919901925.1 Omnitrophica bacterium GWA2_41_15 | reverse complement strand
GCCGTAAATATAAAACGGCACAAACCTTTCAGATTTTGCTATCAAATAACTATGATCAATCGCAGCGATGCCATGGTCAGAACAAACAATCACAGCCGTATCCTTTATATTTCCAGATTCTTGAAGCCACTTGATAAATTCCCCGATACGCTTATTGGTACGGGACAAGGCCTCTTTATATGCCAGGGATTTACTTCCATAGGCATGCGCAAGAAAATCCGCCTCACTAAAGTCAGCGACAAACAAACGTATCTCTTTTCTATTGGCTATATCATCTTTCAGCCAACCGACCATAATCTCGTCACAAGCGTATGCCGAATGGCGCGGCAAAGAAACTATTTTCGTCTCCCAATAACTTTTGCAGAAATGCTTCACATGCATAGAACCATAGGCTATCGATGAAACAATATCCGGCAGGCCTTCGGTTTTAATTGACTGGCCAAGGTTATTATTAAAAACCCGGTGATATTTAGGGATAGTCCCGGTTAAGATGCTGGCAAATGCGGGATTGGTCAAAGCCCTGTATATTGTCGTTAACCCTAGCGGATGATACGAACCATTTTGCTCGAGCATTTTCATGGTTGGAAGATTCAAAGAATCAAAAACATCTTTCCTGGCGCCATCTATATTTAAAATGATAACCCTTTTAAAAAGCGGATTCTCTCTAATATCCGGCTTGTGAAATTTACTAAACAGATTTTTTGGAATAAAAACGCGCGTAAACGCTGCTACAATTAAAACGCTCGCCGCCAGTACTATGAGCTTTAAGCCATCGGCAACATTGCGGCAGGAAACTCCTGCCAATAGGCAGAAAGATAAATAAAACGAGAAAAAAACGCTGATTAAAAAAGAAACTGTTGTGGGAGCAATTGTAAACAAAGAATTATACATTTTTAAGAATGGCACCCGGATATCCCTTGCTACTATCGAATCGGGTATGCCCATAAAAAGAAACTGAATAATGAAAAACAAAGTTATATTAGCCAATAAAAGCTGTTTTAAGTAAATAAACGGCAGGCCTAACGCTAAAACAGCTATGGCCATCACAGGAATTGCGAAAATTAAAAAAACAGGATAAAAATCAGCGAGCTTCGCGCTTGAATAAGCAAAAATCAAAGCCAAAACAAATACTGCCGGACTTACAAAGCCAGGATAAACAAGTATAAAAGAAGTTAAGCCGGCAATGAAAAAATAAGAGTCAACCGTATTAAAAAAATACAGGATCCTCGTACAGATGCTCTCTGTGTCTTCGTTGTAAAATTTAGAAATAATATTTACCGCCGATTTAATCATTGTTTATAAACAACTCCCTAATTTGTAGGGGCTTGCCCCTGAATATCGCCAACACCTAACCTCGGGGGTTTCAGCTTACCAAGCAACACCTAACCCCCGCAGACTGGGTCAAATGGAGCATTTTTGAAGGCTTGAAATTTTTCCCCTCCACAATCTTCTTCAATATGAAGGAAATGTGGGAGGATGCTTTTTCAAAAACAAGAAAATCATATAATTCCGCTCCACTTTTAGAGATCGAATTTGATGTGACCCAGTCTGCCGAGGTTTCGACTTCGCAACCTCCGCAGGTTAGGTGTTGCCTATCCCTGAAACCTCGGAGGTTAGATTCCGCCTCATCCTCGAACTCACGAAATTCCAAATCGGGAAGTTCAGCCTCGGTTCATAGTAGCAAACATAATAGTTATTCTCGCACCCATCGCATTTTTTTAATTGTTGAAGCTTATCGCGATATTGAGAAGATGAAATGACATCTTTTATTGCCGAGCTTGTTATATCAAAGCCTCCTTGCCAGAACGAGCCTTCCAAACAAGGAAAAATCTTACCGGCAAAAAATTCAAGATGATGAAACCCAAAGATACAATCGCTTTTAGACAAAGGTAGATCCTGCGCGGGATTCAAAAAGGTTTTGTAATTTTCCAGAAAAGGCTTGCTATTTGCAACATGCCGCGATTTCTGCATAACTTTAATAGCATCAAATAAGGCTTTCTTTTGGCGCGGCTCTAAATAACGCTGCCTCTTTACAGCCGTTGTTTCGCTTTTAAAATCAGGATGGTCATTTTCCGGCTGGACCTTGATCTTAACCTTTAGCCTGCGCGCGGTATTAACCGCAAAAAGAGCGTTCTGAGGATTAAGCGAGTCAAGAATAGTATTAAGGACTATCTTTACTTTAGGTGCGTTCGTTCTAACCAAATCTACCGCCACGATAACCCTGTCAAAAGCTCCTTGCATACCCCGGTTTGTATCATGAACTTCTTTATTGCCGTCGAGGCTAAAGCTTACCTCACTCAACCTTGCCAAGGCCATTTCCTTTGCCCTGTATTTATCCAATAAGTATCCGTTAGAAACGATATGAGTATACAAGATACCTCTTTGTTTTGCGTAAAACAAAAGGTCAAACACGTACGGCACCAATAACGGCTCTCCGCCGCTAACAGAAAAATATGCCAATTTCATATTCCCGAGTTCGGCAATAAACTTTCTAGCCTCTTCATAGCCAACCTGATATCCCGGAGCAATCCGCCATATATTGCAGAATTCACAGCGAAAATTACACTTAGTGGTAATATAAAATCCGCAGGCAAGCGGCGCCGGTTTTCCGGTAAGAAAATAATCCATGTGCCACTTACTCAATCGAGCTAATAACCCCAATAAATTTCTTCCTAATAGTATATCTTTGACCATGTTTATTTACGTTATGTAGTGACAGCACAGTGTGCTGTCACTACGCCATATGCCAATTATATAATTTAGAATAATCACTGTGCGTCATCAGACGTTTCGAAAGCTTTCTTAAAAAACTTTTCTTTCATCTGCCCATACACCTCTTCGGGAGAGATTGCCTTAAGGCACTGATTATCCATACACCTGCTTTTTTTCTGGTCATAAGTATTTAGGCATGGGCTGCAAAACATGTTTTTATAAAAAACCATGCTCGCGCCGGATAACGGCCCATAAAGGTTAGGTGTCTCCGGGCCATAAAAACAAACCACTGGAACGCCCAATGCCTCGGCAATATGAAGCGGGCCACTGTCGCTGGTAATCAGGCAGGACATCTTTGTTAAAACGAAAGAAAATTCAATTATATCCAGATGCCCTGCTGTTATATAAATTCCGCTTTTATTTGCAAGCGATTCAAAAAACGAACTCACCACAGCCTGCTCCTTGCTATCACCCACAAGATATATACGCACATCGGAGAAATCACTCTGTATATGTTTTATTAAAGAACGGAAGTTATTTTCCGGCCAGCGCCTGTTCAGGCACAATTCGCTTGAATTGATATTTACTGCTATTCTAATATGATTATCATCGTTTAATTCCGGAAACTTACTAAGGGCCGTTGTTTTCTTTTCCGCATGAATTATTGGATACGATAAAGACAAATCAACCGGCCTCTTGATATAAAGTCCGTCTAAGAATTTCAGGAAAATAGTCCTGACATGGCTGGAATGGTCAAAAACAACAGTACGCGAGTAACAACGGTTTCTTCTGATAAAAAAGCTCTTAAAGCCAATCGCGTAAGCAGGCGCGAGCATCTTCGTCATAAGAGCGGAAAAAAACGCGAAAAACTCAAGATCCACTATTAAAGCATATTTACCTCTATAGTGGAATATGAAACCCGCTATTTGTAAAAAAGGCCGGTGTAGGCCTTTTTTAAAATCCATCACATGAACCTTGTCAAACAACCCCATGTTCTCTACCATCTGCTTATTGCCGGAAAAAGTCAAAATATCTATCGGCACATTTTTATACTCCTGCCTTACTGTCCTTAAAAACGGCGTTGCCTCTAATATCGAACCCATACCCCAAAACTTCATCACAAGTACCCTTTTAAAGGCAATCCCTTTTGATATTCTTTTAGGCCGCGGCGGAAGTACGGATACAAAACTCAAAAGCGGCTTACCCATAAAGACATCAAGAAATGCGGCTAATCTAAACTTCATTAGTCTGTCTCCTATTTAATTCTTTTAAGCAATTTTTTGAAGTAATAAAACAGTAAGCCAAAATTACAGCTGGTAAGCGCTCCAAATAATTCTTTCCTAATATTCCTAAAAGTAAAATGCGAATAAATCTTCTTTAATACCCTTAGCGGCACGAGGCTAGTATTAATTGAAAAATCCCCCAACCCGTAAATATCTGCCTGACGGCTTAAATCTTCCGGCAACCTGAATAAGCCCTGTTTTAGGCAATAGTCATACAACTTTGTTGCCGGATAAGGCTTAAAGATAGTCGGGATAGTCTGATGCGCCGAAAGCCCATCTACGAGGTTTTTGGTAAGCATAACATCTTCTTCGCTCTCACCGGGAAGCCCAAGCATAAATAAAGCCCCGGACTTCACCTTTGCCTTCACACACAAGGCAAAAGCTTTTTTTATCATATCCGTGGTTTGATCTTTTTCAATAAACTCAAGAATTCTTGGCGAACCGCTTTCAATCCCAAACTCAATAAATCTTAATCCAGCTTCTTTTTCAACCTCAAGGCGCTTGAGGCTTATTGTGTTTACTCTTGAAAAATGCCCAAAAACATATTTTTTTCTTTTCCCAGTCAAAATTCGGCACATCTGGATAACCCTTTTTTCATCAACGTCAAACTCATCATCGTAGAATTGAAATCCGGTTATGCCGTAATTGGCAGAAAAATAATCCATATGCTCCACTATTCTTTCAGCAGATATGCCGCGCCATCGCCTTTTGTTTACTGCCTGGTTATAACAAAAAGCACACCGCCAAGGGCAGCCGCGGGAAGTATTTAAGGTAATAACTTTAGGCGAATAAAATTTACGCTGAATATATTTGTTGATATCCACAAGTTCCCATGCGGGGCTAGGAAGAATATTCAAATCAATGAAATCACGTTGAGGATTCAGGTTGTTTTTTTTGCCGTCCTTATATCCGAGGTTTGCTATTTCCTCAAGGCTTCCTTCCCTTTGAAAAATATACCGCGCTAATTCTAACAGCGGAAATTCCCCTTCGCCGGTTATCACATAATCGACTTCCGGGCGGCTTAAGACAAATTCCGGGAATATTGTCGGGTGTATCCCGCCCCAAACCACAAAGGATTCGTTTAATTCTTTCCTGGCCAGGGCGGAAAGCATCAAGGCGTCGTTAATAACCGGGCCTGTAAGGCAGGATATAGCGATTACCCGCGGATACTCCCGTAAAAAAACTTCCGAGGGGTCTCTTGTATCGACATTCCTATCAAAGATGGCGGTAGAAAATCCTTCTTTTTTAAGAAGGCCAGCAATCCATAACAGTCCATATGGCAGGTATGACGGCGGCCCATTTGTCCAGCTTCTGGCGTTTACTAATAAAATATCAGCCATTATTTTCCGACCACAAATATACTATGCGTTGGATCACCATTAGAATAATTTAATATCTTAACCGCAACTGCGCCAGGATGCATAAACATAAGTATATCTTTAAACATTTGGACATAAGAATACAAATCCGAAGGAACCATTGAAGACGGATAATAACGGATATCATGTTCGGAAAAAACATAGAAAATCTTCTTATTGTCTTTAAAAGCTTCTGTCTCTAAATCCTTCATAGCTTCTTTTATTTGCTCTAATGTGATTGATGAAGTCCCGGCTGCGTGAGCTTTGTCATAAAGCATTCCCTCCAGATATATAACTTTATAAGGCTTATATTTCAGGCTGAAAATTATCGAAGCCCTGTTAGAAAACAGCCTTTCCCCTAAAACCACGACACAGCCGTCAGGCGCGGAATTTTTTGAGATAAAATCGGCTATCTTTGAATTATTATAGAAACGCCTTAAATTCGCGTCATTATTCTTATATACGATAAAAAATTCCCTGTATCCAATCACGCTTACAATCAGGATTGCTAAACCATAAAGAATCTGCCTCTGTAAATGAGCATATTCGCCTAGGGGAAGCTTTCCCACAGCCCATACCAGCCCATAGGCGCTAATAATGCAGATAGCCGGCAGGAAATATACCAGGTACCTCGTTTCCACCTTGATCAGAAACATAAATATAAAAAGATGCAAACACACCCACACCAACATAAATCTATCCGGCTTAGACCTTTTTATAAACATTGTTATAAGGCCTATAACAAAAAAAACTGATACCAACGCATTTATCATCGGCACGCCCGGAAGTTGCAGCGCGTAATCATCCAATTGTTGAGTCATCATGCCGAAGAAAGTATTTTTAATAAACATAAGCGCATAGACGAGGCTTTCCCAAAATCCCGCGCTCACATACTTATGCGTCGCGGCAGTATATGCGGAGCCTATCAATCGCTGGGCTGCCCACTGAAAGACAGAATGATACACAGAAAAAATCGTCACATTATAATACCAGGCGAATATAGCCGTGAGAATCAATGATACGCCAGCCGCCACAAACAAAATTACCGCTAAATCTTTTAAAGCCGCAGCCATTCCTTTAACTTTATTCTGATATCTTTTAAAATAATCGAAAAACATAACTAGAATAACAGTAATAATAATAAAGAAAAATTGAGGCGGGGCGTCCAAAGAACCTATGCCTAATAAAACGCCGGCAATAATCAAGTATAAACGCTTATAATTCTCTAAAAACCGGTAGAGATAATAATAAACCGCTAAAGCCGTGACAATGATAATAGTAAAGCCGTAGCTAGCCCGCACCGTCATACAATAAGTTGTGCAAGTAGATAAAAATATACCGGCGAGTATCCCTACCTCTTGCGAATAAAGCCGTTTTCCTAATGCGTAGGTCAAAAATAATATCGCTATGCTCACAAACGCTGAAGATAAAGATATAGTAAAAATAGAATACCCGCAAAGGTTAAACATCACGGAAAGAATAAACATCCAGAGTTTGCGCACAAAAGCAGTGTTCACAAAATCAGTGCTGAATATCTCGCGATAATCCCAAAAATTACGCAAACCCTCAAAACAATTGTATGGCGCGACATGTTGATTATGCGCTCCCTGCAGGCAACGCAAAACATCGGCAGGAATTATAACTTCGGCATTTACATCTTCCGGAAACACATTGAGTTTCCAAAAGGTAAAAAACAAAACTATTAATACGCCGGCAATAAGCAATACCCTGCCATGACGATATAGGTTACTCATGTTAATCTACTCAAGATACTTTGAGCAGTCTTGCCCCAGCTAAAGCCTTTGCTGATTTCAATTGCCTGCGCGGATAATTTCTTGTGCAACAATTCATCATTAAGCAAAGCCGAGATTCCTCTATATAACCCTAAAAAATCGTTTATTTTGGCCTTAAAAATTCCTCCGGGATAAATCTCCTTATATATAGGCAAATCATAAGCCACAACAGGCAATCCACACGCCATTGCCTCAAGGACAACTATGCCAAAGCTTTCATACGTGCTGGGAAAAACACAAATCTTTGATGACTTAAGCACGTTGAACTTATCCGCACCTGAAAGAAAGCCTAAAAATCTTATATTTTCCGATAACCCTTCACTTTGCACAGACTCAACAATCTTAGCAAAATTAATGTCATCGCCTACTACCGCAAGCAAGGCATTAGGTTTAACCTTACAAACTTCTTTCCAGGCCTTGATAAGATCGCCAAAACCTTTCTGTTGATGAAACCTGCCGACATAACAAGCATCATACAGCGGCACCGTGCCTTGGGACTTATTAATATCCTCCCAGTCAACAGCTCCATAGGTAACAATGACCCGCTCCTTTAAAAAACCCTTCTTAATCAGAAATTCTCTATCTGCCGAGTTAGAGACCATCACTGTATGGGCATACTTTTTCATAAAATGAATAACTATCCGCTGGGTAAAATAATAATAAATATTTGCCAATCCCGGGAAAACATATCCTTTTGCGGCTACTTTCTTAAAGCCTTTAAACGGATCCGGCGCAAGCAAATGTAACCCAGCAATCCATTTAATCTTCCGGAATCTCTTCTTTAATAGTATAGCTGGCAGCGAGTCTGCCAAAAGGTCAGATGAGGAATATACAACTAAATTTAAACATCCATCCTTTAACAACCTTTCAGAAAGCAATTTGTAAGCCTTTAGGCCCCTTACAAAATAGCTGAAAAACAAACCCATTCCCGGGCGGCTCGGCCCTTTTGTTGTAACAATACGCTCAAACTCGCCGTATCTTTTTTCCCCGATCTCGGGGACAACTAAAACTACGCTATGGCCGTTCTTAATAAATTCTTTCGCCCAATTCAAAGCCCGCAGATCCGATCCACTCATCCCATTTTCGGAAATAAGGCCGTTGTTTAATATATAAAAATTAAAACGCATAGTTTTGTTATATTTTCTTGGCTAAAATACAAATACCTGAATTTAATGATGGACCGCGGAATATAAAATTCGTGATTTTACAAAATAACCCTAGTTTCTTGCCATAACCCAGCGCGGGATTTACGCCTATTCCACGGCTGTAAACAGTTTTAAACCCATATTTCTCTAATAAGAAAACCAACGCTTTATATGTGTACAAACGCAAGTGGCCGCTAGGGCAAACAGAGAAAAACCTGCCATACGAATATTTCAAGCTAATGTCGGTGAATAAAGGCTGCATTCCGAATAAAAGCAAAAACCTATTATACCAAGAAGCCAAATTAGGGGTCGCAATAAGCAGATATCCGCCATCCCGATTTAAGATCCTATGCAAATCAGCAAGCGCGGAATCAGGATTTACCAGGTGCTCTATAACTTCGCTGAATATTACAAGGCCGAAAGAAGAATCTTTATATGGAATGCGGGATATATCGATGTTTCCTTTAACAATGCGGATATTCCTTTTGCGGGCTGTTTGGACAGCTTCCTCGGATACATCGATGCCAAAGATATTGCTGTTTTTCGCGGATAAATATTTATCCGCGAAACTTCCGCCAGCGCAGCCAACATCTAAAATCCTGCCGCTTATTTTAACTTTAGAAAGCAAGGATAAAATTGCCATGTCTTTAATTTCTATATTTCCTTCCCCTTGTAGCCCCTGTTGATTTTGTGAATGATAAAATGTGTCAAGCGCCATTTAAATTCTCTCCATTTTATTATTTATTTACCGCTGCTGTAAACACAATCTGCCTTAAAGCATGGATAGCATCTTTAATGGTAATTTCTTTGTTCCTTAATAACCCGAAACCTATAAAACCAATATTAATAACATTGGCTGCCTTAGCCACAAATAACAAAACAGCCGGATTCCTTTTTAGGAAGCTTCGCATAGACAGCCATTTTATAAATTTCTTTGCCATAAAGGGTTTAGAGGTTAAAGAAAAAAGGCAATTGTAGAAAAGATTATTTTGGTAATCGTAGGCCATCTTTTTATCTTTAAGCAAGACGTGGTTTACCCTTAACGCCTCTTGCGCATGGCCTTCCACTTGATGAGGCTTAATTATCTGATCAGTTAAGGCTTTTTTAGTTAATTCCGTTTGGGGAAAATAAACCAGTGAATGCAAATTAAGCTCAAATGGTTTTGGGATACTCAAATAGAAATCCAGCCCTTCCTCAAGCTGTTTTTCTGTTTCATACGGATTATTCACAATAACATCAAAAGTCACTCTGACGCCTAAATCATGGGACATACGGGCTAGGTTAATAATGCTTTCGTTAGTCTCGTTCCTTTTATATAAATCTTTTCGGATATTTACTGCCCCGAATTGTATCCCTGCCCTGACATGAGTAAGGCCGGAATCCTTCAAAATATCCAAAGTTTGGCGGTTTATTGTGCCCGGATAAAACAACGCCGCAAACGGAAGCCCTACCTCTTGGCGGTATATACGGGAAAATTCTATCACCCAATTTTTGTCTAAAGCAAAAACCTCATCAGCGAATACTATCTTTTTAAGCCCGGAATAATATTTTTTAAGGTTATGGATATCTTTGATCACATTATCTACGCTTCTTAACCTGACGAATTTTCCTTTATTTAGAATATCCCTTAAAGTATGGTTTGTGCAATAAGTACACTTATGCGGACAGCCACGGGAGGCGAAAACTTCTCCGACAGAATTGTTTACCGATGGATCACCCTGCTTCAGTACTCCATCTTCGATCTGCCATTTATCCTGCGGCGAATAATCGACAGGAGGCAATTCGTTAATATCGATCAATTCCGCAACATCGTTTTTGTAGGTTTGAGCTCCTTCTTTCACCCAAAGCCCTTTTATGCTGTTTAGCGAGAAAGCAGGATTATAAAAATTATCCATCAGATTAATAAATGGATATTCTCCTTCTCCGCGGCAGACGATATCCGCCATCTCCATGCACTCGTCAGGACAGAGCGTCGGATGTATGCCTCCGAGGATTATTTTGACGCCCTTAAGCCGGCTTTTAAGCGCGCTGATAATACTTACAGCTGAATTATATGAAGAAGACCTTAGGCTTATCCCTAATAATTCCGTATTTAATTCTTCGATAAGATTTATCAATAACCGGAGCTCTTCATTTGTATAAGGAAAGCGCGAGGTAAAAAGATTTTTAAAAAACACCTGGTTTACCCGCGCGCCTAATTTTTCTTTGGCAAAAGTAGCCAGAGTCCTTATGCCAATGGCGTCGGGGTCATATAAAGCAATCAAGGTTGTAACCGGATATTTCTTGTTCATACTATCCTTCAAATTGATTTATTCCTGCTCTTAGCAAATAAAAATAAATAATAATCAAGCGGGCAGCCGAAATACTTGTACTTCCAACGAAGCCTTGCCGCTTTAGTAAATATTCCAAAAGCCAGAATAAAAATAGCTCTGATAAACTTGTTTTTTATCCTCTCTTTAACCCACAGAATTGTATCCGAATCCAAGAACATAAAAATATAACTAGAGAGCATTCCGACTAAAAACTCCTGCCTGCGCGTTATCCATGGAGTGTTTTTCCTATAAAGCGTAAACCTGCTCCAATCTTGCAGGCTTTTTGGCTCCTTAAACCCGAGCTTTAACGCGTTCTCATATAGCGGGGTCCCCGGATACGGGCAATACAAAAACATTAGCGCCCTGTGGCGGCTATCTAAAGCAAGGACTTTATCAAACATCCCTACCGTACACTTTATATGCCTGTCTGTAGTTTGCGCGATTTCCGAATAGCTTTTGCCGGAAATCGGCAATCCGGCTAATGTAGAAAAGACAACCTTTATCCCATATTGATGGCATTTTTGGGCGAATTTTATGTTATCTTCCACTTGTAAATCTTTTTTGATCAAATCAAGCGCGTCTTGGCTTCCTGATTCCGCGCCGGTAAGGATACTGTAACATCTTGTTGCCTGTAACAATTCCCATAATTCATCATCGGCTTCTGCCAATTGTTTAGTCCTGCCGTCAATATTACCCAGCCTTAAAGTAAGCTTACGATCAAGCATGCCTTTTAATATCGCCTTAGCCCTATTGATATCAACGAAGAAATTGCTGTCATACATTGAAACGCCATTAACGCGATAGCGGTTTTGCAGGTTTTCCAATTCATCCAATACACTCCCGGAATTTAATCCTACCCACTTTCTGCTATTCACTGTCTGTTCACAACAGAATCCGCACCTAAAAGGACAGCCGTAACTTGAAACATAATTAGTTGTCCTGCTGCCAAATTCGGTTTCCACCATACATTTTTCCAAGTCAATAAGATGATAGGGCACAGGAGGCAGGCCGTCTAAAGGCTCTAACTGCCGGTCAGGATTTGAATAAATCTTGCCCTTTTCTTTCCAATGCACACCCGAGATTCCTTGAAAGTTTCCTTGCGCTGATATTTCTTTGGCAACTTCATAAAAAGGCCTTTCGCCTTGGCCTTTAATAATGATATCAATATATTCATTCTCAAGTGTCTGCGCAGGATACAAAGACGGATGCCACCCGCCCCAAATAACTTTAATACTAGGATTTGCCTCTTTGGCTATCCGGCTGGCTTTGATCCCGTTTGAAATTTGAAAACCAGTCATTGAAGTAACCCCGAAAATAATTGCCCTGCGGGCTTCGTCTCTTATTATGTCAAAATGATTTTCATAAAGATTCTCGCTGATTATCTTTATATCCCACCCTTCTTTATCCAGAAAGCGAGAAATCGCCAAAAGCGCAAGCGGCACATCCAGCGGTTTAAGATGCGGGTTTGGCCGCGGGTTATATAAAAGTATGGTATCTTTACCTATCATAAGTTAATGCCAATGTTATAACCTGTTCAAAAGAATCTTCTTGTTGAATGCGTTAGCTATCTTTTTTTTATCTTTACTCTTTAAAAACCATTTCAACACATCAAAAGGCATTACAATCGCTGAAGTACTCACCTCACACTGGCACCAACATTTGCAGGTTTTAAGCTTCTTCCTAATCTGCCATGAGCTATCGGAACTTACTATATCCATGAATAAGCCTTGCCTTATATTTCCAAAACTATCCTCTGCTAAAATACACGGCAATATATCGCCATAAGGATTAATCACATATGAAGTGTATCCGGAATAACAAGGTAAGGTGCGCTTTGCTGTGCCAGAAATTTGCAGCCTTAAATTATCCATAAAATAATGATGCCTGAATTTTTCTAACTGGCCGGATATCGTATTCAACTGTTGCGCGCTAAAGGCGCGATTGCCTTGCTTATTACCGAAATATTCGCTTTTTTCCGCGAAAAAACAAGAAAATTCGCATCCGAGGGATTCCACCTTTTGCGCGACTTCCTGTATCCTGTCAAAGTTATCCACCGTAAGAGTCATCCCGCAGGTAATCCCGGTCAATCCTAATTCTTTAGCGTAACGGATAGTCTGCATCGCCTTTTCATACGCCCCGTTAATTCCCCTCATCCGGTCATGAACAACATCAAGGCCGTCCAATGAAACCGCGATTTTAAAATTTGGGTAAAATTTAAGCACTTCTACTATCTTTTCTTTTATCAAATCAGGCAAAAGCCCGTTTGTCTGCACTCCTAAATCAACCCAGGGCAATTCCTGATGAATAGCCCTTATAATCTCTACAATATCGTCGCGTAAAAACGCCTCCCCTCCGGTAAGGCCGATGCTTTTTAAATCAGAAAGAAAACCTTTATTATTCTTTACAAAATCCGCGATATCTTTAAGTTTAAGCTCATCCTGCGGTTTTCGCTCGATTTCTCCGAAGGCGCTATTGTATTTTTTCCAGATGGCGCACATAACACAACGGCTGTTACAAAGGTAAGTAATGGGAAAATTGATAAATAGCGGCTTCACCGCCCTGCCCAGGGAAAGATTAGATTTATAATAAGCGGAAGAAAATATTCGTTTTGCAGCTAAACTGAATAATTTAATCATGGTTTTTATGCCTTTGTGGCTTCGATTAATACCGCCACGGAAGATTTTCCCGAAAGCACTTTATCATTAAGTTTATCTATACAATTTAATAATTTATATCCTGACTTTATCAAAACCGATTGTTTTCCTTTATCCGCCGAAAACTTATCGGCTGAATTACGCATAGCAGGCGGCAGGACGCCGCTGTTTAAAACCTGTTTCAAGGCATATAAAATAATATGGTTAAAGGGAACGCAATAATGTGTTAGTAATTCAACAGCATTTATTTTAAACCCTGTTTTTTGGGCCAAAGATTCAATCTCTTGCGGATAATAAAGCCTAAGGTGCGTATTCCATATGCCGGCAAATAACCCCGACTTTACATGCTGTCCGGATAATTTTTCTAAAACCCAGTTTAGCGGATCCCAAAAAAATGGATAATTATGGTTGGGAACGGTTATAATCAACTTGCCGCCGGGCTTAAGCACACGATAAATTTCTTTTAATCCGCTTAAATCATCAGGCAGATGCTCCAAAACCTCTGTAGAAAATATTTTATCAAAGCAGCCATCTTCAAACGGCAATCTGGTAATATCGCCTTGTATAAGCGGCGCGCTTTCAGCGGAAATATCCTGCGCCAGCTTTAAAGAATCGTTGTTTAAATCAAACCCGATGATCCTGTAATTTCCTAATTCTCTGATTATTTTTAAGTACAATCCGTCGCCGCAGCCACAGTCCAACACAACATCTTGCTCTTGAAGCTCAAGGCGCGATATAATTCTCGTCACCCTTCTTTTCAAGGCCATATCGCCGATGTTTGCCGTTAAGACGTTTATGTCTGACATAAGAACATTAAGGATATGGTAGCTTTTTCGCTCAAAGCGATTTTCCCCCTCCGGAAGACGAAAGGGTCGCCAAATTTCTTTCACAGTTTCGGTGGCTGCAGAACTCGCCGTTTTTGCTCTAG
>CAKKQA010000072.1 GCA_919901925.1 Omnitrophica bacterium GWA2_41_15 | reverse complement strand
GGTCGACCAGATTAAAATCCAGGATATCGGCTGTTGCCGCCTCATACGCCACATTGACCGGATGTTTAAGCGCAAGGTTCCAGATAGGAAAGGTCTCAAACTTGGCATATCCGGCGTTAGTGCCTCTTTTGTGCTCGTTGTATAATTGCGAAAGGCATACCGCCAGCTTCCCGCTGTTAGGCCCGGGCGCGGTTACCACTACAATAGGTTTTTTGGTTTCGATATAATCACTCTTGCCAAATCCGCCATCGCTTACTGCCTTATCCACATTAACCGGATAGCCTTCAATCGGATAATGCAAATAAACCTTGATCCCCCTGCGCTCTAATTTGTTTTTGAATGTAATCGCGGCAGACTGATTGGCAAAACGGGTAATGACCACCGATGAAATATCCAGGCCCCATTTTCGCAAGTCGTCGATGAGTTTAAAAGTAGCGGCGTCGTAAGTGATTCCGAAATCGCCCCTCACCCGGCCTTTCTCGATATCGCCGGCGTATATAGCTAAAACAATCTCTATTTTGTCTTTTAATAATTGCAGAAGCCTGATTTTAACGTTGGGGTCATAACCGGGAAGGACGCGCGCGGCGTGGTAATCGTAACAAAGCTTTCCGCCGAATTCAAGGTAGAGCTTATTGCCAAACTTACCGACTCTTTCGACGATTGCGGAGGTTTGTTCTTTGAGGTATTTCTCGTTGTCGAAACCAATATTCTTCAACATGGAAAATCATTATACCCGCATATCACTAATTTGTAAATGCCTAATTTTTAAGCAGCCTCTTCCCGTCATTGCGAGGAGCTATCGTTTACTACTCGGCGACGAAGCAATCCTGCTTTTCCGCCTTCGCAATTCTTGCTACGGCGGATCCGCCGTAGTGCGAAGCACGTAGGCGGAAAAAACGTGATTGCTTCGTCACTGACATGCCAAGCGAGGGTTCCTCGCAATGACGTTGAAAAATACCCCCTTGTCAAAGCCTGCAGTGGTTGGTTTACGGTTATCTATGCGCGGCAATAACCATCTTCTTAATTTCCCCGCAAACCTTATGTTTCAGTAAATCCTCAAGCGCCAGCGGGATGACCAACGACCAGTTTTTATCGCTGACTGTCCCGGGCGTGTTTATCCTGTATTGATAAGCATCACCCTTAAACACGTCCGACAAAAACAGCCAATCTATAAGCGATTGAATACAAAGAACCGACTGTGCCTTGAGAGTAAGAGCTAAAATAGCCACAACCAACTTTTTATCGCAGGCTTCTTTCATCCTGCCATCCATTCCTAAAATCTTCCAGAGTTTCTCTTTTTCCTTATAAGTGTTCAGGTATATATCTATAAAATCCGCAAGCTCTTCTTTCCGCTTACCCAAGATGCCCGCCAAAATGTCAACCGAACTAATATCCTCCAGCCAACGCAGACGGCCACGGCCTAGAAACTTTAGGCTGAATAATTTTCCCTGCACTAAATTATAATTTATCCCTCTCTCGGCGCATTTTCTCTTAAACAAATCCTCATCAACTGTCCCAGCCTCATTCTCCCACCATGCCGGCCAGTTGGTGGTATCGTGCGTGGACAACGCGGCGACAGAAAGCAAACGGTAATTTTCCGGCCTTAAGAAATCATGCCG
>CAKKQA010000071.1 GCA_919901925.1 Omnitrophica bacterium GWA2_41_15 | reverse complement strand
TCGCGGGAATGACAAAAACAATGATGTCATCCCTGCGAAAGCAGGGATCCAGAATCAAAGTGGAGTAATAAAAATTTATATTTTCTAAAATCCATAATTATGACACAATCTGATTGCGAGGAGCTACCGTTGACATGCGGCGACGAAGTAATCTCGTTCTTTCCGCCTACGTGCTTCGCACTACGGCGGATCCGCCGTAGCAAGAATTGCGAAGGCGGAAAATACGGGATTACTTCGTCACTGATATGCCAAGCGAGGGTTCCTCGCAATGACAATTAGACACCACTCTACTTACTCGTAACAACGCCTCTCAACTTGCTTTCGGAATCGACCAGGAAATTGCCACTGGTTACCACCACATCTCCTGCATTGATCCCGCTTAAAACTTCGTAGTAACCTTGCGCCTTTTGGCCCAGAGTAACCTCGCGCGCTTCTAAAATATCGCCTTCTTTGGCGACATAAACAATTTTTCTTAAACCCGTGTCTAAAACCGCTTCCTCTGGCATTGCCAAAACCTCTCCTAAATCAATTTGTATTTTGGCATTTACATACATCTGCGGCTTAAGCTTATGCGCGGAATCGTCGACTTCCACTCTTACTTGCGCTGACCTGGTCAGCGGGTCTAACACCGGGGTTATGCTTGAGATTTTTCCTTTAAACAATTCTCCGGGAAAAGCTACTGTATCTATCTGGACTTCCTGGCCTTCTTTAATCAGGCCGAGCTCATATTCATATATGGTAAGATACACCCACACCGTGGTAGATGCGCCGGGCAAATAAAGATTTTCCTGCGGTGCCGCGTTCTTAGCTAACTCGTCAATCTGATCCTTGGTCATTCCCAAAAGAAGTAATTTCTTTTCCGCGGCGTTTAAAAACGATTTCGACTGCTCTTTAATAGAAGGCAAAACGCTGTTTTCTGTGGCGGCTAATGTCTTTGATGCCTGAATATATTCACTTTGGGCAACATACAAATCAGGATCATAAGCGATTTTACCCACGGTAATAATCTGATGATTTAATTTTCTCTTCTCAATCTTTTCTTTAGTCACCCCGATAAGCTGTTGTTTTTCCGGGCTGATGTAAATTCCGCTTGCCTGAACGTCCGATTCCTCCTTATAAACAGGGACATAGTCCATGCCCATCGAATCTTTCATTGGCACAGGCGAAGTTACTTCGGGATTCATCGGATTGCGGTAAAAAAGTATTTTGGTTTTTGCGTCCTTAGCCTTAGCCTGTGAAGGCCCCTCTTTTTTAACCAAAGTCATTCCGCAAATCAGGCAATTGCCCGGCTTATCGGAAATAAAATCCGGATGCATAGCGCAATAATATGCCTCTTTCTGGTTATCGGCCGCTTTTGCTGTTTTTGCCTTATTCGCGGTGTTTGCGCGGGCATAAAGAAATCCCGTTACTGATATCGCCAAAATTACAGATATAACTATAACTGTGCTTTTTCTCATTTTATGTTCTCCCCGTTTGATATTGGGTAATATCTATGCCCACTGAACGCTCTAAATCCGCCAGGGCTATTTCTAAATTTGCCAAAGATTCCAGATACTCCATCTGAAAATCCCACAGCGTGCGCAAAGTATCCAAAAGATCCAAAAAACCTATTTTATCCGACTGATAACCCAGAGTAGCTGTTTCTAACGCGGCCTGCGCCTGCGGCAATATCCCTGTTTCATAGATTTTGACTAAATTTTTAGCCGCTTCGAATTTCACATAAGAACTACGCGCCTCAAACAAGACCACGTTTTCTTCGGCCTGATACTGCGCCTTGGCCTCTTCCAAATTAGCCCTGGCCTCTCTTACAAAAGAATTTTGCTTATCCAAAAACCACAAAGGGATAGTCACCCCCACCATCCCTGCCCATGGCCCCGCGCTGCCGTTTCTTTCTTCGCGTCTATATTTAAGCATAAAATCCGGCAGATATTCTTGCTTAGCCAGCTCTAATTCTATCGCGGATTTCTTGAGCATATCCCTGTATGACTTCAGTTCCGGCCGGCTGTCTTTAGTTAATTTCAGGATGCCTTCTTCTTCAAATTCCATAGCCTTGCTGTTTTTTTCCTGAAGCAGGCCAAGCGGCCCGTTTGGTGGACGCGACAAAAGAGAATTCAACAATGTTTCATAAATCTTCTCTTCCTGTTCCAAGAGGACAAGTTGATTAGAGAGCTTTGACGACTCAACCTGCGCTTTAAGGGCATCCTGCTGGTTAGCTTTACCGACGGAATATCTCGTGTTTACGGTTTCCGCGAATCGCCCGAGAAGATTCAGGTTTTCCCGGGTAATCGTTATTTTTTTACTGCTAAGGAATAGCCTAAAATATGCTTCTTTTACATCCTTTATAACCTTACGCCCGGTTTCTATATATTCCTGCCTGTACGAATCCGCTTCTTTTTGAGCGGCTTTTTTTCTTAGGAACAATTTTGTGGGGAAAGGTATGCTTTGCGAAATCGCGAATGTGCGCATCGGCCCGGTTTTGCCGCGCAGAACGGCATCCATATCCGCGGTTATTTTGTCGTATTCGTATTCAAACCTCGGGTCTTCCACCGTGCGCAGAAGGCTGATTCTTGCTTTGGCCGCTTCATAGCGCCAGCGGGCTGATGTAATCTGGGGATTATTTTTGAGGGCCTCTTGAATAAGAGAATTTAACGACAGGGATTGCGATTTCTCGCTGATATTATTTTTAACCTGCGCGGCAACATTAGAAACTTCCGGCGCTGACGTAGATTGATTAACATAAACAGCCCCTATCGGGCCATCCGCCGAATATGCGGCAGCCCCGCCCAGAATAAACACTTGCAACAAAAAAATGACAAGCATCTTTTTATTCATAACTGTTTTTACCTGACCCAGAAAAAAACAGCCAAGATAACCCGATAAACGCCAAAGACAATAAAATTGTGTTTCTGTATAAATTTCAAGAATGCCTTAACAGCTAAAATCGCGACTACAAAAGAAACGAGAAAACCAACAATCAGTAATCCCGTTTCCCTGCCGCTAAAGGCCGAAGCGTTTTTATATAAATCTAATACCGTTGCCGCCAACATTGTGGGGACTGCTAAAAGGAAGGAAAATTCGACGATAGTTTTTCTCTTTAAGCCTAAGATCAAGCCGCCAACAATGGTTGCCGCGGCCCGGGAGACGCCGGGGATTACGGCAATAGACTGAAAACACCCGATAACAAATGCCTGGCGATAGGAAATCGAAGAAATATCTTCAACAGCATCTTCTTTTTCTCTATGCATCAACTCAAAGACAATCAAAAAAATACCGCCTAAAAATAACGACCAAAGGACTACATGGCTATCGCCCAAAAGAAACTTTTTAATAACTTTATAGAATATCACTCCGATAATAGCTGTCGGGATAAACGCGGCAAGAAGGCGCTTTATCATACTAAAATCAACCAAAAGCCTTCTCCAATATAAAACAACCACAGACAAAATCGCGCCGAGCTGAATAGCAATCTCAAAGCTTTTTATGAAATTTGTCTGTGGGATATTTAAAATACGGCTGGTTAAAATAAGATGGCCAGTGGAGGATATCGGCAGGAATTCGGTTATGCCTTCTACAAGCCCAAGAATGATTGCATGCAGAAAATTCATTTTGCCTCTTCCAGGAGACTATATATACACTGTAGTGACAGCACAGTGTGCTGTCACTGCAAAAAGATAAGAAATATTCTTTCAATTTTATTTTACTACTAGTATAGCATTATGCAATCAATTTCAATATGATTAAATTTTCCTTTCTACCCAAATCTTGCGATAACTAACAAACAGTAAAATTTAGAATCTTTATGCCTTTGTAATGCGCACAAAAATAAATTCCGCCAAATCTTTGTCTATTGCAAACTGAGACTGCCCGATCTGAAAAACATAAGAAGGGAATTTTTGAATCAAGGTTACCGCCATGCCGGGCAGGACGCCCATCGCCATAAGCTTTTGGAGTTTCTTATGGTCCTTAGTATGGATATAAGCAACTTTTACTTTTTGGTTTACTTGCAGATTAACTAAAGAAGAAATAACCTTGCTTATGCTCTCCCTGGATTTCCGGCAGCATTCTCCTTGCGGGATTGGCCTGCCATGTGGGCAGGTTGTCGGATGGCCAAGCAAGGCACAAATATTTTCTTCTATGCCCTCATGAATCAAATGCTCAAATTGGCAGCTTAAAGGATGCACGAGCTTCTTCTTGATATCTAAAATATCAGCGAATAATCTCTCTG
>CAKKQA010000070.1 GCA_919901925.1 Omnitrophica bacterium GWA2_41_15 | reverse complement strand
ATCCGGCTGACCCCACGGATTTAGTCACAAATCATGAAATACAAATTACCGGGCTTACATCAGCCACCGCTTATTATTACAAAGTTAAATCCGTGGATCAAAACAACAACAGCGCCGAGTCAATTATTTATAATTTTTCTACGGCTGACAGCCTGGCGCCGGTCATATCGCAAATAGCGAGTCAAGCGGTTACCCATAATTCAGCCACTATTAGTTTTACTACTAGCGAGCCGGCGACCTCGCGCGCGGATTACGGTCCAAATTTAAGCTATGGCTCAAGTTCAATTAACAATAATTATAATACCAGCCATATTTATCTATTAACCGGACTTTTGCCGCAGACTGTTTATTATTACAAAGTGACGGCCGCTGATTCTTTTGCTAATTCCGCGACTGATGATAATGCCGGCGCCGGCTATACTTTTACCACCACAGCCGAGGCGCCGCCAATAATCACTAATGTTCAGTCCGCTATTTTAACCGCTGCTTCAGCGCGCGTAACTTGGACCACTGACAAGCTGTCTTCTTCCCAAGTTGAATATTCAACTGACGCAGGACTGGCCGGTTCAACTAATTATCCTATTCCGGCCGTTGGTTCCACATTAAGCCATTCAGTGGATTTAACCGGCCTAACCTCGCAAACTGCTTATTATTATAAAGTCAAGTCTGCCGATAGCGCCGGCGGTTCGTCTGAATCAATAATTTATCAATTTACAGCCGGCGATGCTACGGCGCCGGTAATTTCAGCAGTCGCGGTTCAATCAACAAGCCATAACAGCGCCACTATTACTTTTGCCACTAACGAGCCGGCGCGTTCGGGTTTAAATTACGGATTAAACACTAATTACGGCGCCGCTTTGACTAATACTAATTATAATACAACGCATATTTTTACTCTTTCCGGGCTATCCGTCTCAACTGCTTATTATTTTAAAGTTTCCGCCGCTGATTCGGCTTCTAATTCATCTGAAGATGACAATGCCGGCGCTGGTTATACTTTTACCACCCAAGCGGCGCCGGAGGCTACTATTAGCGATGTTCAAGCGGTTTTAGTCAGTTCTACCGCCACCACCGTTACTTGGACAACAGCTCAAGCGGCCAGCAGTCAAGTGGAATATTCAACCAATGCCAATCTTTCAGGTTCAACTTCTTATCCAACCTCGCCTAATGATTCAGCGACCAGCCATTCAGTCGCCTTAACCGGCCTTTTAGAATCAACCCGTTATTACTATCGGGTTAAATCAGGCGCGGCGCAGTCGCCGATTTATAATTTTTTAACCGGCGACACCGCGGCGCCAGTTATATCAAGCATCAGCGCTTTAACTACGGAAAGCCAAGCAGTTATTACTTGGACAACCGATGAGCCGGCCACCAGCCAAGTTGATTACGACACCACGGTTAATTATGGATCGTCAACAACTTTAGATTCAACTTTAACCACAGCCCATGCAGTCGCTTTAACCGGCCTTTCCGCCGGCACGACTTATTATTTTAAAGTTAAATCCCAAGATAATTACGCCCAAGCTAATCAAGCAACCAGCTCGTTCTTAACTAATCCGGCAACCAGCATCAGCGATGTGGCAGTTAGTTTAACCGCGCCAACTGTTGCCAGAATTACTTGGACCACCGGCCAAGCTCTCTCCAGCCAAATAACATATTCAACTAACGCCAATCTGACAAATACGGTTTCTTATCCAACTTCGCCCGGCGATTCAGTCACCAATCATTCTGTCTCTCTGTCCGGACTGTTAGAATCAACGCGCTATTACTTTCGGGTAATTTCCGGCGCTTTGCAATCGGCTGTTTATAATTTTTTAACCGGCGACACCGCGGCGCCGGTGATTTCCAACGCGCAAGCCTTAGCCAGCGAAAGCAACGCGGTGATTACTTGGACAACTAATGAGCCGGCTACTACTCAAGCAGAATACGGTCTGTCTGAAGCCTACGGCGCGTCAACAGTTGAAAACCAAATAATGACTGCCACCCATGCGGTCGCTTTAAGCAACTTAGCCTCGGGCACGACTTATTATTTTAAAGTTAAATCTAATGACGAAGTTGGCAATGCGTCCGTTGCATCCACAAATTCAAGCGGCGCTTTGCTTAAATTTACCACAAATGTTGGCCAGGGTCCGCCCCAGCAAGCCGATGCCGGCGCGCCGATTATCAGCAATATTTCAGTGGTTTATACTGATACTTCGGCTATTGTCGCTTGGAAAACCGATGAATTGGCAAATTCAACTGTCAGTTACGGCTTAACCGCAAGTTACGGCTCAACCGTCGCTGATCCTGTTTTAACTATGCAGCACTCTATTCAACTAACCGGACTTTCCGCCTCCAGCACTTATCATTACCGCCTTTCCTCCGAAGACAATGACAGCAATCAAGCTAACAGCGCTGATCAGGTTTTTACTACCAATGCCGGACGATATCAATATGAAACCCAGTCAACCGGCGGCGGCGGGGTTATAATTATTGATAAAAACGATAAAATACCGGCGGAAATCAGCAAATTTGCTATCAGCGATATCGCCGAGCAGTCGGCTCAAATTTCTTGGCAAACCAATGAGCCGGCCATTACTTTATTAGGGCTGGGCCTTGGCAAGATAAATGATATTTCAGGGGACGAATCTTCAATTAAAAATAGAAAGACTAATCACAAAATTGAACTTAAAAATTTAATTTCAGGCACGGTTTATAATGTCCAGCCCATTGCCGTTGATGACGGCGGCAATGTTACTCAAGGCAGTATTGCGGAATTTACCACTTTAGGCTTAAAACCAATCATCAAAGAAGAAGTTAAAGAGGAAATTAAACGAGAAAAAGATCAACAAACAGAAATAGAGGAATTTGTGGAGGCGATTAAAGAAGAAGCCGGCCCGGAAGTTAATGAAGAAGCCAAAATAATTCTTTCCGAGGAATTTGAAAAATTTATTGAAAAATTAGAAGTCTATTTAGGCCCGCAGATAATTATGGGACTGACTGTGTCTGAAATTACCGATTCCGGCGCTTTAATCAGCTGGCAGACAACAGTGCCGGCGGCTTCAATAATAGATTACGGCCTAACGGAAATTTACAGCTCAAACCAAAGATTATTGCAGTTTGATCAAAAACATCAAGTTCGCCTGTCCGATTTGCAGGAAAACACAGTTTATCATTATCGGGTAAAAAGCATTACTGAAAGCGGGCAATTAGTTTCCACACAGGATTTAGTTTTTAGAACAACCGAGGTGGCTAAAGTGAGCAATTTTACCGTTAATGATATTCGCGAGCACAGCGCGGTTGTCAGCTGGGATTCCAATATCCCGACCACCAGCGAAGTGGAGTATGGCATTGCCGATAAAGATGCTTTGCAGAATTACGGGGTGGATAAATTAAGCGCCGCGCACCGTTTGCTTTTAACCGGCTTGGAAGAGCGCGTTAGATATCGCGTCAAAGTAGTGTCGCGGGACATAGTCAGCAATATTATCACTTCGGAATTTAAAGAATTTACCACTTCCATTGACGATCAGCCGCCATTGATTAAAGATCTTAACGCCGAAGGTCTGTTAACCAAACGGGACAATGTGCAAGTGTTTATCTCCTGGCAAACTGACGAGCCGTCTACCAGTTTGGTGTATTACGATGTTGGCGTGGAAAGAGATCGCGAGTTATCCAAACAAAGCCAAAAAGACGATAATCTTACCACTAATCATATTGTCATCTTAAGCGATTTTACGCCCGGCTCTTTGTATCAACTGCGCGCGGAATCGCAAGATCGCACCGGCAACAAATCCGTGTCCGAGGATTATTCTATTTTAACTCCGCAAAAAGACGAAAATATTATTGATATTATAGTAGAAGAATTTCAAGACGCGTTTGGGTTCTTGAAGAGGTGAATTATGAAGTATGAATTATGAAGTATGAAGTATGAATTATGAAGTATGAATTATGAAGTATGAATTATGAATTATGAAGTATGAATTATGAAGTATGAATTATGAAGTATGAATTATGAAGTATGAATTATGAA
>CAKKQA010000069.1 GCA_919901925.1 Omnitrophica bacterium GWA2_41_15 | reverse complement strand
AAGCAGGATGGAGCTTGATTTAAAGAACGCGTTTGCTTATTCAAAGGACGATTCCAGGTTTCAAGGGGTTGAAAATGGGCTTGATTTCTTGAGCGTAGCGGATTCTTTTCGTGATGGCAAGCCTTTTGTCAATATCTGTAACGTGCGTTATGAGTTGTCCGGAGGGAAATTGAATCGCGGCATATTAACCGGTATAGATGCCCTTATAAAAGGTGTGGACAGACAGATTACCTTGGCGCTTGATAATGTGGCAGGATTACAATTGGAATATGTTTACGCCACAAAAGATCCGAATGCTCCGTATGCTTCAGCTGGAATATGGCCCGGGAATGACGACCAGAAGCCAAGCCTGCCGGCGGCGGTAAAGATAAAGCTGTCGCTTCTAGAAAAAGCAGTGAAAAGCAAGGAAAAAGCAGGAATGGTCGAATTTAATAAGACGGTGTATTTGGCAAGATGAAGCTTGCGAACCTCTGTGGCATCGTCATTGCGAGGAGCTTTTGTTAGCACGATGCGACGAAGCAATCACGTTCTTAAGTACGAGATTGCTTCGTCACTGATATGCCAACCGAGGGTTCTTCGCAATGACAGAATATTGATGCGAACAAGTCTATTGGGATTCGTTTGAGTAAAATATGGATAAAAAGGGCTCTGTGTTGATGATTGCTTTATGGATAGTCATGTTTCTGGTTATGTTTGCCTTAAGTTTAGGCAACAACGTCTTTTTGAACCTGCGCCTGGCGCGTTATCAGAGGGATAGCTTAAAGGCTGTCTGGTTGGCAAAGAGCGGAATAAACCGGGCAGTGTGGGAGTTGGAGCATGACCCTAATGGCGATTACGACGGCCTCGATGAAAGCTGGAGCACTGGTTTAGATGGCAGTGGTAAAGGTATATTTGAAAATGTTAAGTTAAGGGAAGATTGTGAAGGCGTGTTTAATGTGCGCTATCTTTTCGACAAAACTAAAGATAAATACTTAGCCGTAGAGGATGAAGAAAGAAAGCTGAATGTCAATGCGGCGAAAAAAGAACAGCTAATAGAATTGTTTACTTCTGCCGGGTTTTCAGGCGATGCCTTTGAATTATCCGAGTTTATCCTTAAATGGAGAGGCTCGACTGTTACCATGGAGGATATTTTTAAAAAAGAAGTTTTAAGGGTGCCCGAAGAACTGCTTTTGGTGTTTGAATACTTTTATCAGCAGAAACCGATGGAGAAAGAAGAAGCCCGCGCCAAGGCCCAGGAGTTGTTTAATAAAATTAAAGATTGGGTTACTGTATATGGCGCAGGCAGTACAGGCCAACTGAATATTAATACGGCTTCCTACGACACGCTGGCTATCCTTGTCAATGCCAAGGCGCAAGGCGACAAGGTTAAAGAGGGCGCCGTGGCAGATATAACGGATAGGATTATTAAGTTAAGGGGAGAGAAGCATCTTACTAAGAGTGGCGATGTGTCTTTTGACGGGCTTATCGATAAAGAACAAAGTTTGCTTGATGATTTAATGAAGGCGGTTGTTTTTAAATCCAATAATTTCAGGATACAATCCGCGGGAAGTTTCGCAAATGCCGCAAGGCATATAGACGTAGTCTATGACCGTTCAAAGGATAAGTTTGTGTATTGGCATGAGAGGTAGATAACGTCATTGCGGGTTGTAGGGGCGGCACAGTGTGCCGCCCCTACAAAGATTGGCGACGAAGCCAATTTTTAGAACGAGATTGCTTCGTCACCATTATGCCAAGCGAAGGTTCCTCGCAATGACAGTTTAAAAAATGTCTTTAAACAAAAATACTGTATTTATTTGTCAGCTAAATGATGACGCCATAAGGATAGTGAAATGGCGAAAGGATAATTTTCTGCCCGAGCTTGCGGGCATCGAGGTGGAAAATATCCTTCCGCAGGCGGATGATAAAAATCTGCTTGAAAAAACCGCAAGCGCGTTAAAGAAACTTAGGTTTAGCGGAGAGCGGGTTATAATTTCTTTGCCTCGCTCCAAAGCGGCCTGCCGCTACCTGAAAGTCCCAAGTAAGTCACCGAAAGAAATAGAGAATATAGTTTCCCTGCAGGCTTCAACATATCTGCCTTATCCGGCCGGCGAATTGATCACAGGCTATCAAATAATTTCTACCGATAAACAGGGATATTCGCACCTAAACCTGATAATCGTCCACAGGCCGCTTATAGAAAGGCACCTTAAAATATTCAAAGAGTTAAAAGCGAATGATTTGACGATAGTTTTGAATTCTTACGGGATCAATAACCTTTATAATTATGTTTACCCGGATGCCGGCGGCGCGGCCATGGTCATAGATGCTGACGCATCGCAGGCGGAATGGATAGTTACGGACGACAAAAAGCTCGTATTTAGCCGTTCATTTAAGCTTAATTATCCCGAAGCCAATTGGCAGGGGTTATTTATTGAAGAGTTT
>CAKKQA010000068.1:2553-6050 GCA_919901925.1 Omnitrophica bacterium GWA2_41_15 | reverse complement strand
TTTATTCCCGCTGTTGCTTCCCATTTTAACAAATTCCCGCTCTCAAAATCCTCGCAAAAAATCATGCCGGTCGGAAAACTGCCGTCCGGCGGGCACAAATTTTTATAACTTTTACACGTTCCAACTCCGTCGCACCGGCATTCTCCGCCGGCACATCCAGCATCATCGTGACAAGCCTCGTCAGCCGTATAAACCGCCACCGGCGTTCGGCCGCAAGCGCCGTTAGTGCAAGCGGGTTCATAACAAGGATTATCCGGACAACTATCTTTATCATTGGACCCAGCCGAGCAAGCTGTATCCGCCGCTTCGCAAGTATTATTGTTGCAGCATTCACGACTCCCGCAATCCCCCGAACAGCTGCTGCATTCATTATTATTTAAATCGCATTTTGTATCCCCGCATCGCGGTCCAGTAACCGTAATTAATTGGCTGCAATCTCCGGCACAATAATTGCATGTCTGCCCATAACCGGCGACGCAAACCACGCCGTTTTGACTGCCATTATCGCATTGTTCATTAGGCCGATTTGTATTATTGTCTCCGCAATAAGGTCCGCGCACTGTAACACTTTGGCATTGCGCTGAACAATAAGTGCAACTACTATCGTAAGCTGCTGTGCAGGCCTGACCATTTTTTATCCCATCGTCGCACTGTTCAGTTCCGCGGATATTGTCATCACCACAGCAAGCAGTGCTATTAAAACAATCTTCATCGGTGCAATCGGTTTTACTGTCGCAGTCATTGTCTCGATTATCATTACATGAGGTCTCGGCGCTTTGATAGTTTAAGCCGTAATTTCCCGGACCGCAGACAAGCCAGCCGCTACTGTCACCGCACTGTTGACGCGAGCCAGCGCAAACCCCCTGCTGCAAGGGACACAGCGCTCCGGTTAAATTTTCATCAGTTTGGTCATCGCAGTCATTGTCTAAACCATCGCAAAGATTTTCGGTTGCTTGATAATTTGAACCATAATCAGCAACAGTGCAGGCAAGCCAACCGCTGGCGCCGCCGCAGCGCTGACGAGTCCCATCGCAGACGCCGGCCTGCCGCGCGCATGTTGGCGCAGTTAAATTATCATCGTCCGTACCACTACAATCATTATCTTTGCCATCACAACTTTCTACTACAGGTTCTATTGCTCCAAAGCAAAGACCCCACTTGCCGTTGGCGCAAGATCGGCTGCCGAATTTACAAGGTGTAGTATTAGAACTACCGCACGACTGTATTTCTCCAGCTTTACATTCACAACTAATCTCCTCCCCGTCAATTTTCCCATTGCAATTATTATCAACTCCATCGCAAATCTCTGTCTTCCCCGGGTTTATATCAAATCCAAAACCCGCCATATCATTACAATCATTCCCAAGTAATCCGTCTGCCACTCTTGTTAAATTGCAAACCGCAACTGGCGCGTTATAAACTGGCATTGCCGCGTCGCAATAATTATCCCCATCATCATCGCACCCCTCATCAACCGTGCTATTGCAGTTATTATCATTATTATCGCAAGTTTCCGGATTGCCAGGAAATTTGTGTGGTCCAAATGGCATCGTATCATCGCAATCCTCCTCGTCGTAAGTGCAACCTTTAGCAGCTCCGCAATTCGGACAAACTCCATAACCATCTCTATCATTATCAACGCACGGCGCTCCCTTACAAACTCCCGCCTCGCATCCATACTGACAAGCCGTCGCCGTATTGCACCATTCATCATAAAAATCATCATCGCAGTTGCCGCACGTCTGGACAAAATCTCCACTGCATCTCGCCGGATCGCCCGGATCGCCCGGATTGCTCGGCGCGCATAAATCAAACCCGCATACCGGCGCTCCAAAACTTGTCTTTAAAAATCCCGCCATACCGAAAACCACAGCGATTCCCAAAACGCCAATCCAAAATAGTTTTTTCTTTATTAATATACTAATCATAATATCTTTAACTTTCTATCTAAAAATTATCTCTTGGCTTTTTTCTCCTTCAAGCCATGAATAATCAATAGCACTGATTGCATAGCGATCATTAACTTTTGCGTTTTTATCAACATAAAACCGAGTGGCCCTAAAATAGGTATCAGGTATTTTCTGTCCATTTCTATAAACCCAATATCCCATAACATCAGTTTCAAGATTTTTATTCCATTCTAAGATTGCCCGGCCATGTATATTTCTAATTGTTAGACCAGTGGGTCTGGCCGGCGCTCCGGCCGGATTGTCAGTTTCGGCAACTGTCCTGTTTCCGCTTGAAGGTACATTGCCTTCGTTCCAATTTGAAAACGCATGTCGGGGCTTAATAAAAGTATTTTCTGAAAACACATTACTTCTTGGTGTCTCAAAAAATAATGACGAGATCCAATAGACTGCGCTCTCGGCTCTTATTATATTTCTTTCTATCTTATTATTTTGACCGCCGAATTCGCCGCCGGTCTGATTGCCAAACTCAATTCCCAGTGCTTTTGCCACCGAAGGATCAGTCCCAATAACTGTTATTATATTGTCATGGATCTGCAAATTTTGAGTGGCTATATTTGGGGCTGTATCTGGTATGCCCGCATCTCTCATTATTGCTATGCCAATAAGATGATTTTCTGGGTTATCATAATTAATGGAATTAATTACTAATATCTCATTTCCAAATATTTCATCGTTCCAGCTGCTCCTTGTCCAAATGCCGTAGGGACGAGTATCTGAATATCCGTCAGTCGCCGCGACATGATACCGGGCGCTAATGACATTATTGTATACTTTAATTCTATCGTCTCCACCGGCTAAATACATTCCCCTGGCTTCGTCCGAGCCAATCTGATTATTAAAAACTTCACAATCAAGACAGCTGGTAAGCCTTAAGCCTTGGCCGGCCTTAACGCCTGAATATCTCCAAGCCTCAATTAGATTATTATATATCTTATGATTCTTTTTATCTCTTGGGCAAGCTGGTTCAACATTTTGGGCTTCAATGCTCCAGTGGGCGCCGACCAATATATTGTTATAAATATCAATATCATAAGAACAAGGAATATCAATATTATTGCTGCCGGTCTGGATTGGTCTACTAATGCCGGTGTTTTCTAAATAATTGTCATGTATCTTGTTTCTGGTGGTATTTTTAACACTACTTAGTAAATTAGTATTTTGGATATGAATACCGGCCGAGCCGTCTGAAGGTGTTGGTTGACCATTGGTAAAAATGTTTAGTCCAAAAATTTCATAATTATAGACCGTGCCAGACAATGAGATGGTATATGAAGCGGAGTTCCCTTTCTGAAAAATGTCTCCATTTTTTACAACAATATTCTCACCATGAAGAAAACTAATCAAAGATGTTATTGAGTTGCCTCGGCTTGAAGCAGTATCATATGTTATTTTATGGCCACCTAAATCAAGAAGGATATTTTTTATCCCATCAAATACTAAAAATTCAGTACCACTGATAGTAATATCTTCTGTAATAATAAAACAGGTATTCTGCCAGGCATCATTTTTGCCAGCTATATCCCATTT
>CAKKQA010000068.1:0-2453 GCA_919901925.1 Omnitrophica bacterium GWA2_41_15 | reverse complement strand
CTTTTTGCCGACACCGCCGAATCACTTTCTAATGTCGCTATAAAATAATATTCCGGATCGCCCGCAGTGCAAAAACCTAAAACCGGCACGTCGCACTGCCATTCAGCAGTCCAGCTTGCGACCACTTGATTATTACTAAAAACCATCGCCGCTGGATTTTTATTTACCAAATCGTTATTAGATAAACTATCATCTTCAAAAACTTTAAAGCTAACCGTCTCCCCGTCGCAATTATTATTCCCGGTCACTGTCAGCTGCACGATCGCGCCTTCTTGCGCTTGCGCCTGGCTCCAAACCGCATTCAAAATTTCACAAGCAGTAACGGCTGGCGGCGATTCGGTCGGCGGGTTTTGTCCGCCATCACATGCCGCCTCCCCATCGCAATCCGCCGGACAACTCGCGCACTCATCGCAAGCAACAGCAACATCGCAAAATCCATCTCCGCACCGCTGCCGGCAAACCCCGCATTCAGCCGGACAAGTTAAACAATCCTCGCCGGAGTCGCAGCTTCCATTATTATTACAAACTATATCAATGCATTCGCCGTTTGGCGTGCAAACTTGCGCCGCCGTGCAGTTGTCGCAAGGTGAAATGCAGGCGCCGTCGCGACAGCCATGCGCGCAACTCTCAACAATCGCTTCTTCGGTTATTGGGTCCGTAACGCATTTGTCAGTCTGACAGCCCTTTCCCTGCTCTACGGTTCTTGAATGATATAAATTATCATCTTTACAAAAATTATCGCCCCACGCTAATTGTCTATTATCAGTTGAGCAAGTCAAAACAAACTGCGGTCCCGTACAGCTATTAACTTCATACAAATCATTGCCATGGCACTCATTTCCCACAACCGCGCATAAAATGCACTGCCCGTCTTGGCACTGCTGTCCCGCCCCGCAAACCCCGCACAAACCGCTGCATTGATCGTCCCCGCAAACCCTCCCGGTGCAGACCGGCGCGCACTGTTCGTCGCTCCCCGCCGCCACGCATTGCCCGTATCGGCAATCGCTGCCATCCGGACAATCTTGATAAAACTCAACTCTCTCATTATTAGTGTCATACCAAAAAACATCTCGGCTTGCCGGGTCGCAAGCCAAATGATCCTGCCGCCGATATTGCCCCAGTCCAAAATTCATTACATTTTCCGAAATTATCCTGACGCGAATATAAACAGTCCGGCCCACAATATTTTCAACCGTAATTTCTAAATCCGGCTTGCCATCGCCCGATGTGTCCAAAAGTTTGCTTTCCCCTTTCTTTATTTTAACCACCAACTGCCCCAACTCCGCCAGCTCCTTTGCCGCCGCTTCTTTAACTAAGCCGCTTAAAAATTTTTTAAATTCACCGCCAAAGCCAATCGCCGCGCCGCCCGAAATCCCCAACGTCGCCTCGTCATTATCTGTCCTTAAATTTGTAATTTTATTTCCCGACACTTCAACCGAATCGCCCTCATTCAAAGCGATAATTTCATCGCCCGCCGCTGTTCTTTGCGATGTCAAATCCGGCGTCTTTAATTTAACTAATTCCGGATTGATACTGACTAAAATCATATATGACCCAAGCGCTAAACCTAGCCCCAAAATCGCCGCCCCGATTCTCTGCTTTGCCTGATCAACTCTCTGCGCGCTCCCGCCGGCCAACATCCAAGTCAGCCCGCCGACAATAATCATAATGAACGCCAATACTCCCGCCAGCCAAACTCCGTATCGGTAAATCGCGACAATGTATTTTACAATCAAATTCCCCGCCGTCGCTTGCGTCTCCACTCCCGCCGTAATATCCGACCCCGGTATTGAAACTTGCGGCTTAAATCCCGAAGGCGCCTCGGTTGGCGTCTTGCTATCGGCTGCTGGCGGCGCCTCTGATCCCTCGCATTTAACGCCATTATCGCTGCAGGTTTTATATTTATAAAAAATACCCCTCCCGGTCGTGCATGCGCTTTCAGTCATATCGGAAACACAATATTGTACATCACCTCCTCTGTTAAACTGACAACAACTGGCCTGCGCTTCCTTAGGCCAAACCAAAACCGGCGCTAAAAAAAATGACAGCATTAAAACCGCCAAAAATAATTGAAAAATATTTTGTGTCTCTTTTTTCATTTATATAAAACAATTTAACAATAGAACAATCAAACAATGGAGCAATCCGTAGCATTCGTATCATTGGTCCCGCAGTCGCGGGATTGGCATCGCGCTATTCATGTCAATCAATCTTTTCTGTAATCCTCATCCATGTTATAATTAAATAGTCGTCAACAATTTAACAATAGAGCAATGAAACAACTTGTTACATGTTATATGCTACATGTTACATGATTTAATTATACCATAAACCCCTCCTTTATGTCATTAAATAAAAATTTAGAAATTGTGGAAAACCAAACCCTAAAAAAATTTGCCAAAAAAGACCGCCGCCGCCCGCGCATGAAAGTTACTGGCAAGCAAGTCCTTAAA
>CAKKQA010000067.1:1211-42617 GCA_919901925.1 Omnitrophica bacterium GWA2_41_15 | reverse complement strand
ACGGCGAGACTCCAAATCCCGTCCTGGGGGTTCAAGTCCCTCCGCCCCTGCTTGAAACTTGAATCAAGGGGGTGTGGGTTTTCTCCCGGGTAAAGCAAGAAAAATGGTTAGTAAAATAAAAGGCTTTTTTACCGAAGTAAAAGTGGAATTAGGCAAGGTTTCCTGGTCAACACGCCAAGAACTTATGGGCGCCACCCTTGTGGTTATTGTAATCACCACAATACTGGCAGTTTACATAGGAGTTGTTGATTTCAGCCTTTCCAAGTTCTTGACCTTTCTAATAAAATGACAAAAAAGTGGTACGTAGTACATACCCAGACAGGGTTGGAAGACAAAGTTAAAATAAACTTAGAAAAGCGCATTGCTGCCAGCGTTGTAAAAGATTCGATGGGCAAGATAATGATACCTACTGAACAGGTATCCGAAGTGCGCAGCGGAAAAAAAAGGGTTACACAGAGAAAGTTTTTCCCGGGATACCTGCTTCTGGAAATGGAATTAAACGAACGCACGTATCTTTTAGTCAAAACCACGCCCGGGGTAACAGGTTTTATCGGTTTGGGAAGGCAGCCGTCGTCACTGCCGGATATAGATGTCGAGAATATTTTAAAAAAGACAGAAGAAACCCAATCCCGCCCGAGCCCAAAAACAATTTTTGAAAAAGGCGAACAGGTAAGGGTTATCGAAGGGCCGTTTTTGAATTTTAACGGCACGATCGAAGAGATCAGGCCGGAAAAAGGCAAGCTAAAAGTAAACGTTTCTATTTTTGGCCGCATGACACCGGTAGAATTAGAGTATTGGCAGGTGGAGAAGACTTAAAATGGCAAAGAAGAAAATTACAGCTCAGATTAAACTGCATGTTTCCGCGGGAGCCGCGAATCCCGCGCCGCCGGTAGGCCCGGCATTGGGCCAGCATGGCGTAAACATCATGCAGTTCTGCAAGCAGTTTAACGAACAGACTAAAGGCAGGGAAGGATTGATAGTCCCTGTCGTAATAAACGTTTATGAAGATAAATCATTTGATTTTATTATAAAAAGCCCTCCGACATCCGTATTATTAAAACGCGCGGCAAACTTAGCCAAAGCTTCCGGCCAGGCAGGTAAGGAGAAAATAGGCACGGTGAACCGTAAGCAGATTGAGGAGATTGTAAAACTTAAACTAAAAGATTTAAACAGCGAAGACATGCAGAAAGCGGCCAAGATGGTCGAAGGTACAGCCCGCAGTATGGGCATCGCGATAGAGGGATAGACAATGCGCAAGAAACAAGCCGGTAAAAGATTTCAGGAAGCTGAAAAACTCGTAGACAAAAATAAGGCATACTCTTTAATAGAAGCAGTAGCCCTGTTAAAAAAGATGCCGGCTACAAAGTTTAACCAAACGGTAGATTTAATCTTCCATTTAAATATCGATACTAAGAAAACAGACCAGTTGGTCCGCGGCACAGTTACTTTGCCTCATGGGACAGGAAAAACCGTGCGGGTCGCGGTGTTCTGTAAAGGTGAACACGAGAAGGAAGCCCAAGCGGCAGGCGCGGATTATATAGGAGGAGTAGAGTTAATTGAGAAAGTGGCAGGCGGATTCATGGATTTTGATTCGGCTGTAGCTACTCCGGAAATGATGAAAGATTTAAGCCGCTTAGGCAAAATTTTAGGGCCGCGCGGGCTTATGCCCAGCCCTAAGACAGGCACAGTAACCAATAACGTGGCTCAAGCAGTAAAAGATATCAGAGGCGGTAAGATTGAATTTAAAGTTGATAAACAGGGAGGCATACAAGTTCCGGTGGGCAAGATAAACTTTACCGAGGCCGAGATAATCGATAACGCTTCTAAGATATTAGAAGCTATTAAGGCTTCCAGGCCCACGACTGTAAAAGGCGATTTCATAAAATCAATATCAATATCGGCATCTATGAGCCCGGGATGCACATTAGAGCTATGAAAAAAGAAAAGTCTCAAGATAACATTGGAAGGTTCTTTCGCGCCACGACAGAAGAGAAATTAAAGCAGGATATGAAATCTTCGGATATCATTTTTATGGCCCAGTATTCCGGCTTATCCAGCGTCCAGATGACTTCTTTAAGGAATAGCTTAAGGCTGGTTAAAAGCAGGGTTTTTGTTACTAAAAATACGCTTATAAACAGGGCGTTAAAATCATCCAACATCGAAGGCGTAAGCCAGTTTGTTAAAGGCCCGACGGCAGTTATATTTTCTTGCGAAGATATCAGCGCGATTTCTAAATCCCTGGTTAAATTCGCTAAAGAAAATCCCGCCCTTTCCCTGAATGGCGCGTTTTTCGGCAATCGCATTTTAGAGAAAAAAGATATCGAGTCTATCGCTGCCCTTCCTTCTAAAGATGAATTGCGCGCGCAGGTAGTTATGTCGATAAAATCTCCCCTTGCCGGCTTGGTATTTACTCTGCAAGGGGCTTTGAATAAATTAGTGATCGTGTTAAATCAGATAAAAGATAAAAAAAGTTAAGGAGGAAATAACATGGCGGTAAAAGAAGATGTAATTAAAGCGATAGAAGGCATGACAGTGTTGGAATTGGCAGATTTGGTGAAAGAGCTTCAGGACAAGTTCGGAGTTTCCGGACAGGTTGCTGTAGCGGCTGCACCAGCCGCGGGCGCTGCCGCGCCGGCAGAAGAAAAAACTGTGTTTACGGTAGTTTTAACTTCAGCCGGAGCGAATAAAATCTCGGTTATCAAGGAAGTCCGCACGATAACTAACCTTGGCCTAAAAGAAGCGAAGGACTTGGTTGATGGCGCGCCTAAGCCGATAAAAGAAAACGTTCCAAAAGAAGAAGCTGAAGAGATAAAGAAAAAGCTCGTAGCGGCCGGAGCCACCGTAGAATTGAAATAAAGTATAATATATATAGGAAGGCGTATGTTAAAACGTAAAAGTTTTTCCAAGCTTAAAGAAGTCTACAAGATGCCTGATCTTTTGGATATTCAGAGATTATCCTACGAAGAATTCTTACAGGTGGATATGACATCTGACGAGCGCAAAAATCTTGGCCTTCAAGAAACATTCACAGAGATGTTTCCGATTGAGAGTTTTGACCGGCAGGTACGGTTGGATTTCTTAAGCTATTCTCTGGGTAAGCCAAAATATGATGTCCCTGAATGTATCAGGCGCTCAATGAGTTATGCTTCGCCATTAAAGGTCAGGTTTAGGTTAGTAAGCCCTAATGAGACTAAAGAGCAGGAAGCATATTTCGGCGAAATTCCGTTGATGACCGAAACCGGAACTTTTATTATTAACGGCGATGAAAGGGTTGTGGTCAGCCAGTTACAGCGTTCCCCGGGTATTTCTTTTGAAGAAGAGCTGCATCATACCGGCAAGAAGATGTTTTACGCCCGTATAATCCCATACCGCGGGGCGTGGCTTGAGTTTAAATATGATGTTTCTGAAGTTATCCTTGCCTATGTAGACCGCAAACGCAATTTCCCGGCGACCCAGATATTAAGGATTATGGGATATGTTTCAGATGAAGATATACTCAACGCTTTTGAAGGCCAGCCGCAGCAAATTATCAATACCTTAAAGAAAGACCCCACTAAAACAAAAGAAGAAGCCTTGTCAGATTTCTACCGCAGGATGCGGCCAACCGAACCGGTTGTCCCTGAAGCGGCGGAAACATTATTTTATAGATTGTTTTTTGACCCGCGCAGGTATGACCTCGCGCAAGTCGGAAGGTTTATTCTAAACCGCAAATTAGGATTGAATATTCCTTTAGATAAAAGGATACTTGATGTCCAGACGGTTATTAAGTCAATGGAATATTTAATTAAATTAAAAGAAGGCATAGGCCAGATTGACGACATTGACCATTTAGGCAACCGCCGTGTTAAAACCGTAGGCGAACTAGTCCAGAATCAGGTGCGCATCGGCTTGGCAAGGGTGGAGCGTTCGATTAGGGAGCGTTTATCTGTAATGTCTGAATTTAGCACCTTAAGCCTGCACCATCTGATCAATTCAAAACTTCTCTCCAGCCAGATCAAAGATTTCTTTGCCCGTTCGCAGTTATCACAATTTATGGATCAAGTCAACCCGTTAGCGGAAATGACCCACAAACGCCGCCTTTCCGCTTTAGGCCCGGGCGGTTTATCCCGCGAAAGAGCCGGGTTTGAAGTGCGCGATATCCATAATTCACATTACGGCAGGGTCTGCCCCATAGAAACTCCTGAAGGCCCGAATATCGGTTTGATTGCTTCGTTAAGCACTTATGCCAGGGTTAATGAATTAGGGCTTTTGGAAACTCCGTATAGAAAAGTTGAAGACGGCAAAGTTACGCGTAAGGTTGAATACCTGACTGCCGACGTGGATGAAAATAAAATCATCGCCCAGGCAAACGCTACGCTTGAAGATGATGGCACATTCAAAGAAAAAGAAGTCCTCTGCAGGTTTAAAGGAGATTTTCCGAGAGTCCCGCCGAAAAAAGTCGAATATATGGATGTTTCGCCGAAGCAGTTGGTTTCGGTCGCGGCCGCCCTGATACCTTTCCTTGAACATGACGACGCGAACCGCGCCCTGATGGGTTCAAACATGCAGAGGCAGGCAGTGCCGCTTATGATTACCGAAGCGCCGTTAGTAGGGACAGAAATAGAAGCTAAAGTTGCCAGAGACTCGGGCGCTGTTATCGTTGCTAAAGAATCCGGCAAGGTAAACGCTGTCGATGCTTCAAGCGTTACCATCGGCAAGAATATTTATAAGATTAAGAAATTTGTCCGTTCAAACGCGGATACCTGCGTTAATCAAAGGCCTTTAGTAAAATTAGGGGATAAGGTTGAAGCCGGAGATGTGATTGCCGACGGTATGGCTACCAAAGACGGCGATTTAGCATTAGGAAAAAATCTTTTGTGCGCGTTTATGCCTTGGCGCGGATATAATTTTGAAGACGCTATTCTTATGTCTGAAAAGGCTGTGAAAGAAGATACTTTTACGTCAATACATGTCGAAGAGTTTCATATCGAGGCAACAGAGACAAGATTAGGCAATGAGGAAATCACCCGCGATATCCCAAATGTTTCCGAAGAGGCATTGAAGGACCTAGACCAGGATGGTATAGTCCGTATCGGAGCGGAGGTCCACCCCGGCGATATTTTAGTCGGTAAAGTAACCCCGAAAACCGAATCAGAGCTTTCTCCGGAGGAGCGCCTTTTGCGGGCGATATTCGGAGAAAAAGCAGGTGATGTGCGCGATACGTCTTTAGTCGCTTCTCCCGGAGTCGATGGCGTAGTCATTGACGTGCATATATTCCAGCGTAAAGACAGAGGCCGTAAATCCAAAGAAGAAAAAAACCTGGAGTTGGCCAAAGTACGCGAAATTAAAGCTTATTATAAACAAGAAGTAGAATTTATCGAAGAAGAGAAAATAATCCGTTTAGGTAAACTGCTCGGTATTGACAAGAATAAATTAGAGCGTTCGGATATCGGTTCCAATGAAGAGGCGAGAAGCTTGTCTGAATCTTACGAAGAGCAGATCAAGGCGCTTTTATCCGAGCAGGAACAGGAAATCGAAAAAATCAGGCGCGGAGATGAGCTTCAGCCCGGAGTTTTAAAACGGGTCGTGGTTTATGTCGCCACTAAAAGAAAAATCGCGGTGGGCGATAAGTTAGCCGGCCGCCATGGAAACAAAGGCGTTATCGCCAGGATACTTCCCGCCGAAGATATGCCCTATTTAGCAGACGGCACGCCAGTGGATATTGTGCTTAATCCTTTGGGTGTGCCTTCGCGTATGAACGTCGGCCAGATTTTGGAAACACACCTTGGCTGGGCGGCAAAGGCCTTAGGATTGAATATTTCATCGCCGGTTTTTGATGGGGCTAGCGAGCATGAAGTGAAAGAAATGCTAAAAGAAGCAGGGCTTCCGCTTGAAGGTAAAATCCAGTTGTATGATGGATATACCGGAGATCCTTTCGAACAAGAGACAACGGTTGGTTTCATCTATGTTATGAAATTAAGCCACATGGTTGATGAAAAGATTCACGCCCGTTCGATTGGCCCGTATTCTTTGGTAACCCAGCAGCCATTAGGCGGCAAGGCCCAATTCGGCGGCCAGAGGTTCGGAGAAATGGAAGTCTGGGCGCTTGAGGCATATGGCGCCGTGTATACTTTGCAGGAAATGTTGACCGTAAAATCCGACGACGTGGTCGGCCGCACCCGCATATATGAAGCTATAGTAAAAGGCGAGCAAAGGCTTCAGGCCGGCATTCCGGAGTCGTTTAATGTTTTGTTGAAAGAACTTCAAGGCTTGTGCCTTGACATTAGGACCCAAGTAGACAAATAGAAGGGTTAAGGGTAAAGGGGTTAAAAGTAGGGTTAAGCGGTAAGGGTTAAGTGGTAAGTAAAAGCAAAAGATAAGAAGCTAAAAAAACAATTTAAAAACATTTTACTTTTTTTGTTTTTCCTTATCACTTAACCCTTGACCCTTAACCCTCATGATGGGGAACATATGACAGATGAAACAGTTAGTTTTGATTCAATAGTCATAAAGATTGCCTCGCCGCAGATAATCCATTCCTGGTCAAAGGGAGAAGTTAAAAAGGCGGAGACCATTAATTACCGGACGCTGAAACCGGAAAAGGGCGGGCTATTCTGCGAAAAGATATTCGGCCCTGTAAAAGATTGGGAATGCAACTGCGGAAAGTACAAAGGCATCAAATTTAAGGGAGTAACATGCGACCGCTGCGGGGTTACTATTGACAGGTCATCGGTCCGGCGTGAGCGTATGGGCCATATTGAGTTAGCCGCACCGGTAACTCACATATGGTTCTTTAAGACTGTGCCTAGCCGCCTTTCAGCGATGCTTGACTTGGGTATCAGGGAATTAGAGAAGATTATTTATTACGAAGAATATATTGTCCTTGATCCCATGGGTACGCCTTTGAAGAAAAAAGAGCTTCTTAGCGAAGATAAATATCAGGAATGCCTAGAGAAATACGGTTCGAACTTCAAAGCTAAAATTGGGGCCGAGGCGATTAGGGATCTTTTGAAAGAATTGGATTTAGGCGCGCTTTGCAAAAGAATGCGTAAAGATTTGGAAGGCGACAAGGAAACCCCTACCGCCCGCAAAAATCTGAAGATTTTAAAGTTGGTTGATGATATAAAGAATTCCGGTAACCGTCCTGAATGGATGATATTGGAGGTAGTGCCGGTTATTCCTCCGGATTTAAGGCCGTTGGTCCCTCTTGACGGCGGGAGGTTTGCCACTTCGGATTTAAACGACTTATACAGAAGGGTAATTAACCGTAACAACCGTTTAAGAAAATTAATGGAATTGAGCGCTCCTGAAATAATTATCCGTAATGAAAAAAGGATGCTTCAGGAAGCGGTAGACGCGCTATTGGATAACGGCAGGCACGGCAGGCCGGTAATGGGAGCGAACAATAGGCCCTTAAAGTCTTTGTCGGATATGTTAAAGGGCAAGCAAGGCCGTTTCCGCCAGAACCTTTTAGGAAAGCGCGTTGATTATTCCGGCCGTTCGGTTATTGTCGTCGGCCCGGATTTAAAGATGGATCAGTGCGGCCTTCCCAAGCAGATGGCCCTGGAACTTTTTGAGCCGTTTATTATCAAGAAACTGCGCGAGAAAGGCTTTGTCCATACCATCCGCGGCGCCAAGAGAATGGTTGAGAGGTCAAAGATTGAGGTATGGGATATATTGGATGAAGTTATTAAAGATCATCCGGTAATGCTTAACCGCGCTCCGACTTTGCACCGCTTGAGTATTCAGGCATTTCAGCCGATTCTTATCGAAGGGAAAGCTATTAAAATACATCCTTTAGTCTGTACAGCGTTTAACGCCGACTTTGACGGCGACCAGATGGCAGTCCATGTGCCATTGTCTTTGGAAGCTCAGAAGGAAACCAGAGAGCTGATACTTTCAACAAATAATGTTTTTTCTCCGGCAGACGGCAGGCCGATAGTCACGCCTACGCAAGATATAGTTTTAGGCTGTTATTTTCTGACCAAAGAAAAACTTCACGCTAAAGGCGAAGGCAAGATTTTTTCAGATCCCACGGAAGTTATTACGGCTTATAACGACAAGGCGATTGAACTGCACGCAAAAATCAAACTAAGGGTAGAGTCAGTGTTTGACCTTGAGCAGGCGCAGTTAGTCGAAACCAAACAGATTATTGAAACCTCGGCAGGCAGGGCTATTTTTAACGATAGTCTGCCCAAAGGTTTTGGTTTTGTAAATTACGAAATGAATAAATCGAGAATCGGCTCGGTGGTTGCTAATTGTTATAAAAGGTTTGGCCACGCGGAAACTATTAGGCTCTTAGACAGGCTTAAGTCTTTGGGCTTTGAGTATGCCACTTATAGCGGGATGTCTATTGCTATCGACGATTTGAAGATACCGAAAGATAAACAGGATATTTTAAAAGAGTCTATGCAGGAAGTATCGAAGGTAGAGGATCAATACCGTAAAGGTATTATAACCAACGGCGAAAGATACAATAAAGTCATCGACATCTGGACGCATACAACAGATAGGGTGTCGGATTCGCTTTTTAAGCAGATGGATTCGTTCAATCCTATATTTATGATGGCAGATTCAGGCGCTAGAGGCTCGCGCCTTCAGATAAGGCAGCTTGCCGGTATGCGCGGCCTTATGGCCAAGCCTTCAGGCGAGATCATTGAAAACCCGATTACCGCGAATTTCCGCGAAGGGTTAACGGTTTTGGAATATTTTATTTCAACCCACGGCGCCAGAAAAGGTTTGGCAGATACGGCTTTAAAGACAGCCGACGCGGGTTACCTTACCCGCAGGCTTGTTGATATAGCTCAAGAAGTTATCGTTAACGAGCCTGATTGCGGCACGTTAAACGGGATCACTATCGCGGCGATTATCGAAGGCGACGAGGTCGTTGTTTCTCTTAAAGACAGGATCGTCGGCAGGGTTGCCCTTGATAACGTGGTTGATATTATAACCGATGAAATTGTCGTTGAGGCAGGCACTGAAATTATAGAAGAAAAAGCTGATATGATAGAGCGCCTCGGTATTGAGAAAATCCGTATACGCAGCGTTTTGACTTGTGAGTCGCCGCGGGGTGTCTGCTCTAAATGCTATGGCAGGAACCTTGCCAGCGGTAAGCTTGTCGCGTCAGGCGAAGCAGTAGGGATTATCGCGGCGCAGAGTATCGGAGAGCCGGGCACGCAGTTGACAATGAGGACGTTCCATATCGGAGGCACTGCCTCGCGTATTGTCGAGCAGTCTTCCATTAAGTCAAAGAATAAAGGTGTCCTCAAATATCATAACCTTCGCACTGTTGAAAAAGACAAAGAGTATGTAGTCTTAAATAGAAATGGCGCGATCAGCATTAACGACGAGCAAGGAAGAGAGCTTGAGCGTTATACCGTTCCACAGGGTTCTTTCATTAATATTGCTGATTCGCACGAAGTGAATAAAGGCGTTGTGTTTATTCGTTGGGATCCCTATACAACTCCGATTCTCGTCGAAGTAAAAGGCGAGATAAAGCTGGAAGACTTGAAGGAAAATGTAACCATCAGGGAAGAGTTAAATTCTGTAACCGGAGTCAGAGAGCGCGTCGTAATTGACCATAAAACAGATTTTCATCCTCAGATCGTCGTATTAGACCCGCAAAAAGAAGTGTCTGGTATTTATCCTTTGCCAATAGGCGCGCATATAATGGTTAAAGACGGCCAGCATATTAATGCCGGCGCCCTCCTGGCAAAGATACCCCGCGTTTCCGGCAAAACCCGCGATATCACAGGCGGCTTGCCAAGGGTCGCGGAATTGTTTGAGGCGCGCAGGCCTAAAGATCCGGCAATCATCAGCGAAATAGACGGGTTTATCGAATTTAGCGAAACAAAAAAAGGCCAGAGAGTAATTGTGGTCAGAAGCCCGACAGGAATGAGGCGCGAATACGGAATACCTCATGGTAAGCATCCTAACGTTTACAAAGGCGACCGGGTTACCGCGGGCCAGCAGCTTACCGACGGGCCGGTAGTCTTACAGGATATCTTACGCGTATGCGGCGATAAAGTCCTGCAGGAATATCTGGTTAACGAAGTACAGGAAGTCTATCGCCTGCAGGGCGTTAATATAAACGATAAGCACATCGAGCTTATAATCAGGCAGATGTTAAAAAAGGTGCGTATTGAAGATTCCGGCGCCACAGACTTTTTATCCGGCGAACACGTTGATAAGTGGAAGTTCCACGCGGAAAATGCCAGGGTTATGAAAAAGAGCGGAAAACCCGCTTCAGCCGCGCCTGTTTTATTAGGTATTACCAAGGCGTCGTTAACAACCGACAGTTTCATTTCAGCGGCAAGTTTCCAGGAAACAACGCGCGTTTTAACTGAAGCCGCGGCCGCGGGCAAGAAAGACGACCTTTACGGTTTGAAAGAGAATGTTATCGTCGGACATTTGATTCCCGCGGGCACAGGGCTAAAAACGCACAATGACGCGGTAGCGGCAAAAGAAGCAAGAGCAAAAGCGAAAGATAAGCAGGAGAAGGCTGAATCTTAAATAGTTAGCCGGTTGGCCAGTTAGCCGGTTGGCCAGTTAGCCGGTTGGCCGGTTAGCCGGTTGGCCGGTTAAAGTTTAAAAATAAACAACAAAAAAATTAAAATCTATTAGCAGCTTACCAAATTAACTGGCTAACTGGTAAACTGGCTAACCGGTAAACTAAAAAAAATGCCTACGATCTCTCAATTAATCAGGAAGGGAAGAGTTTTAAAGAAGAAAAAATCAAAGTCGCCGGCGTTAAAAGCATGCCCGCAAAGAAGAGGCGTTTGCCTGCAGGTTAAGACGATGACGCCTAAGAAGCCAAACTCGGCCCTGCGTAAAATAGCCAGGGTCAGGCTTACAACAGGCATTGAGGCAACCTGTTATATACCCGGTGAAGGCCATAATTTACAGGAACATTCAATAGTTTTGGTAAGAGGCGGCAGGGTTAAGGATTTGCCCGGAGTAAGGTATCATATTGTCCGCGGTACTTTGGATACAGCCGGAGTCGCGAATAGAAAGAAATCGCGTTCTAAGTATGGGGCTAAAAGGCCTAAGTAGTTGGCCGGTTAGCCGGTTGGCCAGTTAGCCGGTTGGCCAGGTTAAATTTTAAAAAAAATAACAGGAAAAAATAAAAGCTATTAGTAGTTTACCAAGTAAACTGGCAAACTGGTAAACAGGCTAACTGGTTAACTAAAAAGATGAGACGAAGAAGAGTTGGAAAAAGAGAAATATTGGCGGATCCGAAATATAACAGTAAGACCGTGGCCAAGTTTATCAATATGGTTATGGAGAGAGGAAAAAAGTCTACGGCAGAGACAATTGTCTATGGAGCGTTTGATATTGTCAAACAAAAGCTTAACGAGCCGGATGCTTTGAAGATCTTTCACAAGGCAATTGATAATGTCAGGCCGCGTTTGGAAGTTAAGCCGCGCCGTGTCGGCGGAGCCACCTATCAGGTTCCCGTTGAGGTTAAGCAGGAAAGAGGCAATTCGATCGCGATGCGCTGGATGCGTGATTTTGCCCGCGGGAAAAAAGGCAAGGCGATGGTTGAAAAGCTAGCGGAAGAATTAATGTTTAGTTATAAAGGCGAAGGTTCGGCAATAAAGAAGCGCGATGATATGCATAAGATGGCAGAAAGCAACAAGGCGTTCGCGCATTTAAGATGGTAACGGTAGAAGAAATAATTGTAGGGGCGAACCTATGTGTTCGCCCTAATATGGATAAAGGGCAGACACATAGGCCTGCCCCTACCAGAATATAATGAAACGTCAATATCCAATAGATAAAATTAGAAACATAGGTATCGTCGCTCACATAGACGCGGGCAAGACGACAACTACCGAACGAATACTTTTTTATACGGGCAAAACCTATAAAATCGGTGAGGTCCATGAAGGCACTGCTGTAATGGATTGGATGGTTCAGGAACAGGAGCGCGGAATCACGATTACTTCAGCCTGTACAACCTGCTTTTGGCAGGATTGCCGTATAAATATAATTGATACTCCCGGGCACGTTGATTTTACAATCGAGGTAGAGCGTTCATTGAAAGTATTAGACGGCGCGATAGTGCTTTTTGACGCGGTAAACGGCGTAGAACCGCAGTCAGAGACAGTCTGGCGCCAGGCCGATAGGTATAATGTCCCGCGCATATGTTTTGTTAATAAGATGGACCGTCCGGCAGCTGATTTTGCCGAGACGTTAAAGCAGATACATGAGCGCCTGGGAGCTAATGCCGCGGCAGTACAGCTTCCTTATGGGACTGAAGATGATTTTAAAGGGACGATAGATTTAATAGAGGATAAGCTTTGCCTGTATGATGACCCCACCGGAAAAGAATTTAATTGGGTGGAGGTGCCCGAAGAGATGAATGGTAAAGTTAAAGAAGCGAAGGACAAGCTTTTTGAGCATTTGGCTGAAGCTGATGAAGAGGTAATGAGCTTTTTCGTTGAGGGTAAATATCCGGAAAAAGAGATAATAAAGAAAGCAGTGCGCAGGGCAGTTTTGAAAAACGCGTTCGTCCCTGTTTTTTGCGGCTCGGCTTTTAAGAATAAAGGCGTACAGCATGTACTCGATGCGGTTTGCTGGTATTTGCCGGCGCCTGGGGACGTTGGAACTGTAAAGGGCACTAATCCTAAAACCGATGAATACATCGAACGCAATGTAAACGATGAAGCGCCGTTTTGCGGTTTATGTTTTAAGGTTGCCACTGACCCATATGTCGGAAGGCTTAATTATGTGAGGGTTTATTCAGGAGTGCTTTCTTCAGGCACATACATTTACAATGCGGCAAAGAGGGAAAAAGAGAGAGTTACCAAGATTGTGCTTATGCACGCTAACAGGCAAGAGATTATCGATGAAGTGGCAACCGGCGATATTTGCGCGGTTGTCGGTTTAAAAGAAACCAAGACCGGCGACACATTGTGTACCGAAAAAGACCCGATAATACTTGAGGCAATGCATTTCCCCGAGCCGGTTATTTCTCAGGCGATAGAGCCGAAGAGCAAGTCTGACCAGGAAAAAATGGGTATGGCATTAAAGAAACTTACCGACGAGGATCCGTCGTTTCGGGTTACTTATAATCACGATACGGGACAGACCATAATTTCCGGAATGGGCCAGTTGCATTTGGATATACTTGTTGATAGGTTATTGAGGGAATTTAGCGTCGATTGCAGTGTCGGCCAGCCGCAGGTCGCTTATAAAGAGACTCTGACTAAGAAATTAATTTCCACGGGAAAGTTTATTCAACAATCGGGCGGCCGCGGGCAATATGGCCATGTTGTTTTTGAAATGCAGCCGCAGGAAACTCCCGGCGCCGGCATTACCTTTGAGGACAAATTAAAAGGCGGGGCTATTCCAAGAGAATTTGTGCCGTCAATCAGAAACGGCGTAATGATAAGCGCGAAAAGCGGGATCTTGGCCGGATATCCTGTTGTTGACGTGGCGGTAACTTTGATTGACGGGTCATTTCACGACGTCGATTCATCGGAGCTTGCTTTTCAGATGGCCGCTTCAATTGCTTTTACTGACGGCTTAAGAAAGGCATCTTGTAAGATATTAGAGCCTATTATGGATATGGAGGTAATCGTCCCGGAAGAGTATATGGGCGCGATTATCGGCGATTTGAATTCTCGGCGGGCCAAAATAATTTCACTCGGCCAGCGTTTAAATACAAGGCTTATACGTTGTAATGTCCCGTTGTCTGAAATCTTTAATTACGCGACGGTGATCAGGTCTTTGACTCAAGGCAGAGCTACTTATACAATGGAGCCCTCGTTCTATCAAGAGGTGCCTTCACATATCGCGCAGAAAATTATAGAGCGTAGTTCCGGGGCAAGTACTCAGAGATTTGGCGCTAAATGAAACCAAGGGTTTTAAACAATAACTTAATAGGAGGTGGATAATGGCTAAAGAAAAATTTGTTAGGTCAAAACCACATGTTAATATCGGAACCATCGGCCACGTTGATCATGGTAAAACAACCCTCACATCGGCGATAACGATGGTATTAAGCAAAAGAGGGCTGGCAGAAGCAAGGGCATACGATTCAATCGATAACGCTCCCGAAGAAAGAGAGCGCGGCGTTACGATAAATATTTCTCACGTTGAATATCAGACAGTGGCCCGGCATTACGCGCACATCGACTGCCCGGGACACGCCGACTACATCAAGAATATGATTACCGGCGCGGCCCAGATGGACGGGGCAATATTAGTCGTGTCAGCGGCGGACGGCCCGATGCCTCAGACAAGAGAGCATATACTACTTGCCCGTCAGGTTAACGTTCCGTCAATGGTTGTATTTATGAATAAGGTTGATATGGTCGAAGACAAAGAGCTTATTGACCTTGTCGAGATGGAAGTCAGGGACCTTTTGACAAAATATAATTTCCCCGGCGATAAAACGCCTATTATCAAAGGTTCGGCGTTAAACGCGATGAATTGCGCCTGTGGAAAAGATGATTGCCCCAGTTGCAAGCCAATAATCGATTTGATGAAAGCGGTTGATGACTTCATACCTTTGCCGAAAAGAGACCTTGAAAAGCCGTTCTTGATGGCAATCGAAGATGTTTTCTCAATCGAAGGCCGCGGGACAGTCGGTACCGGAAGGATTGAACGCGGTAAGGTCAAGATTAATGAAAACGTTGATATCGTCGGTATGAAGCCTGAAGTTACCAAGACGGTTGTTACGGGCATTGAAATGTTCCGTAAGCTTCTTGATGAAGGGTTAGCCGGCGATAATGTCGGCTTGCTTTTAAGAGGCGTTGATAAGAGTACTCTTGAAAGAGGCATGGTTTTGGCAGCGCCCGGTTCCATCACGCCGCATACCAAATTCAAGGCCCAGATTTACATTTTGACCAAGGAAGAAGGCGGAAGGCACACGCCGTTTTTTAACGGTTACCGCCCGCAGTTTTATTTCCGTACCACAGATGTTACCGGAAGCGCGAAACTTCCTGAAGGAGTTGAAATGGTTATGCCCGGTGATAACGTCAATTTGGAAATTGAGCTGATTATGCCTATTGCTATGGAAAAAGAATCACGTTTTGCTATCCGTGAAGGCGGGCATACCGTCGGTGCGGGAGTTGTTTCGGAGATAATAGCGTAAATACGCCGTAGGGGCACGGCAGCCGTGCCCCTACAATCGAGAATACATGCAAAAAATAAGAATAAAACTAAAGGCATATGACCACCGCTTGTTAGATCAGGCAGTGGAGGAAATTGTCGAGACCGCCAAAAAAAGCGGAGCAGTAGTTTCGGGCCCTATACCTTTACCGGTTAAACGGGAGATTTACACTGTAAACCGTTCCCCGGTAATTGATAAAAAGTCGCGTGAACAGTTCTACCTTATTACGCATAAGCGGCTTTTGGAATTAAGGGAACCTACGTCAAAGACAATCGATGCCTTGCGCAAACTTAATCTGCCGGCGGGTGTTGACGCGGAGATAAAGTAGGGGTAAGCGGTAAGGGTTAAGCGGTAAGGAAAAAATAAAAAACAAAAAAGGAGAAATAGGGTATTTTTTAATATTCTGTTCTTTTCCTTATCACTTAACCCTGACCCCTTAACCCTATGTAACCCTTTACCCTTATCACTTAACCCTCGACATAACCTTAACTGGGCATTAATTTTTGATATACAACGAGTATATATTAAAAAAATGACTATAAGATTATTAGGCAAGAAAATAGGAATGACTCAAATATTCGACGATTCAGGCAGGATAGTCCCTGTGACTGTTATTGAAGCAGGGCCTTGTTTGGTTATCGCGGTTAAAGAGAAGAGTGTGTTGCTTGGTTTTGGCGACGTCAAAGAAAAAGCAGTTTCGAAACCCCGGATGGGTTTGTTTAAGAAGGCCAATGTCAAGCCCAGAAAGTTTTTGAAAGAAGTCCCTAAAGTAAAAGATCAACAATATCAGGTTGGCCAGGAAATAAAAGTTGATGTGTTCACGCCTAATGAAAAAGTTGATTGTTCGGGGATTTCCATAGGTAAAGGCTTTCAGGGCGGCATGAAGCGCTGGCATTGGGATGGCGGCCCGAAAACTCACGGTTCAACAAGCCATCGCCGTGCAGGTTCAATCGGCTCAAGCACCACTCCCGGCAGGACTATTAAAGGGCATCACATGCCCGGGCATATGGGTAACATAGCGGTGACGGTCAGCGGCCTACGGGTAATAAAAGTTGATCCGGAGAATAATCTTCTGATAGTCAAAGGTGCTGTCCCTGGGCATAAGAATAGTTATTTGATTGTGCGTAAAACTACAAAACATACACGCCAGGTTATCCGGCCGATAATAGCCGAACAAAAAGCTGAAGCCGGGAAGAAAGATGCCAAGAAGCAAAGCGCCTCTGTGAAAAAATAACGGGGAATAGGACAACAATGCCAATAAAAGAACTCAAAGCAAAGCAAACAAAAGAGAAAATGCCGGAGAAAGAAAATACTTTAGTTATCTATAATGTTTCTGGCCAAAAGATCGAAGAAATAAAGTCGCCTTTTGGCGGCAAGGTAAATCATCCTGTATTGACCGAAACTATTAAAATGTACCTTGCCAATCAACGCAAAGGGCTTGCCTCGACTAAAACAATTGGTGAAGTCTCAGGCGGCGGAAAAAAGCCTTGGAAGCAAAAAGGCACAGGCAGGGCAAGGGCCGGGTCTATACGTTCTCCTTTGTGGCGCCACGGTGGCGTGGTTTTTGGGCCGCATCCGAGAGATTTTAGCTACACGTTATCTCCAAAAATAAAGAAGCTTGCTCTTCTGTCGGCGTTGATTGAAAAGAGCGAACATAAAGTGGTTGTGTTGGAAGAGATTCCCAGCGATAAAATTGCCAAGACAAAAGATATTCAAAAAATATTGAATTTCCTTAAAAGCGGCAGTAAGGCTTTGATCGTTTTAAAAAGTAAGGATAACGCGATAAGGCGCGCCTCAAGAAATATTCCGGGTTTGGTTATTCAGGAGGCAGGATGTTTAAACGCGCTGGATGTTATGAAAAGCTCGAAGGTGATTATATTAAAAGACGCGCTTAGTATCTTAAAACACAGAGTACAAATATAAATAAAAAAAGATGACAAACATGACTTCGTATGATATACTTAAAACTTTACTGCGCAGCGAAAAAGCGACACTTTTAGAATCCCAGCGCAAATATTTGTTCCTTGTCAGCGACAGGGCAAACAAAATTCAGATTAAAAACGCTGTCGAAGAAATTTATAAAGTCAAGGTGCAGTCGGTGAACACAAAAATATCCGGCGGAAAATTACGCAAGGTGCGCTATCAGGCAGGATATGAAGCCGACCGCAAAAAGGCTTATGTTACTTTAAAAGAAGGCCATAAGATAGACGTAACTTAAATTTAGGGTTTAGCTTAAGGAATCAATCATAAAAGAAGATGGGTATAAATAAATTAAAACCAACAACGCCTGGTCAAAGATGGATGAGTGTTTCGACTTTCGAAGAGTTGACCACTGATAAGCCATATAAGCCGCTTTTGCGTGTGCATAAGAGGACCGGGGGAAGAAATTGCTACGGCAGGATTACCGTCAGGCATCAGGGCGGCGGCCATAAAAAGATGTACCGGCTTATTGATTTTAAACGCGATAAATTGGATATGCCCGCGAAGGTATTAACTATAGAGTATGATCCCAACAGGTCTGCCAGAATCGCGTTAGTCGAATACGAGGATCATGAAAAAAGATATTGCCTGGCGCCATACGATTTAAAAGTCGGAGACACAATAATCAGTACGCGTAATCCTGAAACAGAAATTAAACCGGGAAATTGCCTTCCTTTAAGATTTATTCCTTTAGGCACGCCGGTTCATAATATAGAATTAGTTAAAGGCCAAGGCGGGCAGATTGTTCGAAGCGCGGGCGCCTTGGCAAATGTAACCGCGAAAGAAGGCGATTTCGCTCATGTGAAATTACCTTCCGGGGAAGTAAGGTTAGCTCATCTTGATTGCCGGGCGACAATCGGACAGGTTTCTAATATTGACCATGGTTCGATTACAATAGGGAAAGCCGGCAGAAGCAGATGGCTTGGTATCAGGCCGACAGTCAGAGGTTTAGCGATGAATCCTGTCGACCATCCGCACGGCGGCGGTGAAGGTAAATCCGGTCAAGGTAATCCTCATCCTGTTTCTCCATGGGGCCAACCGACTAAAGGTTATAAAACGCGCAAACATAACAGGTATTCTAATAAGTTTATTGTTAAGAGAAGGAAATAAGTGTAGAGGACGGTTCTGGAATCGTTTCCTACATTTGAACTAAGCGAGGAAAAATGCCACGTTCACTTAAAAAAGGGCCTTATATAGACGTAAAGTTGCAGGAAAAAGTAGAACGAGCAAAAAGGGCAGGCACACGTACTCCTATAAAGACTTGGTATAGGCGTTCCACCATCAGCCCTGATTTTGTGGGTTTAACCATTGCCGTATATGATGGCAGAAGGCATATACCGATTTTTATTACCGAAAATATGGTCGGCCATAAATTAGGGGAATTTGCTCCGACGAGAGTGTTCAGGAAGCACGGCGGCATCAAGGCAAAGAAAGCCGCGGAAAAGACATAAAATGATAGTTAGGGCAATAGCCAAACATATTAAGATATCACCTTCAAAAGTGAGAGAAGTAATCAATGTGGTTAGAGGTAAGGATGTCCTCACCGCGGATGGCTTATTATTAAATATTAATAAAGGCGCGGTGCGCCACATTCGTAAGACCTTGAAATCAGCAGTAAGTAACGCGCAAGTCAAAGGTTTTAAACCTGAACAGCTTTATATTTCAAAGATATCCGCGGACGTCGGGCCGATGTGGAAAAGGTTTAAAGCTGCCGCATTCGGAAGAGCGGCAAAAATAAGAAGAAGGACAGCGCATATTACGGTGGAATTAGATTTAAAAGGTTAAAGGTGTTTTATTTCCTTTCACCTAAAACCTTTCACCTTTAACCTAACATAATATTATTGGAGTAAATATGGGACAAAAAGTTAGTCCGTTATTACAAAGAATAGGATATACAAAAAATTGGCTGAGTGTCTGGTATTCCAAAAGGCAGGATTACGCTAAATTCATAGAACAAGATTATAAGGTGCGCCGTCTTATAAAGAAGAGATTTAAGCAGGCGGCAATAGCCCGGATAATTATTGAAAGGATGACGGATAAAATCAGAATTAAGATACATTCCGCCAGGCCCGGGCTTATAATCGGCCGCCATGGCGCGGATATTGAAAAGCTGCGCGAGGATCTTAACGGATTATTAAAACAGGAATTGGCTGTAGACATAATCGAAGTCAAGGAGCCATCCGTTGAAGCTCAATTGATCGCGGAAAATGTCGCTTTACAGCTGGAAAAAAGAATCGCTTTTCGCAGGGCTATGAAGAGGGCGATAGAACAGGCTATGCAGTCTGGGGCAAAAGGGATTAAGATTTCCGCGGCCGGAAGGTTAGGCGGCGCGGAGATGTCACGCACGGAAACATACAAACAAGGCAAAATTCCTTTATCTACTTTAAGGGCTGACATAGATTACGGTTTTACAGAGGCCATGACCACTTACGGCCTTATAGGAGTAAAGGCTTGGGTATATAAAGGAGATATTTTCTTTACTCCTAAACAGCAAAAGAAGCCTGTTGTATCTCAAGGAACGCCAATAGCATAAGCTGGAGTAAAATAAAATGCCATTAATGCCGAAAAGAGTAAAATACCGCAAGAGCCAGAGAGGAAAGCGCGGGGGTGTTTCAACCAGAGGCTCAGAAGTAAAGTTCGGCGAGTTCGGGTTGAAGTCATTGGAGAATGCCTGGCTTAAGAATACACAGCTTGAGGCTATGAGGGTTATAGTTGCCCGTCAGCTTCATGGCGGCGGAAAGCTATGGATTAAGGTTTTCCCTGACAAGTCAGTTACTAAGAAGCCCGCGGAAACCCGTCAAGGAAAGGGCAAGGGCGACCTTGACCATTGGGTAAGTGTAGTCAAAAAAGGCAGGGTGTTATTGGAAATTGGTGGTGTGCCCGAGATAATCGCGCAGAACGCGTTTCGTTTGTGCGCTTTTAAACTTCCATTTAGGACAAAATTCGTAACAAGGCAGCGTTAAAATGAAATACAAAGAGATAGAAGGCTTAAGCGAAGCGGAATTGCTGGAAAAAGAAAAAAAGCTCAAGGAACAGCTTTATAACTTTAATTACCAGCGTTATAGCGGCAGAGTTGAGAAGCCGCATATGTTTACGCTGCTAAGAAAAGACGTCGCCCGTATTAAAACAGTTTTGAACAAGATAAAAAACAAGTAAATTATAAAAGTTAGTTAGCTAGTTAGCCTGTTTGCCAGTTTACCGGTTAAAAGATAAAATTAACCGCTAACTGGCTAACTGGCTAACTGGTTAACTGGCTAACTAAAAACAAATGAGAAGCAACAAAAAGATCAGGGCAGGGATTGTAGTAAGCGATAAGATGAAAAAGACGATTGTGGTCCGCGTGGAAAGGCTGACCAAGGATCCAAATTACGGCAAAACCATCAAGAAATTCAAGAAGTATAAAGCGCACGACGAAGAGAATAGCGCGAAAATCGGCGATGGAGTAAAGATTATTGAGACAAAACCGTTGTCAAAAGAAAAATGCTGGCGTTTGTTAGAAATTGTCAAAAAAAATAATGCAAGTTAGCCAGTTAACCTGTTTGCCAGTTTGCCGGTTAAAAGATAAAAATAACCGCCAACAGGGTAACAGGGTAACTGGGTAACCGGGTAACCGGGTAACTAACATGATATTCTTAAAGACACTTTTAGACGTGGCAGATAATACAGGGGCCAAAAAGGCTTATTATATAGGCGTTTTGGGCAAGAAGAATTGTAAGTACGCTAATATCGCTGAAGTTATTAATGTGGCTGTCAGAGAATCAGTTCCTGATGCCGCGGTAAAAAAAGGCGAGAAGGCAAGGGCTGTGATTGTGCGGACTAAAAAAGCGATTAAAAGGCCGGACGGCTCATATTTAAGGTTTGACAATAACGCGATTGTGCTTATCGACGTGCAAGGTAATCCCAGGGGAACACGCGTATTTGGCCCGGTGGCAAGAGAATTGCGGGATAAGAATTTCATGAAAATAGTATCATTGGCGCCGGAAGTTATTTAGTTTATAAATCTTTTGGTTTTCCGGTTAACCTGTTCACCAGTTTGCCGGTTAAAAGACAAAATTAACCGCTAACTGGTCAACTGGTCAACTGGCTAACTGGCTAACTAAAAATGAATAGAATAAAGAAAAACGATATAGTAAAGGTAACTTCGGGTAAAGATAAGGGAAAGACCGGAAAGGTGCTCACTGTCTTTAAAGAAAAGAACAGAGTCCTGGTTGAAGGGGTTAATATGCTTAAAAAACATATGCGCGCTACCCGTGATAATCAACAGGGCGGGATTGTCAGTATAGAAAGGCCGTTTTCGATTTCAAATGTAATGCCTTATTGTAAGGCTTGCGAAAAGCCGGTAAGGGTTGGATATAGCGTTTCGGCGGATAAAACAAAAATCAGGATTTGCAAAAGGTGCAATCAAACAATATGACACCGCGTTTATTAGAAAAATACCGTAAAGAGATAGTCCCCGCGATGCGGGAGAAGTTTAATTACAAAAGCCCCATGCAGGTTCCTTCCTTCCGTAAGGTAGTTGTTAATATGGGAGTCGGAGAAGCCATCGCCGATGTAAAAATATTGGATAGGGCAATGGAAGAACTCGCCTCTATAACAGGCCAAAGGCCGCTTATGCGCAGGTCGAAAAAAGCCATCGCTAATTTTAAGATAAGGGAAAATCTGCCTATAGGATGTAAGGTTACATTGAGGCGTAAGATTATGTATGAATTTCTTGACCGGCTGATAAACGTCGCCCTGCCGCGCGTGCGCGATTTCCGCGGCGTGCCGGATGATTCATTTGATAAGGGCGGTAATTACAGCCTGGGGATAAAAGACCAGTCTATATTCCCTGAACTTGATGTGGACAGGATTTCACGGGTACAGGGTATGGATATTACAATTGTAACTAACTCAAAAAGTATCGAAGAGGTTAAAGAGTTATTAAGGTTATGCGGTATGCCGTTTCAAAACAGGGAAAGAGAGTAGTAAAATTATATGGCTAAACAATCACAGTTAGCTCGCTGGAAAAGAGTGCCTAAATTTTCAAGCCGCAAATATAATCGCTGCGCCATATGCGGCCGTTCGGGAGGTTTTTACCGCAGGTTTAAACTTTGCCGTATCTGTTTTAGAGAGTTAGTCTGGCAGGGGTTGATTCCCGGCGTTAAAAAGGCGAGCTGGTAGTCTTAAGTATAAAAACGAGATTGCTTAGCCGCCCAAACGTAGGGGACGGCCGCGACCGTCACCTACAGTTTGCGATGAGCGATAGAAAACATTTTAAAGATTTAACTTATAATTAACTTGTAAATCAGGAGAACAATGGCACGGACAGATTCTATAGCAGAAATGCTGACAATGATCAGGAACGCTATTATGGTTAATAAGGACTCTGTGGTAGTTACTGCTTCTAAAACTAATAAAGCGATTATAGAAATCATGAAGGATAGAGGTTATTTGGAAAATTACAGGGAACAAGACGCGCAAACAGGCCGTAAGACTATAAAAGTTTATCCGAAGTATGATACGGATGGTACCGCGGTTATTAAGGGTTTACGCAGGGCTTCCCGCTCGGGTTTAAGGCTTTATGCTAAAAAAGATAAAGTGCCTTATGTGTTGAAAGGTTACGGCATTTCGATTATTACAACTTCTAAGGGCCTGATGACAGATAGACAGGCAAGAGAACAGAAAATAGGCGGAGAAGTTATTTGTTACATCTGGTAAACGCATTCAAAGCATAATATAAAATATAAAAAATGTCTAGAATAGGTAAAAAAATAATCACAGTCCCTTCGGGCGTGAAAGTTAATATTAAAGATAGCGCGATTACCGTAGAAGGATCAAAAGGGAAGTTATTTTTTGAATGCCCGGGCAGGGTTAATGTTGAGTCAAGTGACAATCAAATCGTTGTCAAATCTCCTTTGCGGTCAAGGGTTGATAGATCCTTGCACGGGTTGACACGCAGCCTTATTAATAATATGATTAAGGGTGTTTCTGAAGGTTTTTCCAAAGAGATGGAAATTCAAGGCGTTGGTTTTCGCGCCGCTGTTAACGGAAATAATCTGACTTTGATCCTGGGTTTTTCTCACCCTGTTAACTTTCCGATACCGGCGGATATTAAAATCGAGACGCCAAAGCCGACTAGTATAGTAATAAGAGGAATTGATAAACAAAGAGTCGGAGAAGTCGCTTCCCAGATACGCAGGATTTTCCCGCCGGAACCGTATAAAGGTAAGGGTATTCGTTACGTTGGCGAACAGGTGCGTAGGAAATTGGGAAAGGCCGCGACGAAATGACGGCTGTGTATTTTACAGCCGTCATTGCGAGGAGCCTGCGTTTAAATAAGGCGACGAAGCAATCTCAAAAGAACGAATAAAATCATGAAAAAAACAAACGAAGAAAAAAGAGTCGCAAGGCATAGTAGGCTGCGCTTGAGGATCATAGGCACACAGGAAAGGCCGCGGTTGAGCGTGCATAAAAGCTTAAATAATATGCATGCCCAGATTATCGACGATACAGAAGCTAAAACCCTGCTTTTTTTGTCGACATCTTCAAAGGAATTTAAAACTAAATTAGACAAGGGCGGTAATATTAAATCCGCGCAGTTATTGGCGGAAATATTAGCGAAGAAAGCTGTTGAAAAAGGAATAAAGAAGATTGTCTTTGACCGCGGCGGCTACCCTTATCATGGCAGGGTGAAAGTGTTCGCGGAGAGCCTGCGTAAAGGCGGATTGGAATTTTAAATTATGGGCGATTATAAGAAAGATTTATCAGGGTGTATAGAAAAAGTAGTCAGCATAAACCGGGTCAGTAAAGTCACCAAGGGCGGCAAAAAGATGTCCTTTAGCGCGTTAATAGTTTATGGAAATGGCAAGGGTGAAGTAGGCTACGCGTTAGGCAAGGCTAATGAAGTCGCTGATGCCATACGTAAAGGGCTGGCCAACGCGAAAAAAAATTGCGTTAAAGTAACTCTTTCAGGCACTACAATTCCCCATGAAGTTTTGGGCCATTTTGGCGCGGCAAAAGTTTTGCTTAAACCCGCTTCTGAAGGTACGGGTGTTATCGCGGCAGCCGCGGTCAGGGCGGTATGTGAAGCTGCCGGTATAAAAGATATACTTACAAAATGCTTGAAATCAAATAATTCCATTAATGTTATAAAAGCAACCATGGAAGGTTTAAGCCAGTTAAGAAAAGATATTTTAAATGCCACTGAATAATTTAAAATCTAATCCAATAGCTTCCCGCAAAAGAAAAAAACTTGTAGGCCGCGGCTCAGGTTCCGGACACGGTAAAACTTCGACCAGAGGCTCTAACGGCCAGAAATCACGCTCGGGAAGGGATTTTTACCTTGGTTTTGAAGGCGGCCAGTCTCCTTTAATCCGCAGGATGCCCAAAAGAGGGTTTAATCATACTTCTAAAATAGAATATCAGCTGGTAAATATCCGCAGTTTAAATGGCTTTGAAAATGACGCGGTGGTTGATTCTAAAGTATTGGAAGAAAAAGGTTTGATTAAGCAAGCTGAAAAGCCGGTAAAGATATTAGGCACAGGTGAGCTAAAGAAAAAGTTGACAATAAAAGCGGCTAATTTTTCCGAGGGCGCGGTTAAGTTAATAGAAAAAGCAGGCGGGGTTGCGGAAGTAGTTAAATAGTTAACCGGTTAACCGGTTAGCCAGTTTACCGGTTAAATAAAAACTGTATGCTAAGATCGCTGCTCAATATTTTTAAAATTCCTGATTTAAGGCGCAAGGTTTTATTTACATTGGCGCTTATAGCAGTATATAGGATAGGTTGTTTTATCCCCACGCCCGGCATAGATTCGCAGGCGCTGGCAACGTTCTTTGACCGTATAGCAAAAAGCCAGGGAGGCACGATCCTTGGTATTATGAATATGTTCTCGGGAGGTTCGCTTGAGAAGCTGACAATTTTTGCTTTAGGGATAATGCCGTATATTTCAAGCTCGATTATCATGCAGCTTTTGACCGCGGTTATTCCGTCATTAGAAAAATTATCCAAAGAAGGCAAGGCCGGCCATCAAAAGATTAATCAATATACCAGATGCGCGACAGTCGGCTTAGCTTTGATACAATCATATTTTGTCGCTTTATGGCTTGAGCATCCGGGAAGGCTGCTTGACGGATTAAGCATTGTTATTGACCCGGGTTTGAGTTTCAGGTTTGTTACAGTGCTGACATTGACCACAGGCACGATATTTATAATGTGGTTGGGCGAGCAGATACAGGAAAGAGGCATAGGTAATGGCATATCGCTTATTATTACAGCCGGCATCGTTTCACGTATGCCGACGGCTATCCATCAGTTAATAGTCATTATCTCTCCTAAAACACGCCAACTGCATCCGGCGGTATTGATCGTTATGGCGGTTTTATTGGTGGGTGTTATCTTATCGGTTACCTTTGTTACGCAAGGGCAGAGAAAAATTCCCGTGCAGTATGCCCGCAGGGTAGTAGGAAGAAAAATCTACGGCGGCCAGTCGACGTATATTCCTTTGAAAGTCGATACCGCCGGGGTAATCGCGATTATTTTTGCCCAGTCAATAATTTTATTCCCGGCGACAATAGCCTCTTTTATCCCAAACCCGGGATTTCAGCAGTTTGCTAATGCTTTAGCTCGAGGCCACTGGATGTATATGTTGACCTACGCGTTGTTGATAATATTTTTCTGTTATTTTTATACAGCCATTGTTTTTAACCCGCAGGAAATATCAGAGAATATGAAGAAATACGGCGGGTTTGTCCCCGGGATAAGGCCGGGGGCGCCGACCGCGGAATTTTTAGATTTTGTAATGACAAGGATTACTCTGGCAGGCGCGTTGTTTATCGCTTTTATCGCTATATTCCCGGATTTTATAATGTCCGCGATGAAAATACCGTATTTAATCGCTTCGTTCTTTGGCGGCACAGGCATCCTGATCATTGTCGGGGTCATGCTCGATACAATAAAACAGATAGAATCACAACTTTTAATGCGCCACTATGAGGGTTTCTTAAAGAGCGGGCGTATCCAGGGCAGGCGATGAAGATCATATTATTAGGCCCGCCCGGAGCAGGCAAAGGGACTCAGGCTAAGACGCTATCCGGGAAGCTGAATTTAAAACATATTTCAACCGGCGATATATTGCGCGCGGCAATAAAAAATAATACCCCGCTTGGAATAGAGGCAAAAAGATTCGTGGAATCAGGCGGGCTTGTCCCTGACGCGCTGGTAACCAAAATGGTTGCCGAGAGGATTTCTCAATCTGACGTAGAAGACGGTTTTATATTAGATGGCTTTCCACGCAATATCCAGCAGGCGCAATCTTTAGACAGCTTTTTAAAAATTCAAGCGGATTTGACAGTCATATATCTTGATTCAAGCGAAAATATCCTTATCCAGCGTTTAAGCGGAAGAAGGATTTGCCAAAAGTGCCAGGCGGTTTTTCATACGCAAAATATGCCGCCAAAGAAAGAAGGCACCTGCGATTCCTGCGGTGGCGCGCTTGTCCAGCGCCCGGATGACCGCGAGGAGACAATAAAGAACAGGCTTTTGGTTTACAGAGAACAAACTTCGCCTTTGATAGAATATTATACAGCCCGCAAGAAATTGATACGGGTAGATTCAGATAAAGAACCGGAAATAGTAATCAGCGAAATCTTGAAGATACTGAAGAAATATTCTGCTACGCAAAAATAAGAGAATACTATGGTATTGCTTCGCAGAAATATTCACTGATGCAATAATTGCTCCGAAGCAATACCAGATTTTTTATTAGTTTTGCGAAGGAGAATATTCTGCTACGCAAAAATAAGAGAATACTATGGTATTGCTTCGTAGGAATATTCACAGATGAAATAATTGCTCCGAAGCAATACCATAGTTTTATATTGGTTTTGCGAAGGAGAATAGATGGTCCCCATAAAGTCCCCTGCCGAACTGGATGCGATGCGGCGGGTATCAGCAGTATTGCGAAAGATAATAGACGAACTCAGGCCAAGGGTTATAGTAGGGATGGCCACTCAAGAATTAGACGCGCAGGCCTTAGAGATCATGCGGGAAAACGCGGTAAGAGCGGCGTTTAAAGGCTACCGGGGGTTTCCGGCGAATATCTGCGCTTCGGTGAATGAAGAAGTTGTCCACGGTATTCCTTCTAATAGGATTTTAAAAGAAGGCGACCTTTTGAAAGTTGATATAGGCATAGAGCTTGACGGTTTTTTCTCAGATAGCGCTTTTACGGTCGGCTTAGGCAAAATAGACGGCCGGTCAAAACGATTGATAGACGCGACAAAAAAAGCGCTTGATTTAGGGATTGCTCAGGCGAGAGCCGGCAACCATTTATCTGATGTGTCCTGGGCAATACAAAGTCATGTGGAGGCGCAGGGATTTTCGGTTGTCAGGGAATTTGTGGGCCACGGAATAGGCAGGCAAATGCACGAGCCGCCGGAGATAATGAACTACGGCCTGCCGCATAAGGGCGTGGTTTTGAAAGAAGGAATGTGCCTGGCGATTGAGCCGATGGTAAACGCGGGTACGTGGGAAGTCGATATCAGCGAAAATGGTTGGACAGCTCTAACTAAAGACAGGCTTAACTCGGCGCACTTCGAACATACCGTCGCAATCACCGGCAATGGCCCGGAAGTGTTGACGAGATAAAAAATAATTTCTGTTAGCCTGTTTACCGGTTAGCCCGTTAGCCGGTTGAAGGAAAAAAACTGGCAAACTGGATAACTGGTAAACTGGCTAACTAAAAAATGCCTAAAGAAGAAGCGATTGAAATCGAAGGGACAGTAAAAGACTCGCTGCCGAACGCGATGTTTCGGGTTGAATTGGATAACGGCCACGTGGTACTGGCGCATATATCAGGCAAGATGAGGATGAATTTCATCCGGATATTGCCGGGCGACAGAGTAAAGATGGAATTATCTCCATATGATTTAACTAAGGGGAGAATAACGTTTAGAGTTAAGTGAGGGCTTAAAATCGTCATTGCGAGGAACCCTCGATTGGTATATAGGTGACGAAGCAATCTCGTTCTTAAAGACGAGATTGCTTCGTCGCATCAGGCTAACGAAAGCTCCTCGCAATGACAATAGAAAGAGAAATGAAAGTAAAATCTTCAGTCAAAAGGATTTGTGATAGCTGTAAAATAGTCAAAAGGCGCAGAGTCGTAAGGGTTATCTGCAAGAATCCGAAGCATAAGCAACGGCAGGGATAATACGAATAAAACAGAGGTAGGGTTAAGGGTAAAGGGTTAAGCGGTAAGGATTTTAAATATATATTAATTATTTTCTTCTGGTTATTGAAAGGGGTTGAAAAGTGGCTAGGATTGTCGGCGTAGATTTACCGAAGGAAAAACGTATAGATATCGCGTTGAGTTATTTATACGGCATAGGCAGGCCTTTATCCGCGAAGATATTAAAGGAAGTAGATATTGACCCTTCAAAGAGGGCGAAGGATTTAAGCGAAGAAGAAATTCAGAAGATTACCATATGGATTCAGAAAAATAATTATAAAGTTGAAGGCGACCTGCGCAGGGAAATCTCCGCTAATATTAAGCGCCTTATGGATATAGGCTCTTACCGCGGAATGCGCCACAAAAAAGGCCTGCCGGTAAGGGGCCAGCGCACAAGGACCAACGCGCACACGCGCAAAGGCCCGCGTAAAGGCGGGTTAATTATCGGAAAGAAAAAAGAAACAGGGGCTTCCGCGAAACCCGCGCCAGCAGCGAAACCAAAGCCATAAAAAGAGGAATTAAATATGTCGACGAAAGATAAAGCAAAGAAAAAAAAATTAGCAAGGGGCGTTACTCAAGGCATAGCACATGTACTTGCGAGTTTTAATAATACTATTGTAAGCATTACCGATAAGCAAGGCAATGTCCTTGTCTGGTCGACGCCGGGAATTGTCGGTTTTAGCGGTTCTAAAAAGGCAACTCCGTTTGCGGCACAGGTAGCAGCCGCGGATGCGGCTAAAAAAGCCAAGGAAATCGGTTTAAAAGATATCGAAGTATATGTTAACGGCCCGGGTTCGGGAAGAGAATCGGCGATAAGGGCATTGCAGGCAGGGGGTTTGAATGTTACATTAATAAAAGATGTTACTCCCATACCTCATAATGGCTGCAGGCCGTCTAAGAAACGAAGAGTGTAGAAGCGGGTAGAAATTAGCATTTATATAGGAGAATAAATATATGGCAAGGTACACAGGGGCTGACTGCCGTTTATGCCGCAGAGAAGGCCTGAAATTATTTTTAAAAGGGACTAGATGCAATACCGCGAAATGCGGCCTCGCCAAAAGGGCGTATGCTCCCGGCCAGCACGGCCAAGGCGGAAAAAGAAGGCAGAACTTATCTAATTATGGCATGCAGTTGAGGGAAAAGCAGAAGGTAAAAAGAACTTATGGCGTTCTGGAAAAACAGTTCAGGAGATATTTTGATATTGCTTCAAAAAGCAAGGGCGTTACAGGAAAAATCCTCTTACAGCTTTTGGAAAGGCGCCTTGATAATGTGGTATACAACGCCGGTTTCGCGACATCAAGGGATCACGCGCGCCAGATTGTCCGCCACGGCCATGTTTATGTTAATCAGGTAAGGGTGAATATTCCGTCATATTCAGTCAGCGCTGATGAAGCCATTGAATTAAAAGGCACACTTAAGTGTATGGAACAAATCAGGCAGAATATAAAATTGACCGCTGACCGCGGCAAGGCTCGCTGGCTTGATATAGACACAGAGAAATTAAGCTTTAAAGTCTTGAGGCTGCCGTTAAAGGAAGACATCTCGATGCCCATTGAAGAGCAGTTGATCGTCGAGTTGTATTCGAAGTAGTCGAATAGTATTATCCCTCGCCAAAACGCTTGTCAATTTCTGGCGCTTCGCGCCAAAAATCGACTGCGCTGGCTTCGGGATTAATTCGCGCATAGACTTACGTCATCCGCTTTCGGCGGATGACGTAAGTCTAGCGCTCATTAAGGAGAAGACATGGGGATTAAATGGAGAGATTTTCAGATGCCGCGCAGGCTGGATTGTGATGAAGCCAGCTACACGGACACTTACGGCAAATTTATCGCTGAACCTTTTGAAAGGGGATATGGGGTAACTCTGGGTAATCCTTTAAGACGGGTTCTTTTATCTTCTATAGAGGGCGCCGCGGTAACATCAATAAAAATTGACGGCGTACAGCATGAATTCAGCACGATTCCCGGTGTGGTCGAAGATGTAACAGAGATAGTATTGAATATCAAAAACCTGGTATTGCGTTCGACTTCAAAAAGCCCCAAGGTCATTACTATAAAAAAGACTGAAAAGGGCGAGGTTACAGCAGCCGATATAGAAACTGATGAAACCATAGAAGTAGTGAATCCTAAATTACACATAGCGACTTTAAGCCGTAACGCGAAGTTTTCGCTTGAGCTGGAAGTATCCAGAGGCAGGGGATACGTTAGTTCTGAACAGAATAAAAGGGAAGACCATCCTATCGGGGTCATCGCTATAGATTCTATTTTCAGCCCTGTAGCGAAGGTTGCTTACTCGACGGAAAACGCGCGCGTCGGACAAAAGACAGACTATGACAGGCTTATCATGGAGATTTGGACTAACGGGGCAATGTCACCGAAAGACGCGCTTTTATACGCCTCAAATATTTTACAGAGGCATTTGGATGTTTTTGTGAATTTCGGGCAGCTGCCGGAAGAAAATCTGGAAGAGGAACCGTTGATGCAGCCCGAAGAAATCGCGCTCTACGAGAAATTACGTTTGCCGATTTCAGAGCTTGAGTTATCAGTCAGGTCGTCTAATTGTTTGCGGGAAGCTAACATTAAAATTATCGCGGACTTAGTGAAGCTTGCCGAAGAAGAGATGTTGTCTTTCCGGAATTTCGGCAAGAAATCATTAACCGAGATTAAAGAACTGCTTGCTTCGATGGGGTTAAATTTAGGGATTACGATTGATTCAAAGAAGCTGAAGGTCAAATAAACACCGTTTGTAATGTAGGGGCGCCATTGGCCAACGGGTCGGATAAATCCGGCCCCTACAATGCATGGCGGCAATGTGGTCGATTGATAACGCGTCTGTAGGGGCGCCATTTATGGCGCCCGCCAAAAACATATAAGTTAAAGATTCAGGTGATTAATGAGACACAGCGTAAAAACTAATCGTTTAGACAGGTTCAGTTCTTTAAGAAAAGCTACGATAATTTCTCTTGCCCGGGCGCTTTTAATCAATCAGTCGATAAGGACTACCCACGCAAGGGCAAAGGCTTCAAGCCCTCTTGTCGAGCAGTTGATTACACTGGCCAAAGAGGGTAGTTTATCATCTAAGAGGAAAGCATTTAGCGTGCTTCAGGATCATAAACTGGTAAGCAGGTTATTCAGCGAGATAGTCGGGTTGTTTGAAAATCGCTCAAGCGGATATACAAGAGTCATAAAATTAGGCAAGCGCCGCGGCGATGACGCGCAGATGGCTATTTTAGAACTTACCGAAAAAAGCGCGGTTAAAGAAAAGAAGCCAAAGAAGGCAAAGGCCGCGGATGAACACGGCCATCTTGAGCATGAACACGATCATGAGCATGATAAAGAAACAGAAGAAAAGCTGCGTGCGGATGAAGAAAAACCGCATGCCTCAAAAGAAGAAAAATCAAAAGTTGTTGATAAAAAAGCTCAAGCCCCAAAGAAGTTTTTAGGCAATTTACGTAAGCTCTTTAAAAAAGAAAGAGATTCATTATAAGCGTAGGGGACGGTTGCTGCCGTCCCCTGCCTTTTAATACATGTACCTTGCTAAACGAGTAAAAGCCCTCAATCCGTCATCCACACTTCAAATTACCGCGCTTGCCAAGAAATTATCACAAGAAGGCCAAGATATTGTCAGCTTTGGCGCCGGCGAGCCGGATTTTGATACTCCTGATTACATAAAAGAATTCGCTATAAACGCAATCCGCGCCGGCTTTACCAAATATACTCCATCCACAGGAATTATAGAATTAAAAAAAGCAATCTGCGAAAAATTCAAGAAAGAAAATAACCTTATCTACACGCCGGAACAGGCCGTTGTTTCTTCCGGAGCGAAGCACTGTATTTTCAATATAATTTTAGCGGTGGTAGAAGAAGGCGATGAGGTTATTATACCGGCTCCTTACTGGGTTAGTTATCCCGAAATGGTTACTGTGGCGCGAGGGGTTTCTAAATTCGTCTATACAGAATCCGCGAATAGTTTTAAAATCACGCCCGAGAAGTTAGAAAAAGCAATCACAAAAAAGACAAAACTTTTTATTCTTAACAGCCCGTCAAATCCTGCCGGTGCCGTTTATGAGAAAAAAGAGCTTCAGGGCCTGGCAGATGTTTGCGTCAGGCATAATATATATATTTTGTCCGACGAAATTTATGAAAAGCTGATATACGGCGGGCTTTCTCACGTATCGATAGCGTCGTTTAATGAAAAAGTCTTTGACCTTACTTTTACGGTTAACGGCGTCTCAAAAGCTTATTCTATGACCGGTTGGCGTATTGGCTATTTTGCCGGCCCGCTTGAAGCAGTGGAGGCAATAAAGAACCTTCAGGATCATTCAACATCAAACCCTTGTTCAATCGCCCAGAAGGCCGCGCTTTGCGCTTTAACCACAGAAGGCGATTGGACAGAGAAAATGCGGTTAGAGTTTGAAAAAAGAAAAGATTATCTTTGCGGCCGCATCGATAAGATACCCGCTTTGAAATATATCAAGCCAAACGGCGCGTTTTATTTATTTTGCGATATTTCTAAAACAGGGCTAAACTCTTCTGACTTCGCGATTGCCTTGTTAAAAGAAGCAGGCGTCGCGGTGATTCCGGGGGCGGGATTTGGATGCGAGGATTATATTCGCCTTAGCTTCGCGATGAAGACAGAAACAATAAGCAAGGGAATAGACAGGTTAGAGTTATGGCTCAAACAGTTGCCGAAAAAATCTTAAGCGCGCACGCTAAAAAATCTTTAAAAGCCGGAGATTTCGCTGTCTGCGATATCGATTTCTGCTTTGGGCAGGATGGCACCAGCGGTATTATAATCGACCGGATTAAAGAAATAGGCGTAAAAAAAGTTTTCGATAATAAGAAATTCTGCATGGTGATCGACCATAACGCGCCGGCGCCTAATCTCGGCGCGGCGGCTGTACAGAAAAAGATGCGCGGGTTTGCCGAAGAATATGATGTTAAACTTTACGATGTGAATTGCGGAGTATGCCATCAGATTGTCCCGGAATTCGGGCATGTTTTACCGGGTTATCTGGTTTTGGGCGCGGATTCGCATACCTGCACCTACGGCGCTTTAGGGGCTTTATCGACGGGAGTCGGCTCTACTGATTTGGCTGTTGCTTTGGCAACCGGCAAGAATTGGTTTAAGGTGCCGCAGGCTATTAAAATAATCCTAAAAGGAGAATTGAAAAAAGGCGTATATGCCAAAGATATAATTTTATTTCTCGCGGGAAAGCTTACGGCAAACGGCGCGGCCTACAAAGCAATTGAGTTTTACGGAGAAGCAGTTGACGCGTTGGATATGTCCGGAAGGTTTACAATGTGCAATATGGTTGTAGAACTTGGAGCTAAATGCGCGTTTATGCCGGTTGATGTCAAAACAAAAAATTGGCTGGCTCAAAGGGTTAAGAAGAAATATACTGTCCACCAAGCGGACAAAGCGGCAGAATATGAAGATATTAAAGAATATGATGTGTCAAAAATTATTCCTTCGCTTGCTAAGCCGCACACAGTGGATAATTATGCTACAGTCGAGGAATTGAAAGGCACTCCGATAAATGAAGCCTTTATCGGCACTTGCACAAACGGAAGGCTGGAAGATTTAAAAGCCGCGGCGGCGATATTAAAGGGTAGGCAGGTAAAATCCGGGATAAAATTAATTATTGTGCCCGCGTCTATGTCGATTTACCGTCAAGCCTTAAAAGAAGGTTTAGTGGCCGCGTTTATTGACTCCGGGGCAGTGGTTTTAAATCCCGGTTGCGGCCCTTGCGTCGGCACGCATCAGGGCGTGCCTGCGGATGGAGAAGTGGTTGTCTCGACGGCAAACCGTAATTTTACCGGCAGGATGGGCAATCCCAAAGCATTCATTTATCTTAGCTCGCCGGCAACTGCTGCCGCTTCGGCGATAGAAGGTAAAATCGCGGACCCGCGTAAGTATTTAAAATAATAGGGAGGATGAAATATGGAAATCAAGGAGCTGTTAGCATTGACAGTTGAGAAAGCCGCGTCAGACCTGCATCTGACAGAGAATGAACCTCCAATATTAAGGATTAACGGCCGGCTGACCCGCATCGAACAAAAACCGTTAAATAAAGACGAATTAAAACGTTTAATATATACATTATTAAGCGATAACCAGAAAACAGAATTCGAACGCGAATTAGAGTTAGACATTTCTCTTGCTCTTCCGGGGTTAGACCGCTTTAGGGTTAATGTGCATGTTCAGAAGGGCTGTGTTGAAGCGGCATTTCGAAGAGTGCCTTTGACTATTCCTACCATACAGGAATTAATGCTTCCGCCGGTAGCGGAGGCCTTAGCGCGTAAGCCTAATGGATTGGTTTTAGTTACCGGGCCCACTGGCGCCGGTAAGACTACGACTTTAGCGGCAATGGTTGACCTTATTAACAGCGAAAGAGAATCGTTGATACTTTGTATCGAGGACCCGATAGAGTTTGTTCATCACAATAAAAAAAGCGTGATTAAACAGCGCGAGGTTTACGGCGACACAAAGTCTTTTGCCGCGGCCTTACGCCATGCCCTGCGCCAGGACCCCAATGTCATTGTCGTCGGTGAAATGCGCGATTTAGAGACTATAGCGATAACCTTGACAGCAGCCGAAACAGGCCACTTGGTTTTGGCGACATTGCATACACCCGATGCTCCTCAGACTATCCAGAGGATTATCGACGTGTTCCCGTCGGATCAGCAGAGGCAGATCAAGCTGCAGTTATCAGATTGCCTTCAGGGCGTACTTTCGCAGTTGCTGCTTCCGCGGGTAGATGGCAAAGCCAGGGTTATGGCATCAGAGATTATGATTGCTACCCCCGGTATCCGCAATTTGATAAGGGAGCAAGAGATTGAGCAGATACCCACAATGATGCAAACCGGCGGGCAATTCGGTATGCATACTATGGATAAGTCGCTAAAGGATTTGTACGAAACCGGGTTTATAACTATGGAAGCGGCTATGGAGAAGGCCAAGAATCCGGAAGAATTAAGAAACATGATGAGGAAGTAGAGAAAGATTAAAATTTGTCATTGCGAGGAGCTATCGTTTGGTTGTAGCGACGAAGCAATCCCGTTTCTAAAAACGAGATTGCTTCGTCACTGATATGTCAAATGAGGGTTCCTCGCAATGACGAGGTGGTTAAAAATATATGAAAATAGAAGGCAGCGCGGTTTTATTGCCGGACAATATCAATACCGATTTTATAATTTCCGGGCGGTATAAATTTGCTATTTCCGATATGAAAGAGCTTTCTAAGCATATAATGGAAGATATTGACCCGGATTTTCCTAAGAAGCTAAAAGCCGGAGAATCGATTATTGTCGCCGGAGAAAACTTCGGCATGGGCTCTTCGCGCGAGCAGGCGCCGTTAGTCATTAAAGCGGCAGGAATAGCCTGCGTGGTGGCAAAATCATTCGCCAGGATTTTTTACCGTAATGGATTTAACATCGGATTGCCCTTGATTACCGCGGACACCTCTGGCATTAAGGAAAACGATAAGTTATTGATTGATGTGGAGGAGTCTTGTATTATGGATTCAACGCAAAACCTGAAGATTAAAATAGAGCCGCTGTCAAATATAATGCGGGTTTTGCTTTCTGACGGCGGAATAGTGAATCATATTAAGAAGCATAACGGAAAGATAGAGTTGTAAAGTTTATACAGCGTCATTGCGAGGAACCCTCACTTGGCATATCTGTGACGAAGCAATCCTGTTTTTAAAACGAGATTGCTTCGTCGCCGTAACCAAATAAAAGCTCCTCGCAATGACGGAAGGAAAACATGTCATATAAAGTCACATTGATTCCCGGAGATGGTATTGGCCCTGAAGTCGCTTTAGCCGCCAAGAAATGCCTTGAGGCAACAGGGGTAAAATTCCAATGGGAAGAAGTTATCGCTGGTTCTGCCGCTTTGGAGCAATATAACACGCCCTTGCCGGATTATGTTTTAAAATCTATCCGTAAAAATAAGCTGGCGATTAAAGGCCCGATAATCACGCCTGTTGGCACCGGCTTTCGTTCGGTAAATGTAGCGCTTCGCCAGGAATTGGATTTATTTGCCTGCCTTCGGCCGATAAAATCTATTCCCGGCGTAGTCTCGCGATATCAAAATGTAGATTTTGTGATTGTCAGGGAAAATACGGAAGATTTATACGCGGGGATAGAGTTTGAAAGTAAAAAGCCCGCGGCTAAAAAACTTATTAGTTTAATTGAAAAGCTTCAGCCGAAAAAGATTGACCATGATTCGGCAATTTCGATAAAGCCGATTTCTCCTAAGTGCTCAAAGAGGATCGTTGAATTTGCTTTTGAATACGCCGTCAAGAATGACCGTAAAAAAGTAACAGCCGTGCATAAAGCGAATATAATGAAATTCACTGACGGGTTATTTCTTGAAACGGCGCGAAAGGTGGCAAAGAAATATGCCGGAAAAATAGCTTTTGAAGACGCGATAGTGGATAATCTTTCTATGCAGTTGGTTAAGAATCCCAGGAACTTTGACGTCCTTGTCCTGCCAAATCTTTACGGCGATATTATTTCGGATTTAGGCGCAGGGCTTATCGGCGGATTGGGGCTGGCTCCGGGAGCAAACATTGGAAAGAACATCGCCCTTTTTGAGCCGGTGCACGGAGCGGCGCCGAAATATGCAGGTTTAAACAAAGTCAATCCCACAGCGACAATTTTGTCCGGGGTGTTGTTATTAAGGCATATCGGAGAAACGAAAGCGGCAAACGCCCTGGAAATGGCCGTATCGGATGTTATTCGGGAAGGTAAGTATGTGACTTATGATTTGAAAGCGGACCGTAATGACCCGACAGCAGTCGGGACGCAGCAAATGGCAGAGGCGATAATCGATAGGCTTAAGAGGGGTTAGTTAGCCTGTTTGCCAGTTTACCAGTTTGTCTGTTTTTAAACCGGCTAACTGGCCAACCGGCAAACCGGTAAACAAACAATAGCGATGAAAGTCACAATAATCGGCGCGGGTAACGTCGGCGGACAAATCGCCATGCTTCTTGTAAAAGAAGGCATCGGCGATTGTTTATTATTAGACGTCGCCAAGGGCTTAGCAAAAGGCAAGGCTTTGGATTTACAGGATTTCGCTTCTCTTTGTAAACAAGATTGCCTGATAGAGGGAAGCGATGATTTTTCTCTTTTAAAGAATTCCGACATAGTTGTGATTACCGCGGGCCTCGCCCGTAAACCCGGGATGACCCGTGATGACCTTTTAAAGATAAACTCCGGAATTATTCGCGACGTTTCTTTGAAAATAAAGGAGTTCACTAATAATCCTATTGTTATTACTATCACTAATCCCGTCGATCTTATGGTTTCTCTGGTTTACAAGTTTACCGGATTTGATAAAAAACGGGTTTTCGGGATGGGAGTAAGCCTTGACGCGGGACGATTCGCGAATTTGATACATCAGGCGTTGAATGCTTCTGTAAAAAACATAGAGCCGGTAGTTGTTGCCAGCCACGGACAGGCGATGTTGCCGTTAGGCCGCCTGACAAAAGTTTCCGGTAAAAGCCTGGATGCTTTGGTTTCGCCTCTAGACGCGGCGCGGCTAAAGCAGGAAACAGTGGATAGGGGCGCGTCGATTGTCGCGGCTTTGGGTTCAGGAAGCGCCTATTTTGCTCCGGCAATGGCGACTGTGGAAATCATAAGCGCGATTGCTAAAGATGAAAAACGCGTTATCGGTGTTTGCGCTTATTTAGACGGTGAGTACGGCGTCCAAGGGCTTTATCTCGGCGTGCCTGCTTGTATCGGGAAATCCGGAGTGGAAAAGATAATCGAATTGGAGCTAAACGCGCAGGAAAAAGAAGCTTTCGCGCAGTCCGCAGAAACCATCCGCGCTCAACTCAAAGTTTTATCATAACCATAAACTGAACTCGGAGGTCCGCAATCTTGCGGACCTCCGAGTTCAGTTTTGCGGCGCTCCTATGTACGACCTAATTGTTATCGGCGCGGGATGGGCGGGGTTTAGCGCGGCGGAATACGCGGCTAAGCACGGCCTAAAGACCGCCCTTATCGAGAACGACGCTTTAGGCGGAACTTGCCTTAATTACGGTTGTATCCCTACCAAAACAATCCTTAACACCACAAAATTATTTTCACAGATTAAAAAATCCCAGAAATTTGCCATAAATACTACCGGCGCTTTGGTAGATTTGCCACAGCTTATCAAAAGAAAAGAAGAAGTTGTTAATAAACTCAAAAACGGCCTTGAGTTTTTGATTAAGGCCAATAAAATCGATCTTATCCGCGGCAGCGCGAAAATTTCCAACCCGCAAAGAATAGAAGTGGCGGGGCAATTATTAGGCACGAAATATATTTTAATAGCCACCGGTTCAAAGCCGATAGAGCTTCCGACAATTAAATTTGACGGGCAAAAAATTATTTCTAGCCGAGAAGCTTTACAGATTGTTGCCGTGCCGAAAAGTATCCTTATTATCGGCGGAGGAGTAATAGGCTGTGAGTTTGCCGAGATATTTTCTACTCTGGGTTCGTCGGTAGAAATATGTGAACTTACCGCGAACCTGCTTCCGGGAACGGATAAAGAAGCGGCCAGGAAACTAGAAACCATATTAAAGAAAAAAGGCGTAAAAATATCTTTGAGTACCGACGCCACAAAAGTTAATTTTGAGAATTATGAAAAGGTTTTGCTTTGTGTTGGCAGGGCGCCTGTTTGCGATTGCCTCGGGGATATGGAAATTAAAAAAGAGCGCTCTAAAATATTAGTTAATGAATATTTACAGACGAATATCCCGAATATTTACGCGGCAGGAGATTGTATCGGCGGTTATCTTTTGGCGCATGTCGCAAGTTACGAAGGCAGGCTGGCAGTCAAAAATATATTAAACGCTAATACAGAAAAGGCTGATTACAGGGCGGCCCCAAGCGGAATATATTCTAATCCGGAAATCGCGGCTGTTGGCTTAAGCGAAGAAGAAGCGAGAAAGAATTACGGCGAAATAACCGTCAAAAGGCTGGATTTTCTTTCTCTGGGAATGGCGCATGTTTTGGATGAAAGCGAAGGTTTTATTAAAATTATTTCAGACAAGAATGATTTTATCGTCGGCAGTGTCATAATCGGCCCGCGGGCAACAGAGATCATCCACGTTTTAACCGTCGCTATCAAAAATTCATTAAAAACAAGTCAGCTAAAAGACACGATTTTCGCTCACCCTACTGTTTCAGAGGGAATTTTAGAAACTCTTCTATCAGGGACAGGTACAATTTAACCGTGGGGTCAGGTCCAAATTAACCGGCGAAAGTGTCCCCACCTAGGCGGGGACACTTTCCAACCGTGTTTTGGACCTGGTCCCACGGTTGTTTTGGACCTGACCCCATAATCATGTTTAGTTTCGATATTTTGGATTTAGGTTTAGTTGATTATTCCGAAGCGCTTGCTATACAGAATAGGCTTGTTTGCGAAGTGTCTTCCGGGGTAAAAATTAGCACGTTGATTTTATGCGAGCATAATCCGGTTATTACTTTAGGAAGGCAGGCAAACGAAAAAAACATCCTAAAGCCTCAAGACGCTCTTATGAAAATGGGGATTAGCACCTATAATGTCCACCGCGGGGGAGATGTAACAATGCATATCCCCGGCCAATTGGTGGTGTATCCGATTTTTTCCTTGCGGCAATGGAAACGCGATTTACACAAATTCCTTCGGGCGATGGAGGAGGCAATCCTGCTTTTGTTAAGAGGGTATCATATTAAGGGCATAAGGAAAGAAAACAACACCGGTGTGTGGGTTGGAGATAAAAAAATTGCTTCAATAGGAATTTCTGTGAGCCGCTGGGTAACCAGCCACGGCTTAAGCCTTAATGTAGGAGGCAATCTCGATTTATTTTCCTTGATAAGGCCATGCGGACAGGATATAATGATGACGTCGATGACTGAAATTTTGGGCCCAAACAACGTGAATATAGAAAAAGTGAAGGGTGTATTAATCCATAAGTTTCGCGAGGTTTTTAAGGCTTAAAGAGGTTTAAGATGGCAAAAGTAATATTACCAGAACTAGGCGAAGGCATTACCAAGGCAACAGTTTCTTATTGGTATTTTCAAGCCGGACAGGAAGTTAAAGAAAAGGATGACCTTGTTGAGCTTACTACAGATAAGGCGGCTTTTAACCTTCCGTCGCCGGCATCCGGTAAATTAAAGAAGATATTCTTTTTAGAAGGCCAGTCAGTTAAGGTGGGCGAAGCCCTGGCGGAAATTGAATAATAATTGTAGGGGCGCCATTTATGGCGCCCGACGAGAACGGGCTTAATAAATCAAGCCCCTGCAAAAGCAGCTTTTACAGAGGTTAGCTTGTGGCAGAAGCGAATAAATATATGAACAAAAGTAATATAACATTTTTAGCATCGTCTGTGATTGCGGCCGCGGTATTTTTATTTTCCGGTTGCGCGACTGTAAGCAAGCATGTGCCATTTGTTAACACCGAGCGCGAGAAAGCCTTTCAGGCCGCTGTCCAGCAGAAAAATTACCCGATAACAGTCGCTGTGTTTCCTTTCAACGAGAAGCGGGGTAATTACAATAACTACGGAAGCGTCTATAGGTATTTGATTCCTTTGATGCCTTATGGCACTATCCAGTATGAGCGCCCTGAAGACGCGAAGATGTTTAATACGGTAAACGCCTATAAGTTTGACCTTGCCAAAGGCCTTTCAGAAGTTTTCTTCAAAGAGCTTCAGGATGCCAAGATTTTTGATAATGTTGTATTGATCAGCGGCCAGCAGAATGCAAACGCGGATTTTGTGCTCAGCGGTGATATTGTTTCTACTCTTTACGAAGGCAAGACATATTCTTATGGCATATCTTTTCTGGGGCCGGCTTTGTGGTGTTTTGGCCTGCCAGCGGGTTCATCTTATAACAAACTCGATATTAACCTATACCTTAAAAACAACAAAAGCGGCGATTTGATCTGGTCGTACGCATTTGATAAAGAGAAGACCGTTATCCAAGGTTTATATTATAACTGGGGCACAGATCTAAATAGTTATACCGACCTTATGCAGGAAGGGATGAAAGAGGTTATCAAGGATTTAAGGCAAAAGCTATCGAAATATTCTCTCGAACAGCTTAAAAATATCTCTAATACAGCAGCGCTTCAAGAACAAGCAAAAGAACA
>CAKKQA010000067.1:0-1111 GCA_919901925.1 Omnitrophica bacterium GWA2_41_15 | reverse complement strand
CAGAACCTCAATCTACCGAACAGCCATCCCAGCAAGCAACTCCGCAACAAAAACAAGAGTAAGCCTACAAATATTCCAACTAAAAACATTTATAAAGCTTTTATGCGCGTATATCTTTTTTTTACATTTTTTAATCCGTAATCAAAATAATAGCTTGACACATTTAATATTATAAAGTATAGTATAGCAAGGTTTAATTGTGTTTAATTTGTTTAAGTTTGAGGTATGTAATGGCGACTAGTAAGAAAGAAGTATTGAATACAAAAGAGGTTGCGGATTTTCTTAAACTGCATCCGTTCACCGTAAACAAGTTTGCCCGTGAAGGTAAGATTCCGGCCTTTAAAATTGGCGCGGACTGGCGTTTTTACAAGAAACACATAGAAAGCTGGATTCAGGAAAAAGTTTTGTTCAATCAGCAAAAACAGAACCGCAGAAAATCAGATAAGGATTCGCAAAAAGAACCAGATAAGCAGAAAGAGCCAGATAAATAGAACTTACGAGGGATAATCAGGCATAAAGCTTCAGAGTACAAAAAGCCACGGGTATTCACTGAGGCAAAGCTTAATGCAGAAGAATAAAAAAACCATAAACTTAAAGCTTGGGGTTAAATATAGAGGAAAGATTATAAGGCGTTTTTATCCTTGCTGGCAATAACCAGCAGGGATGGAAACGCCTTTTTTTTGGATACCGACCCCCGGGGCCTGCTAGATTGCGAACCCCGGGGGTCGGTAAGGGTACATATGAAAAACATCGTTATCACCGGAATCGGGATAGTTTCGCCAAGCGGAATAGGCAGGCAGGAGTTCTGGAAAAACCTGCAAGCGGGTAAGGATACGGCGGCAGAGGTAGTGAATTTCAGCACCGATGATTTTTCAGTAAACCATGCCGCGGAAGTAAGGAATTTTAAAGCCTCTGATTATTTAGAAGCGCCTCGCTTGAGGCATCTGGACCGCAGCGCGCTTATGCTTTTAGCCGCCGCGAAATTATGCCTTGATGATGCCGGCCTAAAGGTAAGCCCTGCCAATACAGATGATGTCGGTATTGTCACCGGCACGACGTTTTCTCACCTTTGGCCGACTATGGAGTTTGATAAAGAGGTGTTTAAGGAGAC
>CAKKQA010000066.1 GCA_919901925.1 Omnitrophica bacterium GWA2_41_15 | reverse complement strand
TCAAAGAAATAATCAATAGTTAACAAAACAAGCGGAAGGGTAATCGCCATTGCCTTTGAAAGAAGCGAAAGGATAAACAGGATCAGGCATAAATAATAATATTTTTTTACCTTGCCTTTCTGCAGATAATAACAGTAAGCCACCAGCGCCCCCAGGAAAAATAAAGCATAAAGTAAGTCTTTCCTTTCGCTGATCCAGGCCACGGATTCCACATGCAATGGATGTATACCAAAAAGCAAGCTGGCCAGAAAAGAAACCAAAGTTTTTCCGCTAAGCAGGTAAATCAGCCAGAAAACAAGCAGGGTATTAAAAAGGTGGAGCAGTAAATTCGTTAAATGATAAACAAAATAATTGAACTTGAACAATTGATACTCAAGCAGGTAAGAAATAATGTTCAGGGGGTGATAATTTGAGAAATAAAACGAAGTAAAAATTTTCTTTAGATTTGTTAACGACGGTGATTTAATAAGCGGATTATCCGTGAGATACGCGCTATCGTCCCAATTGGTAATATTGTTCTTGAGCGACGGCGAAAAAGCGGCTGCACTAATCAATAAGATTAAGCTCAACAGAATAAGCAGCCGTGTTTTTTTTGTTAATTTAACTATGGGCATCGATCTTGCAAAATTCTCCCTCTTGCCAAAAACAGCAGGCTGCTTAATTTAAATAAAACAATAAGCATACAGGTATTAAACAGCCCCAGGACAGGTAAAAACATAATCCCGCCCAATACCCCTCCTACCCAACCGCCGGCTAAGTCTAAAAAATAAAGGCTGCCTGCGGTTTGGCCTATCTGGGATTTTTTATCCAGGTATATATTTGCGGCCAGGGGGAATTCCAAGCCCACTAAGAATCCGGAGATAAAGAACAAGCCGGCAAACAGTAAAGCAATATAGGGAAAACCTTCCATAAAGCTGGTAAGGATAAAGGCCGAGACGATGGTAAACAGGATAATTGTAATCTCACATTGCAGCAATAATTTTAAGCCATCCTTGATCTTAGGCAGGGCGCGGGTCATCAGAATGCTTCCCAAAGCTGTGCCGGCCATGAAAATACTGATCAGTATGCCGATCTTATGATAAAGATACCCGTAGTAGACTTGAAAACTGAAAATTAAAATAAGATTTATAAGCATGGCAAAAAAACCGCTGCTGGCTATACTGTAGCCAACGCTGAATTTGACAAACCAGCTCTTGCGGCGAAAGAGCAAAAAAATAACAATGGTAAGAATAAATATAACTGTGCCGGCGCATCCTACATTTGTATATTTGAAGAAGTCGAATAAATGCGTCAGTTTCTGCGAAAACTGCTTATTCCAAATGACTAATGCCTCAAATACGGCAAAAGGCGCACTGTCGCGGTTAATTTGAGAGGTCGCGCCTGAACTGGATTTATCAAACCATTTAATCCAGCTTTCATTTAATCTATACCTAAGATAATCCGGAAACAGAATATCTGTTTTTATAGAACGTTTAGTTATCCTCTCAAAAATTAAATCGGGATCCGGCTCTAAGATCTTAGGCGAATCCGAAGCTAGAAACATATTATAATCTCCGGGGATGATGCGCACGTAACTATAGGTTTTTTTCAGGGCATTTAAAATGCAGGCATTCAAATCCCTTAAATCACTGCTTAAATAAGTTAATGATCCAGGCAGGCAGAACGCCAGGATCCCGCCGGCTTTAAGCCTTGGCTTAACCAGAGAGAAAAATTCCCGGGTAAAAAAACGGTTAGCGGATAAATCGCTTGGGTTAGAAAGCCCAAGCAAAACTATATCGTAGGCATTAGAAGTGGTGCGCACAAAAAATCTTCCGTCAAGGTTAATCAGATTTACCCTGCTATCACCAAGCTCACCTTGCGTCAAATCCGAAGGATATTTTTTGAGCATCTCTATAATCAAAGGGTCCAACTCCGCGTAATCAACTTTATTCAACGGATATTTAAGCAATTCATGCAGCAGGCCGCCCGCCCCTGAGTTGATAACTAAAACTTCCCGCGGATTTTCATGAAAGAGTAAGGGCAAGTTTCCAAACTCCTGCACAAAGATGATGTTTGGATGGGGAACAGTAACACTGGGTATCCCATT
>CAKKQA010000065.1 GCA_919901925.1 Omnitrophica bacterium GWA2_41_15 | reverse complement strand
AAAAACCTCCGCTAGGCATGCTGGCCCTGCGAAGGTTTTACTTTTTTAAAGTCCGGGATTTCCCCCTCCAAACACGGGACTTAATTCAAATTATCTAAGTTTAATATAACTCTGCCGCGGGCTTTGTCAAGCGAAATCGCAGAGATTGCTTCGTCGCCGCATGTCAACTACAGCTCCTCGCAATGACGGAAAGAGAGCTACCCGCAAACAGTTACCGCCAATCATTGTAGGGACAGCACAGTGTGCTGTCCCTACAGCACGCAATTACAAGATAAAAATTCCCCAAAATGGATGGCCAATTTCAAAGTAATTGCAACTTTAAGAACGGGTACTTTAACTTCAGCAAAACAGACTGGCGGGCGGTGGCGTTTTTGGTGATTAACGAAATGGCTTCCTCATACTGCAGGGCAAAATTCTTAGCGCAATTCAGGTCCATATCATGCGTGCTGTAACGGGCCTCCTGAAAACACTCGCTCATATATTTTAAAGGCCGGTTGATATATCCGATTTTTCCTGCCATAAAACCCATATACTCAAAAACATCCATATACTCTTTGCGTTTATAACCATAGGCGGCCAATACATCGAGGAGAAATCCGTATAACAAAATAATAAATTGCCTGGGGTCACTTGAAACAAGCCCTTCCAATGCTTTCTGTTTTTTACGGCCGGCGTCCACAAACAATATTATCCGATACAATAAATACGCCGTAAAAACAGCGAGCATAAATATGCTAAGCCAAAGAATAATATTTATGATCAAGGACGCGGCCTTTAAAAATAGCGGGTTCTTTTCAAAAAACAGGCCTGCCTGCTGTTGGAATTCTTTCTTTTCAACTTCTTCTTTCTTCGGGGCGGCCTCTTGCGTTTGTTTTGATTCTTTTTGCTGGTGAGCGGCATTACGCGCCGCCTCCATATATAAACCCGTCAAATCTTCTATCTGGCTGTTAGCAATTTGTTTCTGGATTTGGCTATCGATAAACTCTTTTTCTATAGCTTTTAGCTGGGAAACCAAATCATTATGCTTAGGCGCGTCTTGCGCGGACTGGCTCAAATTATCCAATTTATTATTGTTTACTGCTACATCTTGCATAACCGCGTCCTTAGCAAGCGTGAAGGCTTTATCTTTTTCTTTTATTATCTGGGTAGCCTGCCCGAATTTATCAATACGGCTAAGCGCTTCCCTTTTCTTTTCATCCGTATCCGCCTTTTGCAAGTCTCCAAGCGCCTTATCTTCAAAATTATTGAATTCTTGGGCGGCGCGCTCAAGAAGGCTTTGTTTTGCTGATAAATCCGCCTGTTTATTTAAAAGAGGCAGCCTATCCCCTGCAACCTGCTTCAATTCTTCTTGATGCGGAATATCCGGTTGAAGGCCAGCCAGCGATTCCTTAGTATCTGCCATTTTCTCTTGGAGCCGGTTGTTTAAATTATCATAATTCTTTAAATCTGCTTCTTTACCGGTAATTTGTTTTTCGATATCCTGTTGGCGGCCCTTTAAGCCTTCGAGGTTTTCTTTGCCCATATCCCTACTATGCCAAAAAATCGGCCTTAACTCTTCATCCGTAACCTTTAAAAAGATCTCCGCCCGCGCATGTTCAGGCGAAGCCTCCGGAGATCTCTTGATTTCTTCGGGCGCGTCAAGCCTGCCGCCGGAAAAGAAGCTTGCAAGGCTTTCATTTATGGCATCGACGAATATCGAACTTTTGTTTTTACTTATCCCCGGCAAAAGCGGCAACGGCACATTGATGCGCGGGATCGCGAAATATATGGGGATAGCGCATATAACAATTAAGATTAAGAAAACGGCTATTTTTTTTAGCTGGAAAAACATCAGCATTTTCTCATCACCGGAGAATTCTTCCCGCGGTTTAAGGCTTATATTCTCATAAAGTTCAATTGCTTTTGTAAAACACATCCATATGGCGATAAAGCCGATGATACAAACAATAAAGATATTGGGATTAAAACCCGCGGATATAACCGAGGAAAACAGAAAAAGAAAAAGCGAAAGCATCAGGACAAAATAGTAATCGCGCGGCTTATAAAGGTTAAAACTATTTACGCTTGCCAAATACGCTAAAACCATCAAGCCTTCATTCAGGGGAGCCTTGCGCAGGTATAAACAATCGAACGCGAACTTAAGGATAATCAGGACAGAGGCGATATCTACGCCTTTACGGGTATTAGCAATCCTTGCCGGCTTGTCGTTGTGCCAGCTGTAAATAAAACCTGCCGCGCCAAGAGAAGAGGCCGCGATAAGAAACTCAAACCCATAACCGACAACCTGCTTAGCCACATAAGCGGCAAAGAAAAATGCCATAAATAAAAAAACAAAAACGTATATTTTAAAATTACGCGTATTCATGCCGCCATCGTTTCATGCTGCGATGTGGAGCTTTGAGAAAAAATGCCTTCTAACCCCTGGCGCCAACTGCAGTAATATTTTATTAAATTAGGGCCCTCGTAGGAAATCTTTAGAACTTCTTTCGCCGGAGCAAGGTCGACAAATGAAGAAGACGACATGATTACTTCGATGACAAAAAGGTCTTTCTTGGCAGCCAAAGAACGGACCATATTCTGGCTATTAGTATCGTTATCAAGCAAAAAAACAAGAAGGCTTGAGCTGGGAGGAATGATCGGCTCAAGCCTGGTGAGTGCTGCCGGAAAATCTAACTGGCCCTCTGGCTCTAACTCCGCGAGCGTCTCTAATATACGCGTGTGGTGCTCCTTGGATTGCCCGAATCCGGTAAGCACCGGCTCGTCGCCATAGGCTAAAAGCTGGACGTTGCCGCCTTTTTGAATCAGATAATCGCTGACAGAAGCGCTTATTTTCACCGCGTATTCAAAAGTAGTATCCTTGCCCATGCCGATGTTATCCGCTTCTTTCAAATCAAGCAGTATGCTCCCCATATAACTTGAGCTTTGTTCAAAGTGCCTGACCATAAGCTTTTCGTGTTTGGCGCTTAAAGGCCAGTGAATCTTCCTTAAACCATCCTCTTTCACATATTCTCTTATACCCTGGAATTCCTCGTATTCGCCGGAGCGCCGCGATACCATTCTTCCGTAACGCGGCATGGAAGAACGCAATCCCAAAGGGAAAAATCCCACTTTAAAAACCCGCGGGAAAACTATTAACTTCGACGGAGGGTAAAACCTTCTTTCCTTCCTGAATAAACCAAAGAAATCATTCTTTCCTACTATGACCGGGCCTAAAGTGTATACGCCTCTTTTCTGACAATAGCCTTTATAATTGAAATTAACAACCGCTCCTTTTCCAACCATGCCGACAAAAACATGCTTTGTGGAACTGCTTATATCGGTAGGAAAGCTATCGCTTATCGATAAGGAATCCTCGGAAAAGAATCCGCTATTGGCAAGGGTTATGCCGACATCCAAGACATCATCTTCGGACGCGGTGGCGCCGGACTTACGCAGGCATTCGATATTATTGATTTGGAGGCGGAATAAAATATAGGAGACAATGAGAATGGAAAACAATAACGCGCAGATAAAATAGGCAAGCCTTGATTGAGTATACCAGGAAAGGAACAGGCAAAAAGCAGACAAAAAGATAAAAAATTTCCCTCGGGGCGTTAGCATATCATTAATACTGTTAGGCCCTAACTTGGTATGGGCACAGATTGATTTATCTGCTCAATGACTTCTTTGGCGGTGACTCCGCGCATAAGGGCATTGGGGTCTAACATTATCCTGTGAGGCAAAACATAGGTAAGCATTTCTTTAACATCTAGCGGAATCACGTAATCCCTGCCTTCTAAAAATGCCTTTGCCTTGGCGGTCTGCATCAAAGCCAGGGACCCTCTTGGGCTTGAGCCCAGCTTGATGTTGGGGTCTTTTCTTGTCCTGGCTACGAGGCTGGCTATATACGCCAACACCACATCTTCCGTGTGGATGTTATTGACTGCTTCCTGCAGTTTAAGGATTTCCTGAATATCCACCACCGAAGATATGTTTTCTATCGGGTCTTTTGTCATCCTGTTGCGCAGGATATCCTGCTCTTCTTTCTCGCTGGGGTATCCGATGTTAAACTTCATAATAAACCTGTCTAACTGTGCTTCAGGCAAAGGATAGGTACCGTGATATTCAATCGGGTTTTCAGTAGCCATTACAAAAAACGGCGCGCTTAGAGGATAAGTGACGCCATCGACAGTCACGGAATGTTCCTGCATACATTCTAATAAGCCGGACTGCGTGCGGGGAGTGGTGCGGTTGATTTCGTCGGTGAGGATGATATTAGCGAATATCGGGCCGGGGGAGAATTTAAACTGGTGCGTCGATTGATTATAAATGGTTACGCCGGTAATATCCGAAGGAAGAAGGTCAGGGGTAAACTGTATTCTCTTAAAATCGGCGCTAACGGACTTTGCCAGCGCCCTGGCCAGCATTGTCTTGCCTAATCCCGGCACATCCTCAATTAAAATATGGCCTTTGCTTAACAAGCCGATAAGGATAAGTTCGATCGCGTCCCTTTTCCCGACAATAACCTTCTCGATATTATCGATAAGCTTCGTAATCAACTCTGTGCCAGCCATAGCGCTCTCCTTTTAATAAGTCACTCGCTAATAAACTCTAAACCCTAAACTCGAAACACTAAACAAACTCTAAATTATAAACTCCAAATTCCAAACCGGATGTTTATAAATGTTTGTGATTTATAATTTGTTTAGAGTTTAGTATTTCGAATTTAGAGTTTAGCACTTAGTTTCTTGGCCTTTATATTAATATACGTATACCTCTTCGTGGTCCGATACGTGCCTTTTTTCGTCGAGAAGTATAAAACGCCGTCGCAAAGGGCGTAAAGCGTAGCTATACCGCCGACGTTTAAGCCCGCCTTCCACCTATTGCCCTCACGGGTCAATATCGTGCCTTTTTTAACATGCTCTCCGCAGGTAATCTTCATGCCTTTTGTTTCTGGATAATGCTTATGGGTAACTCCGCCTACTCCTATCATATTTAATTCTCCTCTCTATTTCTTATGTGTTTTTAATTATTCAACAACCTGCATATCCTTGTCCCGAATATAAAATACCCCACTACCAAAGAAAAACCAACCGCGGCCAAGACTACGCCTGCCGCCACATCCTTGATTATTTTTATCTTAGGATGGAATTCCTCGCTAAAAAGGTTGATTGTATCTTCGATTAAAGTATTTATTACCTCCGTTATAAAAACGAGCATTATGGTAACGCCCAAGACAAACATCTCGACGTTGGTAACCTTAAGGAAAAAGCCAAGTATAACCGCTAATATCGCGAAAAGAAATATCAGCCGAGCATTGTAGTGATGATTGACTATATGCGCGATGCCGCGGAAGGCATTTAAAAAACTAAACCTTAAATCTTTCCTTGTGCGCCAGGTATATTTCTTGGTTTTTTCCATTATTTCATTAATGATAATGCCTCGGAGCGGGTTTTAAAATTTTCTTTAAATACCCCTCTTACCGCCGAGGTAATAGTTACCGCCCCGGGTTTCTGCACCCCGCGCATGGACATACAAAGATGCTCTGCCTCCACCACCACCATCACCCCTAAAGGCTTTAATTTGGCCATGATGATATCGGCTATCTGCGTTGTCAGCCTCTCTTGAACCTGCGGCCTTTTGGCTAAAGTATCCACAACCCTTGCCAGTTTGCTTAAGCCGGTCACCCTGCCCTGTTTAGGAATATACGCGATATTAACCTTGCCCATAAAAGGAACGAGGTGATGCTCGCAAATCGAAAACAGCGGAATTCCTTTTAACAATACGATTTCTTCATGTTTCTGGTCAAGGATAACCTCTAATTCTTTAGCCGGGTCTTTCTGAATTCCGGAAAATATCTCTTCATACATTTCGGCTACGCGCCTTGGGGTATCAAGTAAATCTTTCCTCCCGGGGTTCTCGCCGATGGCTTCCAGAATATCTTTGACTGCTCTTGCTATTTTTTTCTTGTCCATTTTACGCCTAATGCTGTCATTGCGAACTGTAGGGCGGGGTAACCCCGCCCCTACTTTCCTATACAAAACTGGCTGAATATCTTGTCTAAAATATCTTCCCGCGCGCTTTCTCCGGTTACTTCGCCTAAAGATTGGCGGCAAAGCCGCAAATCCTCGACGATAAACTCAAGAGGCAAGCTTCTTTTTACCGACTCCCGCATTCCTTCCAGCGCCTCTTTAGCCTTATTCAATGCCTGAATATGACGCAAGTTAGTCAGGATAATTTCATCCGACGATTCTAATCCGCCCTTACACACCGAACCCGCTAACGCCTCCTCCAGCTCTTTAAACCCTTTTAAAGTTAAGCAGGAAATCCTAATTACCTTCTTAAAATGCTTCCTGATTTGGATAGATAGGGTTTTTTGTTTAAGGTCGCATTTATTTAGTACAGCTATAACCCTTTTATTTTTAGCACGTTTAATCAGCTGGCGGTCTTCTTTTGTAAAAGAACTGCTTGCGTCAAAAACCAAAAGGACAAGGTCAGCCTTATCAAAATAGGCCTGTGTCTTTTTAAGGGCTTCTTTTTCTATCAAATCCCTTGGGTTTATTATACCTGCTGTATCGGCAATCTTCAAGGGAATTCCCTTTACATCCATTATCTCTTCAATGGCATCGCGGGTAGTGCCTGCGATTGGGCTGACAATCGCCCTCTCCTCTTTTAGCAGGGCATTTAGAAGTGAAGACTTCCCCACATTCGTTTTTCCGGCAATAACCACGTTTAAGCCTTCACGTAAAACCTTACCACTATCGGCAGAGCTGACTAATTCACAAATCTCTTTATACGCGTTGTTTATCGCGTGGAAAAACTTCTTGTCGGGTGAAAATTTCGTATCCTCTTCCGGAAAATCAATATTTGCTTCTAATAAAACTAATATATTTAACAGCCGCTGGCTGATTCCTGCTATCTTGCGTGATAACGCGCCCTGTAATTGATTCAATCCGCTATTTAATGCTGCCCCTGTTTTGGCGTTGATCACATCTAAAACCGCCTCGGCTTGAGAAAGGTCAATCCTGCCGTTTAAAAACGCCCTCTTGGTAAACTCGCCGGCTTCGGCCAACCGCGCGCCGCGGGTTAAAACCAAACCCAAAATTTCTCTTAATACCACCAAGCCGCTATGACAGCTTATTTCGACGATATCCTCTTTGGTGTAAGTCTTCGGCGCGCGCATCACGGTTAGCAGGACTTCGTCTATTGGCCTATCTGATGCAGGGTTAAGCGATAAGGGTAAAGGGTTAAGATTTAAAACTTTTTTTCTTTTACCCTTACCACTTAACCCTTCCCCCTTACCCCTTCTTACAATCCATCCATAACGAACCGTGTAACTCTTATAACGCGAAGGCAGCGAACTATCTTTGGCTAAAAATATTTTATCCGCGATAGCTAACGCCTGCGGCCCGCTTAGGCGCACTATTCCTATGCCTCCTCTTCCGAAAGGAGTAGCTATCGCTGCGATGGTATCTGTTAATGAATTATTTAGCATGTTTTCGAAGTAACCCAAAGAATTCCACATCGTCATTGCGAGGAGCTATTGTCCACATCGGCGACGAAGCAATCTCGCATTTAAAAACGAGATTGCTTCGTCACTTATATGCCAAGTGAGGGTTCCTCGCAATGACGATTCAGTGATTCCTCCCGTTTACAAACCGACTATCTGGCCGCTTTGTTTAACGCTTGCCTCGCCTCGCCCACCACAAATAAAGAACCTGTGATCAGAATCAAATCTTGCGGTTGGGCTATACTTTTAGCGAATTCAACAGCATCTCTAACATTATCGGTTAACTTAGAAGGCTTATCCGTAATCTTTTGAATAACTTCAGGCGCTTGCGCCCGGGGGCTTTGTGACTTAGTCAGAATTATCTCATCAGCTATTCCAAAAAGAACTTTGGAGATAGCTTTAATATCTTTATCCTGTGAAACTCCGAATACTAAAATTAACCTCTGATAAGAAAAATATTTCTTTATCGCTATTTTCAATGCTTCGGCCGAAACTAAATTCTGCGCGCCGTCCAGTAAAACCAGCGGACTATTTTGCGCGATTTCAAGCCTGCCCGGCCAGATAGCCTTTTCTAATCCGGCCCTTATATGCTCTTGTTGTATTTTCTTTTCATCCAGCGCTTCAATCATTCCTATTGCCTGGGCCGCGTTATCTAATTGATGATCCCCCAACAGCTTTATCTTCAAACTACGATAATTTCTTTTCAGCCCTTTGACGTTAAAACCATGCAAGACGCTATTACCCAACGTAGGGGCGGCACACTGTGCCGCCCCTACAATCGCTGGCGACGAAACCCTAAACGACTTTTTATGGCCAGACCACTTAATATCTTTTCCCACCCAATATAGTTTTGCTTTCTTTTCTTTACAACGTTCTTGTATAACCACAGCCGCTTCTTTCCCCTGCTTGGCGCTCACAACTATTAACCCTTGACCCTTACCGCTTAACCCTTTTTTTATTATTCCCGCCTTCTCTCTGGATATCTGCCGCAAGGTAGCCCCAAGCTTGTCCATATGGTCATAGCTTATCGGGGTAATTCCGCAAACCACCGGTTCGACGACGTTTGTGGCATCCAGCCTGCCGCCTAATCCTGTTTCTAAAACAGCGTAATCGATTTTTTTATTCTTAAAATATATAAACGCCAAGACTGTCAAAACCTCAAAGAAAGTCAACGGCCCGCTCTTTGAAACTTTATTGTATTTCTCTACCTTTGGTTTTATTTCTCCAACCAATCGCGCGAATTCTTTTCGCGAAATCATCCCTTCGAATTCATTCCTTAACCCTTGCCGCTTAACCCTTAACCCTGCTAAAATTCTTATCCTCTCTCTTATATCCTCTAAATGCGGCGAAGTATACAGCCCAACCTTAAAACCAGCCGCGCGCAGAATATACGCCAGAAAAACACAGGCCGAGCCCTTACCTTTGGTCCCGGCAACATGCAAAGACTTAAAACTATCCTGCGGATTGCCCAAAAGAGCCAGGAAATTTTTAACCCGCCCCAACTTGAAAGATTGTTTATACGGATACTCGTTTTTTCTTTCGTAGTTAACAAGAGAATCCAGGTAGGAGGCTGCTTCGCGGAAATTCATAGTCAATCTTACGTAGGGTTAAGGGTAAAGGGTTAAGGAAAACCCCATGAAAAATTCATTGATTTAAGTTTTCTTTCTCTTTTGCTTTTTCCTTACCACTTAACCCTTTACCCTTAACCCTACTTCCAGCTTGGTTCATTGCTTAACCCTACATCCGTTTCAATGCCTAAAGTGTCTTATGCCGGTGAACACCATCGCTATCTTATGTTTATCCGCGGCTTGGATAATCTTTTCGTCGGCAATCGAACCGCCGGGCTGGATGATCGCCTTGATCTTATATTTGGCAGCCAATTCCACGGCATCTTCCTTCGGGAAAAAGGCGTCCGATGCCAAAACAGACCCGGGGGTCAGCCTTCCTGCTTTTTTCGTCGAGATGAAAACCGAATCCACCCGCGACATCTGGCCTGCTCCGATACCGACGGTCTTTGTGCCGCAAGTTAAAATAATCGCGTTAGACTTAACATGCTTTGCCACTTTCCAACCAAAGATAAGCGATTCTAATTCTTTTTTCGTAGGCTTAAGTTTAGTCACAACCTTGAGATTATTCTCATCGAGGGTTAAATTATCTTTATCCTGAACCAGCAAACCGCCCCAGACCTTTTTAAAATCAAATTCTTCCGGTTTGTCATTTAACTGGGTAAACTCTAACAACCTGACATTTTTCTTTTCTTTTAACACGCTCAATGCCTCAAGGCTGAATTTCGGGCAGATGATACATTCCAGAAAACCGCTTTTGGCAATTAATTTTGCCAAAGCCAGATCAATTTCTCTGTTGATTCCGACGATACCGCCGAAAGCCGATAAGGTATCGCACTTCCAGGCCTGCCGGTAAGCTGAAAGCAGGCTTTTGCTTTCGGCAACGCCGCAAGGATTGTTATGTTTAATAAACACAACCGCGGGTAGACTAAATTCTTTAACAATATTAACCGCGGCTTCCAAGTCTAAAATATTATTAAACGACAGCTCTTTTCCCCAGAGCTGTTTCATTGAAGCTAATCCTTTGTTATTATTGGCATCGCGGTAAAACGCGCCTTTTTGATGCGGGTTTTCGCCGTAACGCAAATCCTGAACCTTGGCATAACTTAAATCTAGCTTTTGAGGCAAGCCGCCGCTTGAAGTTTTCTTATCTTCAAGAATATGCTCTTTAAGATACGCGTGGATCACCCCGTCGTAATGTGACGTGGCCTTATAAACCTCAATGCCTAATTCCTGAAGTGTGCGGCTCGACAAACAGCCCTTATTTTCCCGCAATTCCGCCAATACCTGTGTATAACGCTGGGGATCGCAGATAACCGCGACCGACCTGTGATTCTTGGCCGCTGAACGCAGCATGCTTGGGCCGCCGATATCAATATTCTCGATAACTTCTTCGATTTGCACGCCCGGCTTTTGCGTGGTTTTTTCAAACGGATAAAGATTCACCACAACCATATCAATAAGGCCGATATTATGTTCCTTAAGTTGTTTCATATGGTCAGGATTATCCCTGACCGCCAATAACCCGCCGTGGATTTTAGGGTGAAGCGTTTTAACTCTTCCGTCGAGCATTTCAGGAAAACCGGTATAATCCGAAACCTCGATTACCGGAATCTTTGCCTCACGAAGCGCCTTGGCAGTGCCGCCGGTAGATAAAATCTCAACCCCTAAATTATGAAGCCCCGAAGCAAAATCCACTACCCCCGTCTTGTCAGAAACACTTATCAAAGCTCGCTTGATTTTAATCATGCCAGACTCCTTTTTATATCCCTCGTTTCCAAATACGATTTCTACCGTCATTGCGAGGAACCCTCGCTTGGCATATCAGTGACGAAGCAATCTCGTTTTTAAGTACGGGATTGCTTCGTCGCATCGTATCAACAACAGCTCCTCGCAATGACAGGTTAAAGTTTTAAACGCTAAACCTGAAATTCACCACATCCCCGTCCTGCATTACGTATTCTTTGCCTTCAAGGCGCATAAACTGCTTTGCCTGATTTATGCCGCCGGCTTTAATAAAATCATCATAGCCAATAATCTCGACTTTAATAAAACCTCTCTGAATATCGCTATGTATTGCCCCGGCTGCTTCGGGAGCAGTCGCGCCTTTTTTAATCGCCCATGATCTTAACTCTTTGTCTTTAGCGCCGGTGATAAAACAAATCATCCCCAAGCCATAATAAGCATCAAGCATTATCTGTTGGGTATCCTTGCCCTCATTCTTATCCACAAAATAAGCCGGCTTAATGCTTACCAAGTTAGAATTTATCAAAATCTTCCTTTCATCTTCGTTGAATTTTTCTTCGGAAAGGCAAACATTCTTCTCTAAAATCTCTTTAGCCCGGCCAAAAAGCGGGTCCTCACCTTTAGCCAAACGATTTTCTACTGCCTCAAGGTCGCTAATGATCAAATCCAGCTTAGATTCTTTCTCGCAAATAACAGCATCGGCATCTTTTAGCCCCGAGGCATCTAAGAATTCCATACTAATAAAGGTGGTCTTTGAAGGCTTGATTAAAGGCTCAAGCTCCTTTAACCTTTGATCTATAAGGCTTTTCTTCCCTGTTGGAAAATCCGGCAAACCCACAACTGCAATCTTCATTTAGTAATTCCTTTCGATTTTGAAACCTCCGAGGTTAGATGTTGCCTTCACGCTGAAACCTCGGAGGTTTGATATAGTTTAAAGCAGGTTATCATTATACAAAAGAAACCTTGCTTAATAAACTACTTTTTTCTGGAAAATCGCAAAGCCCTGTTTTACTTTTCGATTATAGAGTGTGAAAATGTGTTTAAAGATAGCTGTATCTGTTGGGCAGGCTGATCAGATTCAAGGCAGGTTAAGATATCTTTGAAGGCGCTGTTGCCAGCGGAAGGCTCTTCCTCTTCAAGGCGCATAATATCGGCAATGCAGGAAATAATTTCTCCTATATCCTGCTGGCAGTCTTTCTTTTGTAAACACCAAACCGTAACCGTTTTAATCCTGTCAGGAGAAGGAATAATCCCGGCCCTAAGCAAGTTATTTATCTGGGCAAACTCCCCGTTAATATTATTGTAGGGGCTTGATTTATCAAGCCCGTTCGCCAGCTCTGCGGGCGCCATAAATGGCGCCCCTACAGGGTAGCCGACATCTACTATACGTCCGTAGGGGCCGGATTTATCCGGCCCATTCGCCATAAATCGCGCCCATACATTACTAACCGGCGAACTCATCGCCTGCGAGACAATTGGCAGCGCGCGAAAATCAATTCCGCCATTATCCTGGCTTACCACCGGCGAGGAAACCACAGGTACGGCTGAATGGCCCTTAGAAAAGTCAGCCGCGTACCAACTTTTTCTGACTTCCGCAAAACCAAATTTATCCCCTAACTTCTTTAATGCTGCCTTTGTACTTGCAAAGCTGATTTTCTTGACTCCTGTTTCTTCCAATGCCTTCATCGCAACCACAAATAAAGCTGTGGCTATCTTGCTATCTTGAGAAAGCGGATCCACAGCAACCTCGGCAATATAGGCGGCCCCTTCAGAACGACGGAATAAAACGTATAAGTAACCCCTTATCTTCCCTTCTTCATCCTGATAAACCCAAATATACTTGCTTCTACCCTGGCCGGAGATTTCAAGCCGGTAGTTAAGATCATCATCTATTTGCGGTATTAATCTTGATAACGCTGTAACTTCTTCAGCGTCGCCCATCACTGCCAAACGCACTTTCTTTACTTGTTCCCTAACTATTACAGAAAACTCAATATTCCGGCCATAAATTAACTCCGTATAATTCAAACCGCTATCTTCAGGCACAACCGGCGACGAGATGCCGGCAGCCCTCTGCCGTAACTGGCCCGCATCAGATGTTGAATAATCTAAAACGTAGGTATTGTTCCCTTCAAAATGAAACCCAAATTTTTGCGCAATCTTTCCGACCGCTTCATGCAAGGCAACAACGCTAAATTTCTTTATGCCTCTTTGCCCCATCTGACGCATCAGAACTGTCCAAAGGGCGGTACCCACATGATTATCCCGCAGCCGCAGATCTACTACCATCTCCGCGATTTCCGCTTCCCCTTCGTTAATAACCGCATAGATGTATCCTTTCACAGCTCCTATCTTATCGGCATATACACATATATAATTATTCTTATCCTGCATCAAACCCTGATAATATCCAATCAATTCATCAGTCGGCACTTCTTCGTCATCCATCCTCGGTATCAAATCTGACAAATACGCGATTCCCCGCGCATCTGCTTGCACCGCCGGCCTTATCCTGCTAATCAATTGTTCAATGGTGCTATCTTCTTTCCCTGAAATCGCGCTATCAACAGCCGGCGACGAAGCGCCGTGCGCGCCTTCTGCGGGCGCCATAAATGGCGCCCCTACAGGATGGCTGACATCTGCGGTACGTCTGTAGGGGTCGGATTTATCCGACCCGTTCGCCGTCTCTGCGGGTGCGATAAATCGCGCCCCCACAGCGCCAACCGGTGAACTTGCAAGGACTGTCCCCGGCTTCAAAGGGACTGCCCCCGAAGGGGACTGGCCCTGAACGTCAACCGGTGATGAAGCCGGAGAAAAAATCACAGGCGCTTTTTGGCTAACTTCACTGCGAAAAAGAAAATCCCTAACCTTGAACTTCAACAAAGCAATTCTTTCCGTATCCTTCGACTCCATCGCTTCCTGAAGATCAGAAGTATTTAAAAGCTGATAATATTCAATAACATTCCCGGCAGTAAGCATAAAATAAGGATAACCATTTTTAAGAAGGATATAGTTTGCAATAAAATCCGCTATCCTGTGGTTAGCGTTAAGAAACGGCTGGGCAGAGATTACCTCGGTGAAAATCCCCGCGGCATATCCAATGGGATCCGCTGTAATAACCCTCGCCTCATCTTCTGAAAAAATACGCAGAATTAACCCTTGCAAAGAACCATAACCCTGCATATATTGGTTATCTTCACGGACCACGTCAGCAAACCTGATTACAGATAGCTCAAACTTGCCCGCATTCATATCATCGTCAATAACAGCATCTTTTAATATTTCTATGCCTTTTAGATAATCCTCCATATCAAAATCCATAATATTGCCAATATTAACCTTACCTTTTAAATCCCTGACAATCTGGTCTTTCATACTCTCAATTTCAGCATGCCTTTGCCTAAATTCTTCTTCCGGTATTGTTATTGCACACCTGCGGTTATACCATAGCTGGCCGGAATCTGTTTGTACGGCATGAACAGCCGGCGACGAGGCGCCCCGCGCGCCTTCTGCGGGCGCCATAAATGGCGCCCCTACAGGGTGGCTGACTGCGGTACGTCCGTAGGGGCCGGATTTATCCGGCCCGCTTATTTCGGGCGCGATAAATCGCGCCCCTACAGCGCCGACCGGTGACGAAGCCGAGCCTTCTCTGCCCGGCCTCAGCCTCTGCGCCTTAAGAAGTTCACGCAAGGCAAGCGCCTTATTCCCTAAGAACTCCTGCCGCGCAGAATCAGTCCCTTGAGTATATTCCTCTGTCACCTGAAGCAATTCTTGCTTCAATAAAGCCTCCGCCTTATCACGAGGCAACGCATCCAGCCGGTACGAATAGCGCAACTCTTCCTGCAATTGCCTCTGCAAGGCATCTTCAGCTTGCAAACTCTTATCCCCGCTCACCTCGCGCATCCGCCGCAGTTGGTCTTCGTCTATTCCCGGAGGAGAATAGCTCTCATCATACTGCGCCTCCGGCAGTATACCCCGCGCCTGATGCTTCAGCCACTCCACCCCCCGTTCAACTATTCCTACGCCCTCTTCTTCATAATGCGCTATCTCCACTGGCTTTTCTTCTACTAAAACAAGCGCGGTCTGCGAAGAACGCGCCTCTAATGCCCTCTGAATATAACTAATCCTCTCGGCTAATCTGGACTCTCTTCTATTGGTACAATAACTGAATATCCCCTCCCAACTGCGGTCATTGAGGTCTTTCCTTAAATGTTTAGCCTGAAAAATACTTAATAATGATTCCTGCCCGTAGAACTCCAAAAACCTATCCACTGCCGGAAACATCACTTCTTCCGCAGCACTCCAATCTATAATAAACCTGACCAGAAAATCTCTCGCTTGCGGATCAGTTTTGTTTAAACCACTTATGACTTGCAGAATTTCCGCGTTGCTCTTGGCCTGCCAGCTTTGCCGGATATACGGATTTTCTTCATCTGCCGCCAATGCTTCCCTCGCGCTATGGCTGACTGCCCAATCTACCTCTTGCCTAAATTCAAGCGCGCTTATTCCGCTGTCTGCTGTAATTGTTTCCATGCGCATTGCAAACCTACGATCCCCTCCATCTAACGGCGCAGGATAAACTTGGTAATATAATACCTGGTTATAAATAACTCTCCCTACTTCGCTTAAAACGCTTAACGGCCGTCTGCCTAAATACCTAAAAACTTCGGGGCTGACCCCGATTTTCCGGACTAAATATTCCAAAAGCGACATATCCGCGCTAAACTCTCCCTGTAACCCCCTGACCATTTTCAACCTGCTATGTAAAAGCCGTTCCCTAGTTTTAGCGCCGTTGCTTTTCTTATCCGTTTCTGATAAAAGCTGTCCTAACGCTACCTCTATTTCATAAAGCTTTCTGATCATATAGATATTAACCTCTACTGACCGCTGGTATAGTATCATCCGGCATTGTTTTCTGACCTGCGGGCTGGGATCAACCATTGCCGCCTCTATCAGACGAGATACATCTTGCGGAGTTAAGCTTTGCAAAGTAGCTATTCCCTCTAACACCTTAGAGCGCACCAGATAATCTTTGCTTCTTGCCTCCTGATTATATAACGCCCAGCAAAGCCGACTGCGTAAAACATCGTCTGACATAGTGCCCTCTAACAGATAATCCAATGAAGCGTATCTTTTTTTCCATCCGAGATTCCGGCGATAAGATTGAGAAAATAAATACAACTGGCGGTGCTCTATGATTAAATCGCGCAAATGATTATCCCCAGTCAGGCCTTGGCGCGTTTGCGCGTATTGATTAAGCAGGTCAAATACAACTTCGCCTATCGCGCCCTCGCCTAAAAATTCCGCGCAAAGCAATTTACCTTCTAACCTGCGCATAAGATGGCCAAAACGCAATTCTTGGCTGGGAGAATCTTCTGCGGATGCTTTTACTATCTGACTCTCATCCTCCGCGCTGAATAAGGCATTGCCTTCTTTAGTCTTCAATGACCGCAGTTTATCCATTACCGTGGTCCATCCTAAAAATACTGTTAAATCAGTTAACGCCTCTTTTGCCTCCGCTTCCCCAAGACGCATAGAACTAAAATCAAATTCTTTACTCTCGCTATCCATACTTAATGTATCCATATCCCGCGGAGTTATCCTGCTTCTTATTTGCCGGATAATATCAATATAACCAAGCTCTTTAAGTTTAGCGATGATACTTATAAATACCTCTCTACGCCCCTCTGCTTCTCCATCCTTAAAGATATCCACAACAACAGTAATTAATGCCTCTACCCATAGATTTCGCAAATTTTCATTTTTGCTATGCTCTTTTAGCGCTTTTAGCAAAATATCAACCGCTTCATTGCCTTTACTGCACAACTCTTCAGGGTTAACTAAACCCGCGAGTAAATCCAGGATCACGCGAAAATCTTCGCGGCTAACTGCCTTGGTTTCTATTAATGCCTTCAGCGCGTCGGCGTTGGCTCGGCGGACATCATTATCCTCCCTATCCTTCAGACCGGCGAGGATGACAGAGAGAACTTTCCCTATTAGCTCTTCCGAAGTTAAAACTTTGGTTTCTATTAATACCTTCAGCGCGTCGGCGTTGGCTTGGCGGACAGAACCATTTTCATCCTTCAGCCCGGAGAGGATTGCTGAGAGAACTGCTCCTCTTAGCTCTTCAGGAGTTAAAACCTTGCTTTCTATCAATGCCTTCAGCGCGTCGGCGTTGGCTCGGCGGACATAGTGATTTTGATCCTTCAGCCCGTAGAGGATTGCCGAAATATCTACTTTCCCTCTTAGCTCTTCTGGAGTTAAAACCTTGCTTTCCATTAGCGCCTTTAACGCTTCGGCACTGGTTCGGTGGACATGTTCACTCCCATCCCTCAGCTCGGCGGGGATTGCGGAGATATCTACCTTTCCTATTAGCTCTTCCGAAGTTAAAACTTTGGTTTCCATTAGCATCTTCAGCGCTGCGGTTCTGGCTCGGCGGAAATCACTATCCCCATCCTTCAGCCCGGCGAGGATTGCTGAGAGAACTGCTCCTCTTAGCTCTTCAGGAGTTAAGGCCTTAGTTTCTATGAGCGCCTTCAACGCTGTGGCGCTGGTTTGGCGGACGTAATTATTCCCATCCTTCAACCCGGCGAGGATTGCTGAGAGAACTGCTCCTCTTAGCTCTTCAGGAGTTAAGGCTTTAGTTTCCATGAGCGCCTTCAACGCTGTGGCGCTGGTTTGGCGGACGTAATCATTCCCATCCTTCAAACCGGCGAGGATTGCCGAGATATCTACTTTTCCTCTTAGCTCTTCTGGAGTTAAAACCTTGGTTTCCATTAGCGCTTTCAGCGCTGCGGCGCTGGATAGACAGACATACTTATTCTCATCCTTCAACCCGGCGAGAATGGCGGAGAGAACTGCTCCTCTTAGCTCTTCAGGAGTTAAGGCCTTAGTTTCTATGAGCGCCTTTAGCGCTGCGGCTCTGGCTCGGTGGACATCACTATTCCTATCCTTCAGCCCGGCTAGGATGTCTGAGATATCTACCTTTCCTCTTATCTCTTCTAGAGTTAAAACTTTGGTTTCTATTAATACCTTCAGCGTTTCGGCGTTGGCTTGGCGGACATAGTGATTTTGATCCTTCAGCCCGGAGAGGATTGCAGAGATATCTACCTTTCCTCTTATCTCTTCTGGAGTTAAAACCTTGGTTTCTATTAATGCTTTCAGCGCTTCGGCATGAGCTTGGCAGACATAAACAACACTATCCTTCAGCCCGGAGAGGATTGCAGAGATATCTACCTTTCCTCTTAGTTCTTCTGGAGTTAAAACTTTGGTTTCCATTAGCATCTTCAGCGCTGCGGTTCTGGCTCGGCGGAAATCACTATCCCCATCCTTCAACCCGGCGAGGATTGCCGAGATATCTACTTTTCCTTTTATATCTTCTGGTATTAAAATGTTGCTTTCTATTAATGCCTTCAGCAGTTCGACATCCCCATCATTCAGCCTGGCGAGAATAGCAAGGAGAACTTTCTCTCTTATCTCTTCTGAAGTTAAAACTTTGGTTTCTATTAATGCTTTCAGCGCTTCGACGCTGGCTCGGCGGACATTCCAATCGCTATCCTTGAGCCCGGCGAGGATTGCCGGTAGAACTTTTCCTTTTAGCTCTTCCGGAGTTAAGACGTTGGTTTCTATTATTGCCTTTAGCGCTACAGCGTTGGCTTGGCGGACATCCATATTCCTATACTTCAGCCTGGCGAGGATTGCTTCCACACCCTCTAAAAATAATATTTCCCGCCTCAATACATCCAAAGATAATTCCCTTTGCCTGCCCTCTTCCACTGGCGATGAAACGCCCCGCGCGCCTTCGGCGGGCGCCATAAATGGCGCCCCTACAGGGTGGCTGACAACTGCTGTACGTCTGTAGGGGTCGGATTTATCCGACCCGCTTATTTCGGACGCGATAAATCGCGCCCCCACAGCGCCAACCGGCAAACTTGCGGAGACTACCCCCGAAGTAACGTCCACCGCGAAAGGATTGTCAGATGGAACATTGGCATGCAAAAGGTATGGTTTTTCGGGAGGTGTAAATCCGTCTTTCCCCGTCAATACCCCTGCTCGCATAGTTTCTGTTATTCTATTACCCAAATCCATCCCTCCCGAAAAATAGCTTCGGATGCTCTGGCCAAATTGGGTATATATAGGTAACTTGATGTTGTATTCGCCGTCTTTGAATGATTTTTGGTATTCTTGGAAATAGGTTTCCGGTGACCAGGATTCTTTTGAGGTGAGGCTGGTGAGATCTCTGGAGTTTATGCGTTTAGAGATTGCTTCGCCGCTGTCTCCCCTCACCCTAACCCTCTCCTCTTCGGGGAGAGGGAATTTAGCAGCGTCTCGCAATGACGAGGAGAAGCGAGCTTTGAACCATTGCGCCAGAATTAATGAATAATACACCTGCCTTAGTGGCGCGTATCTCTTGGCGGTGTTGATTTCTTTGGTGAGTTTAGGAATAATGAATTCTCGGATCAGTTGCGTGGAGTATTCATTGAGAATCTTTAAGCGCGGGTCACCTGCTACGGACCCCAGGGGTCCGCTTTGCGGACCCCTGGGGTCCGTTCGAAGGTAATCCTCCTCAAGCATAACTTTCAGCGTGGCTTTGTAGATATACGCGTTATCCTTACTCTCTCTGATAATGATTTCATTAGGGACTATCCAGGGCCTTGTTAGGGTGGGAATTGTTATATTCTCTGTGCCGAATAATTCTTCTGCCTTCTTGTAAAGCTTATCCCAGTATTCTTTGCCTTGAGGTGTTTCTGGAGAGGTGGCTATTGCCGTGTCTTTCTTCAACTGCACGTCGGCTTCAAGTAATACCTTGCCAATGTCGGTTCGGGCCAACTCGGGATCTATTATGCCTGGTTCTTCGGGCGCGATAAATCGCGCCCCTACAGGGTGGCTAACACCTGCTGTACGTCTGTAGGGGTCGGATTTATCCGACCCGCTTACTTGTATGTCTGGCCGCAGGTTTACCCAGAAGGCTTCATTCGGCAGGCTTAAGCCTATGTAGAAGTATTCCATCAACTTCTTGGTTTCTTGCTCTAACGCTGTGGTTTCGGACGCGATAAATCGCGCCCCTACATTCGTGCCCCGCGCGTCTTCGGGCGCCATAAATGGCGCCCCTACAGGATGGCTGACACCTGCTGTACGTCTGTAGGGGTCGGATTTATCCGACCCGTTTGTTTCGGGTTTAAAGAAATCTCCCTTATCTAATAATAGTTTGAAATTGTTGGTCTGATTGTCATAGGCAATGTACCTCAGATGCAGCGGGCGGTATTTATCCGTCATCTGGTTTTGCATCTGGGCAAAATATCCAGCTATATTCACCTGCCCTATTGCTTGAGCAAATCCGCACTGCTCATATAATAAAGCAAAGCATAAAAATAGCGCTATGGTTTTGGTTAGTTTTTGGGGCATTTGGTTTTATATTGCTGCAACATCTAACCTCGGCAGACTGGGTCAAATGTGTTTGTTCTTTGACAAATAGGTGATATTTGCAAATTT